>JAGRGD010000285.1 GCA_020445665.1 Rhodocyclaceae bacterium
GCGCCAGCGAAGCCGGCGGGCTGTGCAAAGCCCGCAGTGGACCGCCACCCTTGCCTTCCTCCCGCGCCTTGTGGCACAGGCTCAAAGTCTCAACGCGATCCGCCATACAAATGTCCACAGACCCTAGTGGGCGGCGACGGAATCCACGGCACACAGCAGCTCGTAGCTGCGCCATTCCTCCTTGACCTGATGGCAGCAGTCCCGCAGCTCGGGCGGCAGGCGGGGGTCGGCGTCGATCAGGCTCAAGTGCTCTCGGATCGCGCGGGCCAGCGCCGGCGAGCGGATCGTCGGGAAGCGACTCATCATGTAGATCACCGCGGCGATCGCGAGCTCGGGATGGTCTGCGTAGTTGGGGCCCACTTCGCCGGAGCCGGGCTGTGTGGCGGTAGCGTGGGCCATCACAGCCTCACCGCGTAGTGCTCGACCACGTGCTGGATCTCCACCGGGAAGGGCACCTCGCTGCGATCCGGCAGACGGGTGACGGTGGCCGCGTAGCCCCCCTCTTCGGCGTGAATCCACTCGGGCCGGGCGAGGGCGGGCTCGGCCATCGCCGACACGACGACCGGTATCCGGCGCGCCCGTTCGGTCAGCTCGATGCGGTCGCCGACCCGCACGCGGATCGACGGGATGTCGGCACGCCGGCCGTTGAGCCGGACGTGGCCGTGGCGGACGAGCTGGCGGGCCATAACGCCGGTGGGGGCGAATCCGGCCCGGAAGACCACGTTGTCGAGGCGGCGCTCGAGCAGTTCGAGCAGCTTGTCGCCGGTCGGGTCGCGGTGCCGCTTGGCCTCCCGGAACAGGCGTCGCAGCTGGGTCTCGCGAAGGCCATAGTTGAATCGCAGCTTCTGTTTTTCGATCAGCCGCAAGCCATAGTCGGACTTGCGGCGCGGGCGGGCACCATGCTGGCCGGGCAGGGTGTCGCGGTGGCCGATGCCGCGGGCCGAGAGACCGGGCAGTTCGCAGCCGAGGGCGCGCATGACTTTCAGGCGGGGGCCGGTGTAACGGGACAAGGGCGGTTCTCCGTGGAGGGGGTGGTCGGGTGGCTCAGGGCGTGATCCGGTCGATCCGGGCCATGGCCGGCACAGGGGGGCGACGGGCCTGTTCGAGGGCGCTGCGAACCTGGGATTCGACCCACTCGGCAAACAGGGGGTGGGGGGCGAAGCCGCTGCCGAGGCGGAAGTCGAGCCCTTCGAGCAGGCGTGCCTCCGGGCCGGTGCCGTTGGTGCGGGCCGGGATCACGATGGCGGTGCCGTCCTCACTGGCCGCTTCGACCCAGGCGCGTACCCGGGGCACCCACGCCTCGCGCTTGTCGGGCCAGTCCTCGCGCCAGGTGGCGACGCGGATGTCGCGGAAGCGGTCGGCGCCCTCGGCGCGCATGCGATCGGCGATACGGGCCAGCACCTCGAGCCAACGGGCGTTGCGTTCGTCGCTGAAGGTGCCGTGAGCGGTCAGGATCAGGGTCTCCCGCGCTGGGTCGCGGGACAGGGCGTCGGCGCGGGCCAGCAGGGCGCGGGCGAAGAGCGGGTCGTCGTCGAGCCCGCCCGCGGTCAGCAGCACGGCGGGGCTCCGGATGCGGCCACTGCCGGCCGCGGCACCGTGACCATGGTGCCCATGCCCGTCCGGGGCCGCCATCGTGGGTACATGCCCCTGGCCATGCTCATGACTGGCGCTGCCATCGACGGCGAGGGCGTCCTCTACGTCGAGGCCGGCCATGCGCCGGAAGGCCGAGCGGAAGCTGTCCTCCAGACCGAACACCCGCACCACGACGATGGCCTGGGCGCCCTGGGCTTCGAGCCGGCGCACCGCGCGTTCCACGATGATCGGGTCGGCCATCGAGTAGGCGAAGGCCAGCCGGTAGCGGGCCGCGAGCGGGGCCACGGCCTGGCGCATGGTCTCGTTCCAGTGCCAGTCGGAGCCGTGGGCGGCGATCACGACGCCCACATTGCCGTCCTCGCCGCTTTGCCAGGGCAGGGCCCGGTTTGCCTCGCGCTGCATCCAGGTCAGGAGCAGCGCGTCGAGGGGCGCCTCGTCGACCCAGTGGCTGCCCTCGGGCGCGGCGCGCCGCTGGGCGATGGACAGCGCCATCATGCCGTCGAGGCGCTTGCCCAGGTGCAGCGGCACGACCACGGCGCCGGCGTGGGCCTCCAGGGCCGACTCGGCCAGGCCCTTGAGACGGGCCTCCTCGGGCACATGATGCTCCGGCCAGACCGCGGCGGCGATGGACTCGAAGGTCCGGCCGGCCGTGGCCTGGCGGGCCAGCCGCTCCAGGTCCCGGGCGATCTGCGCCGCGCCCTCGACGTCGCCCGCGCCGCCGC
>JAGRGD010000286.1 GCA_020445665.1 Rhodocyclaceae bacterium
CCGATCTGCTGGGAACTCGGCATCAGCCGTGCCACCGCAAACCGGCGCTGGCAGTACGGGATCGCGGTGATCGTCTGGCGACTGAACGGGAGGCGCGTGCCGCAGAAGCGCTCGATGGAGTTCGTGGTGGCGCACGCGTCGCACTGACTATGTCAAGGCTCGACGGGCGCGTGAGACACTTTTCGGCGAGACACCGGGCGGCGAGACGGATCGCCCTTCTGACGGTATCCATGGCGATATACTCGGGGTCGTGCGCTCGGGCGAACCGACGCTGATCCCGAGATGGATACCGGGGCTGGCTTCCGGGGTCCAGCCGGGGTCCAGGCCGCCAAGCCTTTGTTTTCCGGTTCCTTTCCGGGCCGAAACGTATGCTGGCGGGCTTGGCGCGCAAGTTCGCCAGCGTCAGGGCCGTTTTTTTGGGAGTCCACCCGGAATCCAGAAGCCACCCGAGCTGCCTGAAAGCCTCGTGAAATCAAACACCTGACCGGCCGCCCGAGGTGGATACCTCGTGGATGCCGGAGTCCAGTGGATACCGGCGCGGAGTCCACCGCGCTGGAATCCAGCGTGGCCGCGGATGCGCACCCCGATACCATTGACAGGAACTTGCATGACCCTCGCCTTCGCCCCCGATGCGATCGAGCAATGGCCGCTGGCCAGGCTCCAGCCCTACGCGCGCAACGCCAAGCAGCACGGCGCGGACCAGGTCGCGAAGATCGCCGCCAGCATGGCCGAGTTCGGCTGGACCGTGCCCTGCCTCGTCTCCGAGGACGGAGAGTTGATCGCGGGGCATGGGCGCGTGCTGGCCGCCACGCAGCTCGGGCTTCTTGAGGCACCGGTGATCGTGCTGGGACACCTCACCGAGGCGCAGCGGCGAGCCTACCGCATCGCAGACAACCGACTGGCTGAATCGCCATGGGACGAGGCGCTGCTGTCGGCGGAACTGAACGACCTGCTGGCGGAGGATTTCGACCTGTCGCTGGTCGGTTTCTCCGACGGCGAGTTGGACAAGCTGCTGGCCTACGTCGCGGAAGACGACGGTGAAGAAGGTGGCGCCGGGGGCTCTGTGCCGCCGGTGACCATTCCCGAACCGCCCCGCAATCCCGCATCGCGCACACGCGACCTCTGGATCCTCGGCGAGCATCGGTTGCTGTGCGGCGACAGCACGAACCCCGAGGACGTCCGCCGCCTGATGAATGGCGAACGCGCGGTCCTGTTCGCGACCGACCCGCCGTACCTCGTCGACTACGACGGCTCGAACCATCCGACCCGCAACAAGGACTGGTCGGCCTCCTATGGCACGACCTGGGACGACAGTTCGCAGGGGGCGGAGCTTTACGACGGGTTCATCGCCGCCGCCGTGGCCGAGGCAATTGCCGAGGATGCGGCCTGGTACTGCTGGCACGCCTCGCGCCGCCAGGCGATGCTGGAAGCCTGCTGGGAAAAGGCAGGCGCCTTCGTGCACCAGCAGATCATCTGGGTGAAGGACCGCGGGGTTCTGACCCGCTCCCATTACCTCTGGAAACACGAGCCCTGCTTCATGGGCTGGCGCCGCCCGAACCGCCCGCCGAAGGTCGCCGAGCAGACGCTGCCCTCGACCTGGGAGATGCCGTCCTTCGCCAGGGACGACCGGCCCGACCACCCGACGCCGAAACCGCTCGACGCCTTCGGCATTCCGATGCGCCAGCACGTCGCCCGTGGCGGCCTCTGCTACGAGCCGTTCTCCGGCTCCGGCTCGCAGATCATGGCGGGAGAGGCCAACGGCCGCCGCGTCTTCGCAATGGAAATCAGCGCGGCCTATGTCGATGTCGCCGTCGAACGCTGGCAGGCCGAGACCGGCAAGGACGCAATCCTCGAAGGTGACGGCCGGACCTTCGCGCAGGTGAGGGCCAAGCGGCTGGGCGACGATGCCGAGGCCCCGGCCGATCCCCCGGCAACGGACACCGCCCCTGAACCCGCGCGAAAGCGCAA
>JAGRGD010000037.1 GCA_020445665.1 Rhodocyclaceae bacterium
ATCCTGCGCGAGATCAACAAGGGCATGTGGACCATCGGCTATACCGGCCAGAGCCCGGAGCGCCTGAAGGCCCATCAGCAGAACTGGCACACCTTCGACTACACCACGCTCGAGGCCAAGGGTGGCCCCGCCAATGGCGACACCTACGGCCTGCCGTGGCCGTGCTGGGGCACGCCGGAGATGGGACACCCCGGCACCCACGTGCTCTACGACACGAGCAAGGCGGTGGCCAAGGGCGGCCTCAACTTCCGCGCCCGCTTCGGCGTCGAGTTCGAAGGCAAGAACCTGCTCGCCGAGGGCTCCTACCCGGTAGGCTGCGAGCTCAAGGGCGGCCACCCCGAGTTCACCGCCGATCTCGTCAAGAAGCTGGGCTGGTGGAATGACCTGACCGCCGATGAACAGGCTGCCGCCGAAGGCAAGAACTGGAAGACCGACCTCTCGGGCGGCATCCAGCGCGTCGCGATCAAGCACGGCTGCGCACCGTTCGGCAATGCCAAGGCCCGCGCCATCGTCTGGACCTTCCCGGATCGTGTCCCGATCCACCGCGAGCCGCTCTACACCACGCGCCGCGACCTGGTGGCCGACTATCCGACCTACGACGATCGCAAGAGCCACTACCGCCTGCCGGTCATGTATCAGTCGATTCAGCAGACCGACTACGCGAAGGACTTCCCGATCATCCTCACCAGCGGTCGACTGGTCGAGTACGAGGGAGGCGGCGACGAGACCCGCTCCAACCCGTGGCTGGCCGAGCTGCAGCAGGAGATGTTCGTCGAGCTGAACCCGGTGGACGCCAACAATAACGGCATCAAGGGCGACGACATGGTGTGGGTCGAGACCCCAGCCGGCAAGATCAAGGTCAAGGCCCTGATCACCGAGCGCGTCAAGCCGGGCGTGGCCTTCGTGCCATTCCACTTCGGCGGCGTGTTCGAGGGCAAGGACCTGCGGCACAAGTATCCCCAGGGCTCCGACCCGTACGTGCTCGGTGAATCGGCCAACACGGCGATGACCTACGGGTACGACTCGGTCACCCAGATGCAGGAATCCAAGGTTTCCTGCTGCCGCATTGCTGCAGCCTAAGAGGAGTCGATCATGGCAAGAATGAAGTTCCTGTGTGACGCCGAGCGCTGCATCGAGTGCAATGCCTGTGTCACCGCCTGCAAGAACGAGCACGAGGTCGAGTGGGGTGTGAACCGCCGCCGCGTGGTCACCATCAACGACGGCGAACCGAACGAGAAGTCCCTTTCGGTCGCCTGCATGCACTGCACGGACGCCCCGTGTGCCGCGGTCTGCCCGGTGGACTGCTTCTACACCACCGAGGACGGCGTGGTCCTGCACAACAAGGACGCCTGCATCGGCTGTGGCTACTGCCTCTTCGCCTGCCCGTTCGGCGCGCCCCAGTTCCCGCAGGACGGCGCCTTTGGCGAGCGCGGCAAGATGGACAAGTGCACCTTCTGCAATGGCGGACCCGAAGCCGACAACTCGGCCGAGGAGCGGGCCAAGTACGGCCGCAACCGGATCGCCGAGGGCAAGCTGCCGCTGTGCGCCGAGATGTGCTCGACCAAGGCATTGCTGGCCGGCGACGCCAACGAAGTGTCCGACATCTTCCGCGAGCGCGTCGTGGCCCGTGGCTCGAACCGGGGCGCCTGGGGCGAGAACCTGCAATTCAACCCGCTCGGTGGCGGCAAGGGCTGACCAGCCCGCCAGCTGCTGGTACGGACCGCCGGCGCCTCCGGGCGCTGGCGGCCGACACACGACAACCGGAAAGGGGAGAATTCAATGGGAGCCAACTCGCTCAAACGTCCCGCGGCCTGGCTGATGCGGCTGTTCGCCGTGCTTCTGGCACTGCTGGCCGCCCCGCTGGCGCTGGCGGCGGACGCACCGGCAGCCAAGCCACCCGGCGACCAGGTGGCCGACTACTGGCGGGAGGTCCGCCAGGGGGTGCCCGGCCTGAGCCAGGTCCAGGGTGCAGAGTCCGGGGTGCTCATCAATGCCGAAGGGCAGGCGTGGCGCGACCTCAGAAACGGGCCGATCAAGAAGTACGGCGGCACGATCCTGCTGGCGATGATCGGCGTGATTGCGCTGTTCTATCTGATCAAGGGTCAGATGAAACTGTCCGCGCCGCCGACCGGACGCAAGATGCAGCGCTTCACCTCCTTCGAGCGCTTCGCCCACTGGGGCACTGCCGTCACCTTCGTGCTGATGGGCATCACCGGCCTGGCGATCCTGTTCGGCCGTACCGTGCTCGGTCCGCTGCTCGGCTCGGAGGGGCTCGGCGGCCTGCTTGCGCTGGGCAAGCTGGTGCACAACTATCTGGGCCCGGTCTTCCTGTTCTTCACGATCCTGCTGATCGGCGCCTTCCTGCGGGACAACGTCTGGCAGAAGTGCGATGCGGCGTGGATCGCCAAGGCCGGCGGCCTGTTCTCGGGCGGACATGTCCCGTCGGGCCGCTTCAACTTCGGTGAGAAGACCTGGTTCTGGCTCGGCGTGACCTTCCTCGGCCTGTTCGTGGCGGGTACCGGCCTGATCCTCAACTTCCCGGCCCTGATGGACCGCACGCGGGAGCTGATGCAGGACCTCGTGCTGTTGCATGCGATCGGTGCCGTGATCCTCCTGACCCTGTCCTTCGGCCACATCTACATGGGCACCATCGGGGTCGAGGGCGCCCTCGACTCGATGAAGTCCGGCGAGGTGGACGAGACCTGGGCCAAGGAGCACCACGAGATCTGGTACGACGACGTCAAGGCCGGGAAGTCCGGGCACCCCTGACATCGCCTTGCTGTGCATTTCAGGCCGGAGCGGTTCACGCTCCGGCCTTTTTCATGCCAGGGAGCCCCAATGGCGTCGAGATTCCTCCTCTTGCTCGCGACCGTGCTTGTCCCGGTCGAAGCCCTGGCCGCCGACGGAGAAGCCCTGCGTCGCTTCGGCCTGGCGAGTTGTCTGGCCAGTGCCTTCGGCGACAGCGTGGCGGGAAACGATGCCCGCCGGGCGGCCGGCGCCTATCTCGAACGTGGCGACGCCTCGTTCGAGGCGTATGAAGCGGTCGCCGCGCTGGCGGATGAGGCGCTCGCCCATGCGGACCCCGCCAAGCACGGTGCGCCGATCGCCACCCTGGCGTGCATCGACTTCTACGAGTCGCCGCGCCTGCGCGCGCTGATCGACCGGCGGCGGGGCGGGTAGCGCCACCACAGCCAGGCGACGCCCACGGCGAAGCTCACATAGGCCGTCGCGAACACCCAGCCGGGCGCATCGTAGAAGAGCAGCCGATGCAGCCACTCGGCGATGAAGCCGCGGCTCGCGAGACGCCCGGCGGCGGCACCGCGCAGGCCCGCCTCGAGCGTGGTCAGGGGGCAGACACCTCCGAACACGGCCTGGCCGGCGACGAACAGCACCACCAGCAGATGCGTGACGCGCAGGGGAAAGCTGTACGCCAGCCGCCAGCCCCGTCGCCGGCCGACCCAGACGAGGCCGGGCACGAGCACCACGAAGGCCACCACCAGGGCATGTCCGACGAGCACCAGATCGGCCAAGGCGCCGTCACTCACGGGCCACGTCCACCGCGGGGAGCCGCTTCACGGCCAGGGCCCTCACGTCGTGCAGCGCACCATCCGCGGCGGCGGACGCGAATCGAGCTTTCGTGTGTCATGTCACAAAAGGCGAAAACATTTCGCCATGGCAGGCACTTGCGTACGCCTCATGGCCAGGAGGTTGATTGCGATCAACGCCCCACCCGTGCCATTCGCATACATTGCCATGCAACAAACCTTTACAAAGGTAAGAATCATGCTGCGCAATCTCCCGCTCGCCGCAAAGTTCGGACTCGCCATGTCCATCATCGCCGTCCTGATGCTCGCAGCGCTCCTCGCGCTGCTGTCCGCCGAGCGGGACCGGACCTACGCTGCCCGCGACACGGTGGTGCAGACTCTGGTGGATCAGAGCATCGCCTTGATGCAGAGTTTCGACAGCGAGGTCGGGGCCGGCCGGCTCGACCAGGAGACCGCCCAGGCGCTCGCCCGCGCCGCAATTGGCGCGACGCGCCATGGCGACGGCGACTACTTCTGGATCCAGGACGCCTCGGCCCGCATCGTCATGCATCCGATCAAGCCGGAGTTGAATGGTCGCGACATGCGCGAGTTCCGTGACCCGGACGGCCAGCCGATCTTCGCCGAGTTCGCGCGCCTCGCCGCGGCCGGCGGTGGCACCCTGCGCTACGCCTGGCCGCGCCCGGGCGAGACCGCGCCCCAGCCCAAGATCGCCTACGTCGAGGCCTATGCGCCGTGGGGCTGGATCGTGGGCACCGGTACCTACGTGGATGACATCGAATCCCGCTTCTGGCGGGACGCGCTGCAGCAGGGGGGCATCCTTGTCGGGCTGATGCTTGCCTCCATGGGCCTGTTCGCTTTCATGCTGCGACGCTGCGTCACCGGTCCGGTCGCGCGGATGCGCCAGCAGATGCTCGCCGTGGAACAGGGGCGCGACCTGACCGTGTCCCTCGACCTGCCCTGTCGCGACGAGATCGGCGAAACCGCGGCCAGCTTCACCCGACTGATCGGGTCGCTGCGCAGCGGCTTCCAGACCATCGGCCAGCAGTCCGGCGAAGTCGCCAGCGCGGCCGAGTCCCTCTCGGCCTCGGCGGCACAGGTCCACCATAGCAGCGGCCTGCAGAGCGAGTCCGCGGCTTCGATGAGTGCCGCGGTCCAGCAGATGACGGTCAGCATCGGCCATGTCGCCGACAACGCCCAGCAGGTCGAGGCGAGCGGGGAGGCGAGCTTCACGGAGGGCCACCGCGGGGTTGAGGAGCTCGGGCGGCTCGGCACCGAACTGTCCGGCCTGGGCGAGGCGGTGCGGCGCATGGAGGAACGGGTCGCCGGTTTCATCGAGAGCACGCAGACCATCAGCGGGCTGACCCAGCAGGTCCGCGACATCGCCGACCAGACCAACCTGCTCGCCCTCAATGCCTCGATCGAGGCGGCCCGGGCCGGCGAGGCGGGACGCGGGTTTGCCGTGGTCGCGGACGAGGTTGGCAAGCTCGCCGAAAAGTCCGCCCGCACGGCCGACGAGATCGACCAGATCACCCGCCAGCTGCGTGAGCGGAGCACCGAAGTGGACACCACCATGCGCGACAGCGACCAGCGGATCACATCCGCCGGAACTCTGATGGATTCCGTCGCCGCGCACTTTCACCACATCGACTCGCTGATCCAGCAGACGCGCACTGGCGTCCGGGACATCGCAGCCGCCATGGACGAGCAACGTGCTGCGACGCAGGGCATCGCACGCGAAGTCGAGAGCATCGCCCAGATGGCCGAGGAGAACAGTGCCGGCGCGCTCAGCACGGCCCGCTCGGCAACGCACATGCAGTCCCTCTCCCAGACCCTCCAGGGCGCCGTCGCGGGCTACCGCGTGGCCTGACCACTCACCGGGGCATCTGCCGGGCGCCTGCCCCGCTCAGGCCCTGACGCAGCGCCATCCACCATCGGGCGAAGACGCGTTCGATCCGCTCCGGCGGTGTCACCGGGCCCGGCGACGCATCGTCGGCGGGGCAGCGCACGGCGGGGCCGGTCGCCCCATCTGCGGGCACCCGGCGGCGTTTCGCGGCCCGCGCGACGGCATAGGGTACCGCCGTTGCCTGACTTCCATTGACGGACAGGGCTGCGGCAAACTCACCCGCCATCTCCGCCGGCGCAAAGCAAGCCGCCGCGCAGGCACCTGCAGCCGCCAGGTATCGAATCGATCGCATCACGCTCCCCTCCGCCCGGACTTTCGTTCAGCATCGAGGGGCCGCTCCGAGGCGTCCGTCGGCAGGAGCCCGAAGCGATGTCGGCGGGGGCCGACGCGGGCTTCTGCAACCGTTCGTCGGCCCACCGCCGTACGCCAGGGACGGCCGCCCCGCGTCTGTCGAATCGCACGGGCCTCGGCCGACGGGTTCACACCACCCCAGACGGAACTGCCCCGATGAAGACCCCGCCGCCCTGTCCAGCCATCGCGCACGGAACCTGGCCACCACCGTCCGGCCCGCGCGCCAGGCGCCTGTTCCATCCCTACCCGCTCGCGGCGCCGGCAAGGCACCCGGCCGGCCCTAACCCCCCCAAGCCCCAGGAGGACCGCAACGATGACGCTTGAGCCCTACCTCACTTTCAATGGCCGCTGCGAGGAGGCCCTTCAGTTCTACGTCCGGCAGCTCGATGCCGAGGTCACGGCATTGATGCGCTTCGCCGACGCACCGGAACACGGCGCCGGCTGCGCACCCGGCCCCCAGCCGGCGCCGGATAAGATCATGCACGCCTGCCTGCGTATCGGCGACGCCACCCTGATGGCCTCGGACGGCATGGCCGACGGCCCCCCCCGCTTCGAGGGGTTTGCGCTGACCCTGGCGGTGGAAGACGAGGCCAGCGCCCGCCGCCGCTTCGAGGCGCTCGGTGACGGCGGCCAGATCCTGATGCCCCTCGCACCGACCTTCTTCGCCCACCAGTTCGGCATGGTGGCCGACCGCTTCGGTGTCAGCTGGATGGTCATCATCCCGCGCGACGCCTGAGCCTTCCTGCGGTACGCCGGGGCCGACGCCCCGGCGTACCGCAGTGATCGCGATCACGGTTGTCGCGCAGAAGCGCTCAAGTTCCTATAACTTTTTCCGTATCTCCACGGAACTCACGGGCGAATCCCCCCCAAGCGGGAACGGCTCCGGAGAACCGGGAGAGCATTCAGAGTGAAATCACTATCGTCGCTGCCGCTCACGTGGCGGCTTTTTGTCCTTGTCGCCAGCGCCCTTGTCGGATTCGTGGCCCTCACCGGCCTCGCCTCATGGCACAACCGGCAGGACGTCACAGCCCTCGAGCACAAGCGGATCGAGCATATGGTCGAGGCCGCCGGCACGATCCTCGGCCGCTTCCACGCCCTCGAGACCGAAGGGCGGCTCAGCCGCGCCGAGGCCCAGGCCGAAGCCCTCGCGACGCTGCGCGCATTGCGCTTCGACAATGGCGGCAACTACATCTTCATCTACAACCAGCAGGCGGTCGCGCTGCTGGTGCCGACCAAGCCGGAGATCGAAGGCAAGTCGCTGGCCGGCAAGACCGACGCCAACGGGGTCGCGCTGTTCGACCGCATTGCCGAGGTCGCCCGCAGCGGCAAGGCGCAGACCATCGAGTACGTGTGGCCCCGCACCGCGGGCGGCGAGCCGGAGCGCAAGGTCTCATATGTGGCGGCCTTTTCCCCCTGGGGATGGGCCTTCGGCACCGGCATCTACCTGGAGAGCGCCGACGCCGCCTTCCGCTCGATGCTGGTGCGCAACCTCTCGGTGGCGGGCGGCCTGATCCTGATGGTGTCGCTGATCGCCTGGGCCATCGCTCGCGGCATCCTTCGACAGCTCGGCGGCGAGCCCGCCTACGCCTGTGCGGTGATGCAGCGGGTCGCCCAGGGCGACCTGCGCTCGGAGGTGGTCGTCGACGGCCCCTCGGACTCCCTGCTCGGCGCGCTCAAGGCGATGGTCGGCGACCTGCGACAGGTGGTCGGATCGATTGCCGGCAGCGCCAGCCAGGTGGCCGACAGCTCGACCCGGATCTCCGAGGTGGCCCGCGAGGTGGCCGACTCCACCGAACGCCAGACCGACGCGACGGCCTCGATCGCCGCCGCGGTCGAGGAGATGACGGTCAGCATCAACCATATCTCGGAGAACGCCGGCGACACCGAATCCACCTCCGCCCAGACCGCCCGGCTGGCCGAACGGGGCCGTGAACAGGCGGTTCAGGCGGCTGGCGGCATGAAGCGGATCGCCGGCAAGGTGCAGGACGCCCGCGACCGCATCGCCCACCTGGCGGAGCGGGCCGACCAGATCAGCGGCATCGCCAACGTCATCAAGGAGATCGCCGCGCAGACCAACCTGCTGGCCCTCAATGCGGCCATCGAGGCCGCCCGGGCGGGCGAGCAGGGCCGTGGCTTCGCGGTCGTGGCCGACGAGGTGCGCGGCCTGGCGGAGCGTACCGCCACGGCGACGGTCCAGATCGAACAGATGATCCAGGGCGTGTCCGACGACACCAGCGACGCGGTGGATTCGATGGAGGCGGTCAACCAGGAGGTCGGCAGCGGCGTCACGATGGTCGAAGAGGCCAGCGAGTCGCTGAGCGAGATCAACGAGGGCACCGTGGCCTCCCTGGATCGCATCCGCGACGTCGCCGAGGCCACCCGCGAGCAGAGCAGTGCGAGCACCGCCATCGCCCAGCGGGTCGAGCAGATCGCCGACATGTGCGAGCGCACCAGCGCCTCGATGGGCACCACCCTCGACGCCATGCAATCCCTCGCCCGGCTGTCCGCGACGCTGCAGGAGTCCACCGGACGATTCCGCGTCTGAGCGGATCGCCGCAACCCCGTCCCCGCGCCGGCCGTGTGAGCGATTGCACGGCCGGCCTTGCGTTGTCCGACCGGTTTCCGCCCGGTGACGCCACTCACCGAGTAAGGCATCCGGCATTTCGAGCGACTCAGGTTCAGGGAGTCCGGCCAGGGCGCCAGGACCATCGGGAGACGACCATGAACAGCGAACCGGCCCAGCAACGACTGCAACGCGAGAACCTGCAATTCGCCGGCAGCGGCGGCGTCAGCCAGGGCAACGCCGACCGGGGTTTCCGCCCCGCCTTCCGCGACAGTGAAACGCGCCGGATCTACCCATCGTGCTTCGCCGATGGCCGCGCCGCGCCCTTCCACCTGGTCGATGGGCTGCCCGCCGAGGCCGTCGAGGCGCGCGACCCCCGCGGCCGCGTCACCCGCATCAAGGCCACGGTCGTGTCCGGCTTCATCCGCGACGGCCGCTTCTATACCCGCGACGAGGCGCGCCGGGCCGTCGAGACCCTGCACTGAGTCAACATCGCGCGGACATTCTCCTGCGCCCGGTGGGCGGGTCGCCTATCATGCGCTCTGTCCCGAACCACCCCACCCATGACCGCGCCATGACGGATGCCGCCCGCGCCGCCCCCCCGATTCGCCCCGTTCCCCGGGGGCTCCTGTATGTCACCGCCGGCCTGACCGGTGGGCTGGTGATGGTGATCGAGATCCTCGGCGCCCGCGTCATCGGCCCATTCTTCGGCGTCAGCCTGTTCGTGTGGACCGCGCTCATCAGCGTCACGCTGCTGTCGCTGGCCCTCGGCTACGCGACCGGTGGCTGGCTGGCCGACCGGCACCCGAGTGCCGACTGGCTCTACGGCCTGATCGCCGCGGCAGGGGCCTACGTGCTGCTGATTCCGGCCTTCAAGGTCGGGGTCATGGAGTTCGGGCTGGGCTTCGGCCTGCGCGGCGGCACCTTCGTCGCCGCGATGCTGCTGTTCGGCCCGAGCCTCTTCCTGCTTGGCTGCGTCTCGCCCTACCTGCTGCGCCTGGCGGCCGCCGACATGGCGCGGCTGGGCCGCACCGCCGGGGTCCTGTACGCGGTCTCGACCGCCGGCAGCTTCGCCGGCTCGGCCCTCACCGGCTTCTACCTGCTCGGCTACGTGGGGGTCAGCAACGGCCTGCGGCTGGCCGGGGCGCTGCTCGTCGGCCTCGCGCTGCTGCACTTCCTGCTCGCCCGCCGCTGGGCCGGACTGGCCGCTGCGGTGGCCCTGCTGCCGGCCGCGGCGGTTCAGCACGGCCTGCCCAGCGTCACCCTCCCCGACGGCACCGAGGCCCGCGTGATCGCTGCCCAGGATGGCTTCTACGGCGCGGTCAAGGTCATCGAATACCGGGGAAGCCACCTGGCGACGCGGGAGATGATCATCGACGGCCTCGTCCAGGGCGGCATGGATGCGTCGGATGGCCGTCCGATCTACGAATATGCCTACCTGCTCTCGCGGCTGCCGCTGGCGGTGCGTCCCGACGGCCGAAGCGCACTGGTGGTCGGCCTGGGTATGGGCGCAGCCCCGCGCTGGCTGACGCACGCCGGCATCGACACCGAAGTCGTCGAGATCGACCCGCTGGTGCACGAGATGGCCCGTCGCCACTTTGCCTTCCCCGAGTCGATTCCGGTCCACATCGAGGATGCCCGGACCTACCTCGCCCGCGACGGGCGGCAGTACGACTTCATTCTGCTCGACGTCTTCAATGGCGATACCACGCCCGGCTACCTGCTCTCCCTGGAGGCACTCGAGGCGGTGAAGTCGCGCCTGTCGGCGGGGGGCGTGCTGGCCCTGAACCTGATCGGGGGCGTCCACGGCGAGGACGCGATGCTGCCAGCCATTGTCCGCACCCTGGAACAGGTCTTCGGCGGCGTGTCGCTGCACCCGGCATACGCGCCGACGCCGGGCCAGCCGCTCGCCGGCAACTTCGTGCTGCTCGCCAGCGACGGCCCGCTCCGCTTCGCCACGCGGCCGGCCCTCGACGACGCACACCCGCTTGCCGCCTCGGTCCGCCAGCTGGCCCTGCTGCCGCCGGTGCCGGTGGACACCACCGGCGCCACGGTGCTGACCGACGAGTTCAATCCCCTCGACCTGCTCGACACCCGCTACAAGGAGAGCGTGCGCCGCCAGATCATCGAGACGACGCCCCACGAGATCCTGCTGGCCGGCTGAGCACCTCGTCGAAGGCCGCGTCGAGCCGCGCGGCGAAGCCGGCCACATCACTCACGCTGCCCGGCCGGTACATGCGCTCACGCAGCCTGGCCCGCAGGGCCTCGAGTCGCGGGGCGTCGGCCGCCAGGCCCGCGCAGATCGCCGCAAAGGCCTCGGGCGAGTCGGCCACCAGCTCATCGAGATCGAGGGCGTGGAGCAGGCTGGCACCGAGCCGGCCCGCGTGACGATCGCCGGCCAGGGTCACCACCGGCACCCCCATCCACAGGGCGTCGCAGCTCTGAGTCGCGAGGTTGAAGGGTGTCGTATCGAGGGCGATATCCACCTTGCTCCACGCCTTGATATGGGCCGCGAGGGGCTTCGGCCCTTCAAGCTTGACGCGGGCCGTGTCGATGCCGGCCCCGGCAAGCCGCGCCATCACGTCCTTGCGCAGCAAGGGATCGTCGAGGCTCATCGAACGCAGCACCAGCCGGTAGCGCGGCACCCGCGCCAGCGCGGCCGACCACAGCGCCAGGGTCGCGTCGGTCAGCTTGGCCAGTTGGGTGGCGCAGCCGAAGGTGACGTAGCGATTCTTGCGCATTGGCGGCGGCGATGGCTTCGGCGGCTCGATCGGGGGCGTATAGCACAGGTAGCTGCCGTCAAGCCGGATCACCGGCTCGCTGCTCCACGCCGGCACCCCGGCCGGTTCGGTGACGTGGTCGGCAATACGCGCATCGAAGGCCTCGAGGCCGGTCGATCCGGCATAGCCAAGGAAGGTGAGCTGTCGCAAGGCCGGACGGCGGGCGAAGACGCCGAGCCGGTTGTCCGCCGTGTGCCCGGCGAGATCCACCAGCAGGTCGATGCCGTCCTCGGCGATGCGGGCGGCCAGGGCCGTGTCGTCCATCTCCGCGCACGAGACCCAGGCATCGCAGCCCTCGCGGATCTGCCCGGTGACGGCGTCCTCCCGCTGGCCGCAGTGATAGGCCGTGACATGGGCCGACGCGCGGTCGCGATGCGTGAACCAGCCGAGCAGGAACCAAGCCACCGGGTGCGCCCGGAGATCCGCCGAGACGATGCCGATGCGCGGCGGCGCGGCGGGCTGACGCGCCGGGCGCTCCACCGGCGCCACCGCGAATGCCGCGCCATGTTCTCGCTGCCAGGCCGCCAGCGTGTTGGCATCCGGCGCGGCGGAGAGGGCCGCGAAGAGCAGGTTGCTGCGCGCATCGAGGTAGGCCGGATCCCGCGCCACGGCCGCCTCGTAGCCGGCCATCGCCTCGGCCAGACGACCCGCATCGCGCAGGGCGTTGGCGCGGTTGTTCTGGAGCCGCGCGTCACCCGGTGTCAGCGCCAGGGCGCGATCGAAGGCCGGCTGGGCTGCCAGCGGCCGGCCGGCGAGCGTTTCGCTGCTGGCAAGCGCACCCCAGGCCGCAGCGTCGGCCCCGTCCAGTTCGCAGGCGCGCCGGAAGAGTGTCGCCGCCGCAGCCGGCTCACCCAGATCCAGCAGGGTGAACCCCTGTCGTCGGCACGCCGCGGCCAGCCCCCCTTTGCCGGGGTAGCCCTCACCGGCCAGCTTCAGGGCCCGCTCGAAACACTCGATGGCCTGGCGGTCGTCGCCGAGGGCCTCATAGAGGGCCGCCAGATTGTGCCAGGCCTGGTACAGGGTCGGCGCCCGCTTCACGGCCTGGCGATAAGCCGCCTCGGCCTCGTCGCTGCGCCCCTGGCGCCGCCGGACCTGCCCGAGAGAGCACAGGAAGGCCGCCTCGTTCGGTCGCTCGGTCAGGGCCTGTACGATCCAGGTCGCCGCTGCGTCGGCGCGATCGCGCTGCAGTTCGATCATCCCCAGGTAGTGCATCGCGTGGGCGTCGCGCGGGTTGGCGGCGAGCAGGCCCCGATAGGCGCTTTCCGCCGCCTCCAACTGACCCGCCTGGTGCCATGCGACCGCTTGCTCGAGGGACGACTGGGACATGCCGGTTGGAAATCTCCTTGGGTTCGAGGCCCGGGCGCCTGCCCGGGAAGGCTCAGCGCCTCGCGACGTGATGCGTCATGGCCGCGGCATGGTGACCGTGCCCGTGTCCACCGGCGGCATGGGGGCTCGGGTTCGGCTTGCCGATCAGGCCACCGACCAGCATGCCCACAGCGCTGGCCACCAGCCCGATCAGGTGCGGCTCGACGTCGCCCTCGTAGCCGACCAGCACCAGGGACAGCCACAGGCCCAGCCCGCAGACGATCGCCAGCGTGGCGCCCAGGTTGTTGGCACGCTTCCAGAACAGGCCCGCGGCCAGCGGCACGAAGGCGCCCGCGAGGGTCACCTGGTAGGCATTCTCGACCATTTCGTGGATCGACGAGTCGGTGCTGACCGCGTACCAGGTGACGAAGGCGGTGAAGCCGACCACCGTGACCCGGGTCGTCATCAGCAGCGCCCGGTCGCTCATGTCCGGCGCGAAGCCCTTGATCACGTTCTCGGAGAAGGTCACCGAGGGGGCCAGCAGGGTGCCCGAGGCGGTACTCATGATCACCGACAGCAGCGCGCCGAAGAACACCACCTGGGCCGCGAAGGGCATGTAGCCGAGGATCAGATTCGGCAGGATCAGCTGGCTGTCCTCCGCCATCAGACGGACGACCATGTCGTTGTCGATCATGGTCGCGGTGTAGGCGAGGAAGAGGGGCACCGCGGCGAAGAAGAAGTACGACACCCCGCCGAGGGTCGTGCCCCACACCGCGACCCGCTCATCCTTCGATGCGTTGACCCGCTGGAAGACGTCCTGCTGGGGGATCGAGCCCAGCGCCATGGTCAGCAGCGCGGCGATCCAGGCGAGCATGTCGGCCGCGTCGAGGGTCGGCAGAAAGGCGAACTTGCCCTCGGCCGAGGCCTTGGCGATTACGGCGGAGAAGCCGCCGGCCATGTCACCGGCGAGCCAGGTCACGTAGAGCAGGCCAAGCACGATCACGATCATCTGCACGAAGGTGGTCAGGGCCACCGACCACATGCCGCCGAGCAAGGTGTAGATCAGGACCGCGCCGGCCCCGATGAAGACCCCCTGGGTCGTCGAGATCGCACCGTCCGAGAGAACGTTGAAGACCAGCCCGAGGGCCGCCATCTGAGCGCTGACCCAACCCAGGTAGGACACCACGATGCACAGGGACAGCACCAGCTCGGTGGGACGGTTGAAGCGGATCCGGAAGAAGTCACCCAGCGTCAGCAGGTTCATCCGGTACAGGGGGCGGGCGAAGACCAGGCCGAACAGCACCAGGCACAGGGACGCGCCGAGGGGGTCGGAGATCAGGCCGCGAAAGCCTTCCTCGAGGAAGGTGGCCGAGATGCCCAGCACTGTCTCGGCGCCGAACCAGGTGGCGAAGACCATCGCCAGCACCATCGCCATCGGCAGGTTGCGACCGGCGACAATGTAGTCGCGGGCGTTGTGAACGCGGGTGGCGGCATACAGGCCGATGCCGATGGAGACCAGCAGGTAGGCGATGACGAGCCAGAGCAACATGATGGCGAGGCCCTTTCAGGCTGGGCCGACAGCAGGGAAGGCAGCGCCGGCGACCTGTCGGCAGCAGCCGTCCCGGAGCGAAAAATCCGGCCGGATTGTACCAACGATCAGGGCGCCGGAAAACGCTGATTTCTTCTTATCCGACTGACACTTATGCACCATTGCAGTGCAACACGAGATCACTCGTCCGACTCGTACATGGCTTCGAATCGGTCGGCCGCGACACAGTAGGCATCGCCACCGTCGGGCTGGTTCGAAACGAGGTAGTCGCCGATCCGGTAGGCCGAGCGGCCCTCCTTGGTCGCGACGAAGCCGTCGGCAACGGCCCGCTCGGCCCACACCGGCGCGGTCTTCACATAGTGGCCCGGCCCGACACGGCGGTAGGTCCGCGCGAAGGACTCGGCGTCGACGGTGTAGACCTCGCCGTCGTTGTCCACCACCCAGTCGCCGGCCTTGCACTGCTGCTCGCCGCCCCACTTGCGGTAACGGAAGCCGGCCCCCTCCAGGTCGAGCCGCACCGCGACGACGAACTGGTCGGCCCGCTTGCGGTAGCGCCTGCGTTCACCCATTCGAAAGCTCCCCCGCGGTGCGCAACCCCGGGGCGGGTCGGGCCGGCTCTTCAGCCCGCAACCACGGCGTCGCGCTGCAATCGTTCCAGGGTGTCGATGATCACCCCGGCCGCCCAGTCGAGCTCGTCCTGCTCGATCACCAGCGGCGGCGCGAATCGTAGCACGGTGCCATGGGTATCCTTGGTCAGGATGCCCCGCTCGAGCAGGCACTGCGCCGCATGGTGGGCGTCCAGGCGCGACGGGTCGAGATCCACCCCGATGAACAACCCGCGCCCGCGTACGTCGCGCACCGCGCCGCCGAGGAGCCCCTCGAGCGCGCGCCGGAAGCGCTCGCCGGCGCCCGCCGCGTGTTCGCACAGGTTCTCATCGGTGATGACGTCCAGCGTCTCGAGGGCGACGGCCGCGGCCAGCGGGTTGCCACCGAAGGTGGAGCCGTGGTCGCCCGGCGCGAAGACATCCATCACCGCACGGTCGGCGAGGAAGGCCGACACCGGCAGCAGGCCGCCGCCGAGCGCCTTGCCAACGATCACGCCGTCGGGCCGGACGCCTTCGTGGGCGCAGGCCAGCAGCTTGCCGGTGCGACCGAGACCGGTCTGGACCTCGTCAGCGATGAGCAGCACGTGGTGACGACGGCAGATTTCGGCACACCGCGCCAGCCAGCCGGCGAGCGGCAGCCGGATGCCACCCTCGCCCTGGATCGGTTCCACCAGGAAGGCCGCCGTCTGCGGCGTGATCGCCGCCTCGAGGGCGTCGGCATCGCCGAAGGGGATCCGTTCCAGGCCCGGCGGGAAAGGACCGAAACCGTCCCGGTACTGGTCGTCGGAGGACAGACCGACAATCGCGATCGAGCGGCCATGGAAGTTGCCGTCGCAGGCGATGATGCGTGCCGCGTCCGGTGCCACGCCCTTGACCCGGTAGGCCCACTTGCGGGCCGCCTTGAGGGCCGTCTCGACGGCCTCCAGTCCGGTGTTGACCGGCAGCGCCGCCTCATAGCCGAACAGCTCGCAGAGGCGCTCGAGGAGCAGCGGCAGGCGGTCGTTGCTGTAGGCGCGCGAGGTCAGCGACAGTCGCGCCGCCTGGCGCGACAGCACGTCGAGCAGGCGCGGATGACCGTGACCGAGGCTGACCGCCGAGTAGGCGCTCATCATGTCCAGGTAGCGCCGCCCGGACACATCCCACAGCCAGACACCCTTGCCTCGGGCGAAGACCACCGGCAGCGGATCGTAGTTGTGGGCGCCGTGGCAGTCTTCGAGGGCGCGCAGGGTCCGCGACGAGAGGCCGAGGGCGGCCACGGCGAATTCGCTGCTCCATTCCGGCGCCACCTGGGCGCGGGCAATCTCGAAGGCCAGCAGGTCCGGGCACTCGCGTAGCGCATGGAGCGCCGTTGCCAGTGATTCGGCAGACAGCTGGCGTTCGTCAAGGGCCGACAGGTCGAGGCTCACGACAAAGCCGCCAGCGGCGCTGCGGGCGATCGACAGCGCGTCGCAGAAGGTCGCCGCGAAGCCGCGCCGGCGTACCTCGGACAGACCGAAGACCCGCACCCCGAGGCGCGACACCCGTTCCACCTCGGCAGACGTCCATTCCCGCGCAGCGACGACACAGACGCAGCCGGGATCGAGACACGGAAACGGCGCATCACCGGCGGCTGTCGATTCGCCCAGCAGCCGGGGCAGGATCTGGTGTTCGTCAGCGATGCCGGGCCCGTCTTCCGGTGCCTCGGCATCGAGCCGGGCGTCGATGAGGATCAGGCCGATCCGGCCATGCGCCTCGCGGGCTCGGGCCACGCCCTGCCAGGCGCTGACCGTCGCGGACTGGTCGGGTGACAGCAGCAGGGGCAGTTCGCCCCCGTCCACCGCGGCGCCGCAGACGCCGGCCAGATGCTGGAGCAAGGCCGGCAAGGTCGCCGGGCGACTGCCCGGCCCCTCCAGATTGCCGTGCCAGCGCGCGCGAATGCCCGCCCGCCCCAGCTCGCGCAACAGTCGGCCATGCAGCCGGCTGCTCTCCCCCGCCAGTTCCACCAGCAGGACCTCGCGCGGCCCATGGCCGCCCCCGACGATTGCCTCGGCCATCGGATGCCCTCCGCCCGTTGCGTTGTCCGGCGCCCGGGGCGAGGCCATGCCGCATGCATCGACCGGCCGAAAAACCCCGGGCCTGTCTGCAGCTTAGATGACGCGGAGGGAAAAAACGTTCGCGGCGCCGCTCAGGCGGCCGCCAGCAGGCGCCATGCCTCGAGGGCCACCAGGATCACCAGCAACACGCCGACGATGCCGAGCACACGGGACTGCCGACGCTGCACCGCGGTGAGGCGGGCCAGCTCGAGCCGTGTCGCGTTGAGGGCTTCGGGGGTGGCCAGCGCCTTGTGCACCAGGCGCGGCATCTGGGGCAGGGTCGCGGCCCAGCCCGGCGCCTCTTCCTTCGCATGCCGGACGAAGGCGCGCCAGCCCACCTGTTCGTGCATCCAGCGCTCGAGAAACGGCTTGGCGGTCTTCCACAGATCCAGGTCCGGGTCGAGCTGGCGCCCCAGCCCCTCGATGTTGAGCAGGGTCTTCTGCAGCAGCACCAGCTGGGGCTGGACCTCCATCTCGAAGCGCCGCGCGGTCTGGAACAGGCGCAGCAGGGTCCTGCCGAAGGAGATGTCCTTGAGGGGCTTGTCGAAGATCGGCTCGCAGACGGCCCGGATCGCGCCCTCGAACTCGTCCACCCGCGTCCCGGGCGGCACCCAGCCAGCCTCGATGTGGGCCTGGGCGACACGCTTGTAGTCCCGCTTGAAGAAGGCCAGGAAGTTCTGCGCGAGGTAGTTCTTGTCCACCTCGTTGAGGGTCCCCATGATGCCGAAATCGAGGGCGATGTAGCGGCCGTCCTGATGCACGAAGATGTTGCCCGGGTGCATGTCGGCGTGGAAGAAGCCGTCGCGGAAGACCTGGGTGAAGAAGATCTCGACGCCCGCCCGCGACAGCGCCGAGAGGTCTGTCCCCTGGGCGCGGAGCGCGGTGGTCTGGGAGATGGGGATGCCGCGCATGCGCTGCATCACCATCACCGAGCGACCGCAGTAGTCCCAATAGACCTCGGGCACGATCAACAGCTCCGAGTCCTTGAAATTGCGACGCAGTTGCGAGCAGTTGGCGGCCTCGCGACCGAGGTCAAGCTCGTCGCGGAGGTACTTGGCAAACTCGGCGACGACCTCCCGAGGCTTCAGGCGCCGCCCTTCCGGCCACAGCTTCTCGAGGAGGATGGCAGCCGCCTCGAGCAGGGACAGGTCATGGGCGATGACCCGCTCGATACCGGGCCGCAGGACCTTGACCGCCACCTCGGTGCCATCGGGCAGCTCGGCAAAATGCACCTGCGCCACCGAGGCGGAGGCGACCGGCGTGCGCTCGAAGCCGACGAAGACCTCATCGACCGGCCGCTCGAAACAGGCCTCGATGACGGCGATGGCCTGGGCACTGGGAAACGGCGGCACCCGGTCCTGCAGGGCCGCCAGCTCATCCGCCAGGTCGGGGGGAAGCAGGTCGCGCCGGGTGGACAGCATCTGCCCGAACTTGACGAAGATCGGGCCGAGGGATTCAAGCGCGCGCCGCAGGCGGACGGCGCGCGGCTCGCGAAACCGCCGCCAGAAGAAGAGCACCCGCCAGATGGCGGGCAGGCGCCCGCTCGAGTCGGCATCGAGCACGACCTGGTCGAGGCCGAAGCGCAGGCCGACGGTGACGATCTTTGCGAGACGCAGCAGGCGCACGGGCGGTCCGGGCGGAGACGAAAGCCGGAATTGTGCCCGCAAAGCCCGGCGACGGGAAATCTGCGGCCGAAGCACGTGCCGGCGGGCGGGCCTTGCAAACCGTAACCCACGCCGCCACCGGGCCGCCGTATGCTCCCCGGGCAGCAGGCATGCTGCTGTATAATTTCGGGTTTCCCAAATTTCCCGCCCCATGAGCTCCGACTCCAAGACCCAACTGGCCGAACTGCTCCGCCGCGCCCTCGCCAGCGTCGCGCCCGATCACGCCGAAACCCCGATCGTGCTCGAGCGGCCGAAACAGGCCAGCCACGGAGACTTCGCCAGCAACCTCGCGCTCCAGCTGGCCAAGCCACTGCGCCGCAGCCCGCGTGACCTGGCCGCGATGCTGCTCGCCGAGCTGCCCCCCTCGCCGCTGGTGACGAGCGCCGAGATCGCCGGCGCGGGCTTCATCAACTTCCGTCTTGCCGAAGCGGCCAAGACGGCGGTGGTGGCGCGGGTGCTCGAGCAAGGGGCCGGTTTCGGCCGCGGCGAGGACCGCGGAACGCGGGTGCAGGTCGAATTCGTGTCGGCCAACCCCACCGGCCCGCTGCACGTGGGTCACGGTCGCGGTGCCGCCTACGGCGCATCCCTCGCGGCGGTGCTCGACTTCGCCGGCTTCGACGTATCGAGCGAGTACTACGTCAATGACGCGGGCCGGCAGATGGACATCCTCGGGCTGTCCACCTGGCTGCGCTACCTCGCAGAGTTCGGCATCCTCGTGCCCTTCCCGGTCAATGCCTACCAGGGCGACTACGTCGTCGCGATGGCGCGGGAGATCCGGTCTGCCCACGGTGACCGCTTCGCGCAGGTCAGCGCCGCCCAGGTGCTGGCCGAGGCGCCCGATGCGGGCCAGGACAAGGAAGGCCACCTCGACGCCCTGATCGGCAACGCCAAGCGTCTGCTGGGCGAGGACTGGCACTGGATCCACGGCTTCGCGCTGACCGAGCAGCTCGGCGATGGCCGCGAGGACCTGGAGTCGTTCGGGGTCCGCTTCGATTGCTGGTTCTCGGAGAAAAGCCTGTTCGACACCGGCCTCGTCGAGCGGGCGGTAGGCGAACTGGAAAAGCGCGGCCACATCTACGTGCAGGACGGTGCTCGCTGGTTTCGCTCGACCGACTTCGGCGACGAGAAGGACCGGGTCGTCCAGCGCGACAACGGTCTCTATACCTACTTCGCCTCCGACATCGCCTACCACCTCAACAAGTACGAGCGCGGCTTCGACCGGATCATCGACATCTGGGGCGCCGACCATCACGGCTACATCCCGCGCGTCAAGGGCGCGATCCAGGCCCTCGGCCTGCCGCCGGAGAAGCTCGAGGTCGCCCTGGTGCAGTTCGCGGTGCTCTACCGCAACGGCCAGAAGGCGGCCATGTCCACCCGCTCGGGCGAGTTCGTCACGCTCAGGGAGCTGCGCCGCGAAGTCGGCAACGACGCCTGTCGATTCTTCTACGTGCTGCGCAAGAGCGACCAGCACCTGGACTTCGACCTGGATCTGGCCAAGAGCCAGAGCAACGAGAACCCGGTCTACTACATCCAGTACGCCCATGCGCGTATCGCCAGCGTGCTCAAGCAGTGGGGCGGCTCCGCCGAGGACCTGCGCGGCGTCGACACGGCCCCGCTCGCGAGCGAGCGCGAGATGGCCCTTTGCGGCCGCCTGGGCGCGTTTGCCGAAGTGGTCGCATCGGCGGCATCCGACTACGCGCCGCACCAGATCGCCTTCTATCTCAAGGACCTCGCCGGCGAGTTCCACAGCTGGTACAACGCCGAGCGGATGCTGGTCGAGGACGAAGGCCTGATGCAGGCGCGCCTCGCCCTGGCCGCCGCGGTACGCCAGGTGCTGGCCAACGGCCTGTCCCTGCTCGGGGTGTCCGCGCCCGAGAGCATGTAATCCACGGAAAACACCATGAGTGAAAAGCGCAAGCCTCGCGCCAAGCAAGCACCGAAGAAATCCAGCGCCGGCGGGATGCTGGTCGGCCTGTTCATCGGCCTGATGCTGGGCGCGGTCGTCGCCGTCGTGGGCGCCTGGTACTTCACCCAGAACGCCCCGTTCAAGACCGACGGACGCAGCCAGGAGCGCGAGCCCGTGCCCGGCAACGACAAGCCGATCGCCCTGCCTGGCCGCCCCGGCGGCAAGCCGGTCGAGAAGCCCCAGTTCGACTTCTACAAGATCCTGCCCGAGGGCGAGTCGGCCACCGCGCCGCCGCCCGCGAGCCGCCCGCCCGCCCCGCCCGTTGCCGTGCAGCGCTTCTTCCTCCAGGCCGGCGCCTTCGAGAACCCGTCGGAGGCCGACAACGTCAAGGCCCGCCTCGCCCTGATGGGCGTCGAAGCCAGCGTGTCGCGGGCCGAGGTGAGCGGCAAGGGCACGGTGCACCGGGTCCGGATCGGCCCCTATGACGACGAAAGGATGCTCGACGAGGCCCGCCGCGAGCTCGCCGACGCCGGCATCTCGACCGTGCCGATCCGGGTGCAGTGATTCGAAAAGTCCGGTAAAGCCGCGTTAGCATCGGCAAGCGCGCGGAACCGTTGCCCGCCCACAGACTCCCACTCACCGACATCGTCTCAATCACGGAGGAACCCCGCATGGATCGTCGTCAAGCGTTGAAACACGTGGCCGCGGCAGCTGGCCTGGCCGCCATCGGCATGCCGGCCCTGGCCCAGCGCGAACCATTCAATACGCTCGACCCGGTGCAGAGCACCGAGGATCCGTCACGGATCGAAATCATCGAGTTCTTCCATTACGGCTGCCCCCACTGCCGTGACTTCGACCCCCTGCTCGAGGCGTGGCTCGTCAGCCTGCCCAAGGATGTGTACTTCAAGCGGGTGCCGGCGATCTGGGGCAATCCGAAGCTCAAGGCGCTGGCCCGCTTCTACTACGCGGCAGAGGCCACCGGGGACCTGCACACCCTGCACGGCGACGTCTTCGCCGCCTTCCAGACGGCCCACGTGGCCCTCGACAAGCCCGAGGGGGTCCAGGAGTGGGTGGCCAGCAAGGGCGTGGATGCGGACAAGTTCATGGCCGCCTACAAGTCCTTCGGCATCGAGTCCAAGCTGTCGCGGGCAGACCAGCTGGCGCGCAACTTCCGCGTTCAGGGCGTGCCCACCGTCGCGGTCAACGGGCAGTACACCACCTCCGCCTCGCTCACCGGCAGCCACGAGAACACCCTCAAGGTCGTCGACGAACTGATCGCCAAGGTCCGCCAGTCCCGCGGCTGAGTCCCGGACCCGCCGCGTGGCGTCCCCGCACACCGCCCGGCGGGTCGTGATCACCGGTGCCTCGAGCGGTATCGGCGCGGCGCTCGCACGAGCCTACGCCCGCCGCGGCGCGCGGCTGTTCCTGATCGGGCGCAACCACGAACGCCTCACCGCGGTCGCCGCCTCGGCCGGCGGAGACGCCCGCTGCCTGACGGCCGACGTGGGTGACGTGGCGGCCATGCAGGCCTGCGCCGAGCAGATCCTCGAGGACGGCACGCCGGACATCGTGATCGCCAACGCCGGGGTGTCAGTGGGCACCCTGGCCGGCGATCGGCATGACCTCGCCGCCCTGTCGCGCGTCATGCAGACCAACGTGATCGGCCTCGCCGCGAGTCTCCAGCCCTTTGTCGCGCCGATGCGGGCGCGGGGCCGGGGTACCCTGGTCGGCATCGCCTCGGTGGCGGGCATCCGCGGCCTGCCCGGCTCCGGTGCCTACAGCGCCTCGAAGGCCGCTGCGATCGCGCTGCTCGAATCGATGCGCGCCGAACTGCGCAGCGACGGCATCCGTGTCGTGACCATCGCGCCGGGCTACATCGACACCCCGATGACCCGCGTCAACCGCTATCCGATGCCCTTCCTGATGGACGCGGACGAGGCCGCCGAGCGCATGTGCCGGGCCATCGACAGGCAGACCCGCTATTGCGTGATTCCCTGGCAGATGGGCATTGTCGCCAAGCTACTGCGCCTGCTGCCCAATCCCGTCTTCGACCGCCTCTTCGAGCGCGCCGGCCGCAAGCCGCGGGGACTGCCCCTGTAGCGATCGGGCGTCAGGCGGGAAGGCGCTCCTGGGCACAGAGGGCGGCATAGTGCCGCTCGAGATCTTCGAAGGCCCGCCGCGCGGCGTCGAGATCATCTCGCCGCGCCTGGGCTTCGATCTCGGCGCAGGCCGCGGCGGCTGGCTCAGCACCGACCACCGCAAGGCTCGACTTGAGGCGATGGGCCACGTCGCGTACCGGCTGGGCGTCGGCCGCATCGAGTCCGGCCCGGATCAGGGGCAGGTCGGTGTCGGCCTGCTCCCACAGCATCCCGATCAGCTCCCGCCACAGCCCTTCGTCGCCCCCCAGGTTCGCGACCGCTTCTGCCCGGTTGACCGGTTGCGGCGGGGCCTCCGATACCGGTTCGGGGGCGCCCTCACCGGCCGCTGGGCGCGCCTCCGCCTGCCCCGCCGCCGGGTCCGCGACCCGGGCCAGCATGGCCAGCAGCGCCGGCGAGCGCACCGGCTTCGACAGGTAGTCCGTCATGCCGTGGGACAGGCACTCGTCGCGGATGCCTTCCATCGCGTGGGCCGTCAGACCGACGATGGGCAGGGTCTCACCGGCGGCCCGAATCCGCTCGGTGGCCTCGAAACCGTCCATGCCGGGCATCTGGACGTCCATCAGCACCACGTCGTGCCCACCGGCCAGCACCGCTTCGACTGCGGCGGCGCCGTTGTCCACCAGGGTCACCTCATGCCCGGCGCGCCGCAGCGTATGAGAAAGGAAGACCTGGTTGACCTCGGTATCCTCGGCCAGCAGCACCCGCAGGCCCTGGTGACCGGCGTCGGGCACAGGCGCGGCCAGCTCCGCGGCGGCCTGTTCGTCGGCGCGCCCGAGGGGCAGTTCGAAGCAGAAGGTGCTGCCGTGCCCGGGCACGCTGTCCACCCAGATACGCCCTCCCATCAGTTCGCATAGCCGCGCGCAGATGGTCAGCCCGAGCCCGGTACCCCCGAAGCGCCGCCCGATCTGCGCATCGCTCTGGGTGAAGGCCTCGAAGATCGAGCGCTGGCGTTCGGGGGAGATGCCGATCCCGGTGTCCACCACCGCGATACGCAGCAGGACCCGACCGTCGTCGGCTGGGGTCGCCGTGACGCGAACACTGACGCCGCCCTGTTCGGTGAATTTCAGCGCATTGCCGATCAGGTTGATCAGAATCTGGCGGATGCGGGTCGGGTCACCCACCAGCCAGCGAGGCGGATCACCGACGTTGTCGAGATCCAGCGACAGGCGCCGGTTGGCCGCCTGCCAGCGCAGCGGCTGCAGGGTTTCTTCCAGCAGGGCCGCACAGTCGAAGGGGATCGACTCGATGACGAACTTGCCGGCCTCGATCTTGGAGAAATCGAGCAGGTCGTTGATGATCACCAACAGCCCCTCGGCCGAGGCGTGGGCCATCTCGATGAAGCGCTTCTGCTGGGCATCGACCGCCGCCTCCGCGGCGATCTCGGTCATCCCGAGAATGCCGGCCATCGGGGTGCGGATCTCGTGGCTCATCATTGCCAGGAACGACGCCTTGGCCCGCTCCGACGCCGCCGCCGCGTCACGCGCGGCGGCCAGTTCCTGCTCGTGGCGGATCCGCTCGGTGATATCGATGCAGGTCAGCACCCGCCCCCGGACCTGATCCTGCATCAGCAGCGGGCGCGCCCGCACGCGGATCGTGCGCTCGTCGCGCAGGGAGAGCTGGGCTTCAACCTCATCCTCGTCGCGGGACAGCAACACGCGCCACGGCGACGCCTCGCCCCGGCTCAGCCGGCACATCCTGACCATGTGGCGCAGCACGCTGCGGTCGTCCCGCATGCTGTCGCCGGCGAGGGACCAGATCTGGGCGAAACGATGGTTGAAGTTCATGATCCGCCCGTCAAGCTCGAGCACCAGCAGGCCATCGGCGGTGGACTCGAAGATCGCGCGCAGCAGCGAGGTAGAGGCTTCGAGTTCGTCGGCCGCCGCGGTGCTGGCACGGGCATCCGAAGCCCGCAGCACCAGCAGGGCTCCCCCCTCCGTTTCATGCACGGTGATCGACTTGGTGACCGGCAGCATCTCGCCGTCGCCGCGGGCCAGCAGCCCCTCGACCTCATGCAGTTCCACCAGGCGGCCTCCGGCCACGTCGTCCCAGTAGAAGGCGTCCTGAAGGGCGCACTCCAGATCGGTGATTGGTCGGCCGATCAGATCATCGATGGCGTAGCGGAGCTCACGTGTCGCGGTGTCATTGGCGTCGACGACGAGGCGCGTGGCGGCCTCGACGAGCAGGAGGATCTCCTCGCTCCCCGAGAGCAGCACGCGGGCACGGGCGAGGTCGCTCACGGCCGGTTCCCGTCCTGGGACTTGCTGGGGTCGAAGTAGTAGGTGACGCGCTTGCGCGGGCTGAGATAGTCGAATATCTGGCGTGGCAGCTGGTTGGGGCGGATGGCCTTGGCGACCCCGACATCGGTTTCGGTGTCGAGGTCCACGATGATGGCCTCCTCCTTCGGCACCTGCTCGTCGTACACCATCACGACCGGCCGCAGGGGGCGCGCCGAGTTGATCGACAGCACCATGCCGAAGCTGTCGTTGGACAGCCGCACCACGGTCCCCGGCGGATAGACGCCAAGCATCTGGATCAGCTTGCCCAGCATCTGTTCGTCGTAGCGGGGCCGGTGCTTCGCGTACATCAGGGAGAGCGCCTCGTGGGGCGTGATGGCAGCCGCCTGATTGACCGGATTGCACAGGTTGTCATAGGCATTGACGAGCCCGATGAGCCGCGCCAGCCGCGGGATCGCCTCGCCCTTCAGGCCCTTGGGGTAACCGCTGCCGTCCATCAGTTCGTGGTGGAAGCCGATGACCTGCAGGACGGGCTCGGGCAGGCCTGCCCGCTTGCCGTGCTCGATGCCGTAGACGCAGTGCTGACGCAGGAATTCGTCCTCGGCCTTGGTCAGAGTCTCCTTCTTCAGCAGGATCTTGTCCGGCACGTCGACCTTGCCGATGTCGTGGAACAGGGCGGACACCCCGACCACGTTGAGGATGTCCTGCGACAGGTCAAGCGCCTTGCCCAGCAGCAGGGCCAGCATCGCGACGTTGAGGGAGTGGTAGTACACCTCCTCGCCGGCGACCTTGTCGTTCATCAGGTGCACCATCACGTCCCGGTCCATCATCAGGGAGTCGGTCACCTGCTTGATCAGGGCGTTGGCGCTGGCGAGCGCCTTCTTCGGATCCGAGAAGAGATCCTTCGACAGCTCCCGGCAAACCGTGGCGGCCTGCAGGAACTCCCGTTCGCAGGCGTTGATCCGGGTACGGACCTCCCGGTTGCGCTCGACCCGCGCGCGCTTCTCGAGCATCACCGTGTCGGGCTCGGGCTCCTTCTCCGGCGCGACCGGGGCCGGCGCTGCCGGCGCCTCCTCGGCGACCTTGCTGCGCGCAAGATCGATCCGGATGCGCTGGAGCCCGAGGGCGCGCACCTCCCGCAACTGCTCGGGCGTGCGGATCAGGAAGCTGTTGAACGAGAACGGATGGTCGAGCCAGGACAGCTCGAGGCAGATGTAATGCCCGACCCGCAAATCGTCGCAGGAGATGTAGGTCCCGTCGCTCTCCGCCATTCAGGCGCCTGCCTCGTCATGAAGTCCAATACGGGGTATCGGCGCAGGGCGCGACAGCTTGAGAGGCGCACCCGGCGCGAGTCACGTGGATTTCAGCTCCAGTGGCAGGCCGGCGACCACCAGCGTGACCCGCTCGGCCAGCGCCGCGACCCGCTGGTTGAGGCGCCCGGCCTCGTCCCGGAAGAGCCGGCCCAGCGGCGTCTCGGGTACCACGCCGAACCCCAGCTCGTTGCTGACCAGCAGGATGCGACCTGGCAGGCCGGGCAAGGTGCGCAACAGGGCCTCTCGCTCCGCCACCAGTTCGGGCAGGTGTTCGGCGTCGTGGGGGTGGCGGGCCGGGTCGAGCCCGACCATCCGGTTCGACAACCACATGGTCAGGCAGTCGACCACGAGCACCCGTCCCACCGCAGCCTCGGCGGCCAGCACGCCGGCAAGCCCCCCGGGGGCCTCGATGGTCCGCCAGTGGCCAGGCCGATCCCGGCGGTGACGCTCGATGCGCAGCGCCATCTCGGGATCGAGCGCCTCGGCCGTCGCGATCACGACCACCTCCCGGCCGTCGTCCCGCGCGCGCGCCTCGGCGAGGCGGCTCTTGCCCGACCGGGCCCCGCCGATGACCAGCTCACATGCCATGCCGCCCCCGCGACGCCACGCGACGGCGCGGCTCGCCGACAGTCTGCGCAATTCGCAGGCATGCCGCAATGCAAAAAAAGGGCAGACGATCTGGTATCATCCGCGGCGCACCCGTGATCGTTGCGGGTGTTGAGCAGCCGAGGTGCCCCGACGCCATCCAGGCCAGGGGTTGAACGGGAAGCAGGTGCGCGAAGCCCGCCTTCGCAAGGCCTGCGCTGCCCCCGCAACGGTAAGTGGAATGCGGGTCCATCTTCCGCCACTGGACGTTTCGTCCGGGAAGGCGATGGACCCCGGCGTGGCCCGCCCGCCATCCACGAGCCCGGATACCGGCCCGACTGCCAACGTCGTGCCCCTGCCTGACGACAGGGTGCGCCACGAGCTGTCGGGCCGCGGGGAGGCGGCCACGGGCGCGGCATCCCTTTCGCTCCTGTGTCACTCCCGCGTTCCCGATCCATGTCGAAAACGGCCGGCCTCGCGGGTGCGCGACCGGCCAGAGGGAGCGAATCAAGCATGTCATTCCGCCTGTCGGTGGCCGCCCTGGCCGCCTTTTCCGCCTGCGCTCAGGCTTCCGATATCCCGGCCGTCCGCGGCGAAGCCGTTGTCGTCACCGCCTCGCGCTTCTCCGAATCCGAGCGCGCCACCCCTGCCAACGTCTCGGTCATCGACCGCGACGAGATCGCACGCAACCCGTCCCTCTCGATCCCGGATCTGCTCAAGACCCGGGCGGGCATCGATTCCCGCCCCCTCTACGGCCCGCTCGGCCTCGACGCCACGGTGGACATGCGCGGCTTCGGCGACGCCGCCACCAGCAACACGCTGGTGCTGATCGACGGCGTCCGCCTCAATCCGGTGGACGCGAGCGGCATCAACTGGTCAGCGATCCCTCGTGACGCCATCGAACGCATCGAGATCGTCCGTGGCACCGGTGCGGTGCTCTACGGCGACCGTGCAGTCGGCGGGGTGATCAACATCATCACCGACAAGAGTGCCCGCAAGCGGGCCAGCGTCGAAGCCACCGTGGGCAGCTACGACTATCGCGGCATCGACGTCACCGCCAGCGGCGGCACCGGCGAATTCACCTACCAGGCCGCCGCCGACTGGGCGGCAACCGAGGGCTGGCGCGACAACAACGACGGCGACCGCCGCTCGGGCAACGCCCGGCTCGGCTGGTTCGTTGGCGATGACAGCGAGCTGTATGTGGACCTCGCGGCATTCGGCGACAGCACCGGTCAGCCCGGCTCGATCGCCGAAGCCGACTATCGAAGGCACCCGACCTTCGCCCGCACGCCGGATGACCGGGGCCGCAGCGAAGGCTACCGGATCCGGCCCGGCTTCACCCACCGCCTCGGCCAGTCCCTCGAGCTGGCGCTCGAGAGCGGCGTCGAGCACCGCCGCGCCATCTACGAGTCCCCGTTCTTCGACTCGGTGCGGGACAGCGATACGGTATTCGTCACGCCCCGCCTGCGCTGGCAGCACGGGCTCGGCGAACTGGCCAGCGAGACGGTGATCGGCCTCGACTGGTACCACGCCAGGATCGACGCGGCCTCGCTCAGCAGCTTCTCGGGTGAGAACCTCCAGACCGGTCGGCAGATCAGCCGCGCCGCCTATGTCCAGAACACCACGCGTCTGCCGGCCGACGTGACGCTCAGCCTTGGGCTGCGCAGACAGGAGGTGGACCAGCGCGCCACCGATCGTCAGGCGGATCTCGTCGGCCGGGCCACCCGCGCACGCACGGCCTACGAACTCGGTGCCTCGTGGCAGGCCAGCGAGGCCGTGCGCGTCTTCGCCCGCAGCGGCAAGGTGTTCCGCTTCGCCAACACCGACGAGCTGTTCGGCTTCGACCCGGTCACCTTCGAATCGGTCTTCGCCGGTGACCTGAAACCCCAGCAGGGACGCAGCCACGAGGTCGGCGGCGCGATCCACGGCGAGACCACCAGCCTGCGCGTGGCCCTGTTCCGCCTCGACCTCGAGGACGAGATCGGGTTCAACAGCGAGACCTTCGCCAACCAGAACTTCGACGACACCCGCCGTCAGGGCATCGAGGTGGAAGGCGACTGGCAGGTCACGGAAACCCTCAGCGCGCGGCTGGCGATGACGCGCCAGACCGCACGCTTCCGTGAAGGTAGCTGGTCCGGCAACGACATCCCGATGGTGCCGCGCCACCAGACCACCCTGAGCGCCACCTGGCAGGGCGAGGCCCTGGGCACCTGGACGGCCGTGCTGCGAGACGTCGGCGAGCGCCGCTACTCGGGCGACTTCACCAATGCGCTGAAGCCGCTCGACGGCTATACGACGATGGACCTGCAGGCCCAATGGCGGCACCAGACCTGGTCCTTCGGCATGAAGGTCCTGAACCTGTTCGACCAGCGCTATGCGCCATTCGCGCTGTACTCGAGCTTCCAGGGCGATTTCTTCTATTTCCCGGCGGACCGCCGCACCGTGTACCTCAGCGCGCGCTACGCGTTCCGCTGAGGCCGGGAGCGGCTACCCGGTGCGCGCCCGCGCCCTCACCGTCCTGCCCACGCTGATGCTGGCCGGCATCGGCGCGCTGGCGTGGGCGCTGCTGTCGGGCGAGTTGCCAGGGGGCTGGCCGGCGCTGGCCGGCGCCCTCGGTGGCAGCGACGACTACGCCGCGGTCGTGGTGCGCGAACTCCGCCTGCCGCGGGCCCTCGCGGCCTACGCGGGCGGCGCCATGCTGGCGGTCGCCGGCGCGCTGATGCAGATCCTGCTGCGCAACCCGCTGGCCGACCCCTATGTGCTGGGGGTCTCGGGCGGCGCCGCGGTCGGCGCGCTCGGGGCGCTGACCCTCGGCCTGGGCGGCCTGGCCATGGATGCCTCGGCCTTCTGCGGCGCCCTCGCCGCGATGCTGCTGGTCTTCGGCCTGGCTCGCGGCGACGGCACCTGGACCCAGACCCGCCTGCTCCTGACCGGCGTCATCGTCGCCGCCGGCTGCGGCGCCGCAGTCACCCTGATGCTCGCGCTCGCCACGGACACCCGCGTCCATTCGATGCTGTTCTGGTTGATGGGCGACGCCTCTGCCGCGCGCAATCCGTGGCCCGCCCTGCTGGTGCTTGCGGCCGCCCTGGCGGCGTGCATGCCCCTGGCCCGCGATCTCAATGTCCTCGCCCGGGGAGAGCTGGGTGCGCGCGCCCTCGGCGTGCCCGTGGACCGCCTGCGCCACGGGGTCTTCGTGCTCGCCTCGGCCCTGACCGCGGTGGCCGTGACGCTGATCGGCACGGTCGGCTTCGTCGGGCTGGTGGTGCCCCACCTGGTGCGCCTCGCCATCGGCAACGACCAGCGCCTGCTGCTGCCGGCCGCCGCGCTGGCAGGCGGCGCGCTGCTGGTGGCTGCCGACACCGCTGCCCGTCTCGTCCTGTCGCCGCTCCAGCTGCCGGTCGGGGTGCTGACGGCCTTGATCGGCGTACCGGTCTTCCTCTTCCTGCTGGCAAGGCAGTTCCGATGAGGCAGCCCGCCAGCGCACTGCTCGAAGCCGACCGGGTCGCCTTGCAGGTGGGCAGCCGCTGGCTGTGCCGCGAGTTCAGCCTGCGTCTGGATGCCGGCGAATGTCTTGTCCTGCTCGGCCCCAATGGCGCGGGCAAGACGACCCTGCTCCACACCCTCGCCGGCCTGCGCCCGGCAGAGGCCGGCGAGGTGCGCCTGGCGGGCACCCCCTACGGCGGGCGAAGCCCGCGCGAGACTGCCCGCCTGCGCGCCGTCCTGCCCCAGATCCAGCCCGACCCGTTCCCCGCCAGCGTGCTCGAGACCGCCCTGGTCGGACGTCACCCCCACCTCGGTCGCTGGGCATGGGAGGGCCGCGAGGATCAACGCATCGCCCATGCGGCCCTGGACCGCGTCGGCATGGCGGCTTTCGCCGAGCGGGATCTGCAGAGCCTGTCGGGGGGCGAGCGGCAGCGGGTCGCGATCGCGGCACTGCTCGCTCAGCAGCCCGCGCTGTACCTGCTCGACGAACCCCTCAACCACCTCGACCTGCACTACCGTATCCGGGTGCTCGAGCTGTTCCGGTCGCTGGCGACGGAGGGCGCCGGCGTGGTCCTGGTCCTTCACGACATTGACCTGGCGGCCCGCTATGCGGACCATGTGATCCTGCTCGATGGGCAGGGCGGCGTGACCGCCGGCACTGCCCAAGCGGTGCTGCAGGCCGACCGCCTGAGTGCGGCCTACGGTCACCACCTGCGGCGCGTCGAGGTGGCCGGCCGCACGGTCTTCCTCCCGGAGTAGCCACATGAACGACAGCACGGCCGACAGGGATGCCCGCCACACCACGCGGATGCAGCGACGCAAGGCGGTGGTGGACAGCCGCATCGCGGCCGCCACGACAGTGCGGGGCGTGCTGGTGGTGAACACCGGCAACGGCAAGGGCAAGTCGAGCGCGGCATTCGGCGTCCTCGCGCGGGCCCTTGGCCATGGCCAGCGCGCCGCAGTCGTCCAGTTCGTCAAGGGGTGCAGCGACACCGGCGAGGAGGGGTTCTTCCGCACCCATCCCGCGGTCGAATGGCACGTCATGGGCGACGGATTTACCTGGGAAACCCAGGACCGCGCGGCCGACATCGCCTCCGCAGAAGCCGCCTGGACAACGAGCTGCGCGCTGCTCGCCGACCCCTCGCTTGATCTGGTGATCCTCGACGAGCTCTGCATCGCGCTGAAGATGGGCTATCTCGACACCGCCCGGGTGGTTGCCGATCTGCGCGCGCGGACCCCGTCGCAGCATGTCATCGCCACCGGTCGCGGGGCACCGGCAGCGCTGATCGACGCCGCCGACACGGTCAGCGTCATCGAGGCACGCAAGCACGCCTTTCAGTCCGGCATCCAGGCCATGCCGGGGCTCGAGTACTGAGACCGCAACGCGGCGTGGCGCACGGGCGTGCGCGGCACCTTGTGCTATCCTCATCGACCCTGCCGGACCCCCGCCGGCACCGGTCCGGCAGCCGTGGCTCCGCCCGGTCGACCGACCCCGCTTTCGATCCCGTCATCATGAACGAACACGCTCCTGCCCTCGAGGTCACGCCCGATCTGACCGTGCCCGCCGACCTCGCGCCGGCACTGTCTGCCGGCTCCGATGCGGCCCGGAACGGCGACCGGCCCGCCCCGGACGAAACCATCGCGCCCCCGGCCGAGCCATCCCGGCGGCGCACCCCGGCGCGACACCGCAAGCGCGAAGCACAAGCGCGTCAGGCCCGGCAGGCGGCGGAAGCCGAGGCACGTGCCAACGCCATCAGCCCGACCGAGGCGGCACCGTTGACCGAGACCGTGGCGGACGCATCGCCGGCAGATCTGTCGGAAGCGGCGGTCGTCGAGGCGGAGCCCCTGCCGACGCCCGCCGAGACGGCGATCCTTGCGCGGGTCGATGTGGTGAGCGACAGCGACCGCGCCATCGACCTCTGCGCCTTCGACGGCGTGCTTGTGGCCAGCGATCTCGCCTTGCCCGCCGGCATCTCCGCCGAGCGCCTGCCCGACACCCTCGACGCCCTCGACGAACGGCTCCGGGCCGCCGGCACCGGCCACTTGGTCATCGTCGTGCCGGGTGACCCGCTCGCGACAGGCCCGGGGCGTGCCCTGCTCTCCGCGCTCGGTCCGGATCAGGTCCGTCTGCACGCGGGCGTCAGCGACCTGCAGACGGCGCTGGGGCGAATCGGATTCGCCGTCGAGGATGTGACCACCCTGCGCGTCGAACGTCTGGGTCGCGAGGGTGTCTCCGCGCGCCTTCGGCGCGGCCGCCTCTACGCCATCGATCCGACGCCTCTCGATCCCCAGTCTGTCGGCCAGCTGCTCGAGGATGCCGGGCTGCATCAGGCCCGCGTCTGGGTGGTGAGCCCCACGCCGGAGGCACCGGTGTCGGCCATGATGGCCTTCGAGCTGACCGACGCGCCGAATGACTTCCCGCCGGGCAGCCAGGTGGTCGCCTACACGATAGGGGCCGACGGCAGTTGTCGCGACTGGCCGGGCATCCCGGCCACCGAGATCCCCGGCGCGCTGCCCGAGGCGGCCCGCCTGCTGGCCCTGGCCTGGCTGCAGCCCGGCAGCGAAGAGTGCGGCTGGTGCATCGAGGGGCCCCAGCCGGCCCTTGCGCTGGACTGGGCCAGGGAGCGGCCCGAGGCGGCGGTATATTGCATCGGTTGCGACGAGGCCACGCTTGCCACGGCGCTGGTCCGCCATGGGGCCGGCGAGCACGCGGAGGCGGTCTCCGGCGGCAGCTTCCACAGCCTGGAGCCGCTGGCCGATCCGAACGTGGTGTTCATTCGCGCCGGCGAGGAGTTCACCCAGCAGGTGCGCACCGCCTGGACCCGGCTGCGCCCCGGCGGGCGCATGGTCGTCGTCGCGGAGGGTGAGGCCGCACGGCTCGAGCTGATGCAGTTTGCGCATCGCACCCCCCCTGGTCTGTGGCAGGACCTGAGTGTCGCCGCGGGTGACGCGGAAGCGCGCCCGATCCGACTCTCGGCGCCGACCTCGGTCAGGCTGATGGGCTGGACCAAGCCCCCCCGCGGCTGACTGCGCCGCTCACGACGCACCCGCCGACCGGACCCATTGGACGCACGCCCATGATCATCCCGGACGAAATTCTCCGCACTGCGGCCCAGAACGGCACGGTCTACCTGATCGGCGCGGGGCCGGGTGCGCCCGAGTTGCTGACCCTGCGCGCAGCCCAGTTGCTGCAGCAAGCCGACGCCGTGGTGTACGACAATCTGGTCAGCCCGGAGGTGATGTCCCTGCTTCCCGTCCAGTCGGAGCGGATCTACGTGGGCAAGAAGGCCGCGGACCATGCGCTGCCCCAGCGCGACATCAACGCCCTGCTGATTCGCCTCGCGCGAGCCGAACGCCGGGTGGTGCGGCTCAAGGGCGGGGATCCCTACGTGTTCGGGCGTGGTGGCGAGGAAGCCGGCGACCTGGCGGCCGCGGGCATTCCGTTCGAGGTGGTACCCGGTGTGACGGCCGCCTCGGGCATCGCCGCCTACGCTGGGATTCCACTGACGCATCGGGATCATGCCCAGGCGGTGATTTTCGCAACCGGCTACCTGAAGGATGGTTCGGTGGCCCTGGACTGGCCGATGCTCGCGCGGCCACGACAGACCATCGTGATCTACATGGGAATCAGCCGCTTGGCAGAGATCTGCAGCCAGTTGATTGCCCACGGCCTGCCGGCGTCCACGCCGGCGGTGGTCGTGCGCCACGGCACCACCCGGGATCAGCGCGTGCTCACCCGCTCCCTCGACGCGCTCGCGGAGGCAGCGACAACGTCGGGAATCAAGCCGCCTGCCCTGCTGATCGTCGGCGAGGTGGTCGGCTTGCAGCAGAACCTGTGCTGGTTCGCGTCGTCAGACTGACGAAGGGGCCCACTCCCCGGATTCCTCAGGAGCCACCATGCTGAAGAGCATTCTCGACTTTTTCCAGCAATCTCTCGCACCGGAAGGCGCGAAAGCCGAGTCCACCGAGCGCCGCCTGCAACTCGCGACCGCGGCCCTGATGCTGGAGATGTCGAAAGTGGATGGCGTGGTGTCAGAGCCGGAATTGCTGGCCATGCGCCAGGCGCTGGCGGAGCAGTTCGACCTGGCTGAGGATGCGATCGGCCGTTTGCTTGACCTCGCCGACGCGGAAGCGCGGGATTCGGCCGGCGACTACGCCTTCACCTCGCTGATCAACAAGGGCTACTCGCCGGAAGAGAAGGTCCGGGTCTTCGAGTACATGTGGCGCATCGCCTACGCCGATGGGCATGTGGATGCCCACGAGAATCATTTCATGCGCAAGCTCGCCGACCTGCTCTACATCTCCCGCGCGGATTACGCGGAGGCCAAGCGGCGGGCGCGGGAGGGCTGAGCCTCAGTCGAGCATCGCCACTTCAACGGGGCGCCAGAAGGTCACGTCGCAGTCGGCCTTGCCAAAGCACACCGAGAAGTTGGCCAGTTGCTCCATCAGTTCGCCGCCTTCGTCGGGGTGGTTGAACATCGGAATCGACACCTCGGCATCGAGCAGTTCCGCCTCGGCACGGATGATCTCGCGAACGTTCGGCGGCAGGGGCTTGGCGCCCGGAACGGGCTGGGCGATCTTCACCGCGCGCTCGGCGGCATCGCTGTCGGCGGCCGCGGCCTGAAGGACGCAGCGCACCGTCATGTCGTTGTTGTACCAGCAGACCCAGCGCGTCATGCCCGTCTGCTGGGCGAACGCCGGAGAGGCGGCCATGATGAAACCGATGCATGCCAGGATGATGCCGAGTTCTTTCGCCAGATTCCGCATGTCCGTCGCCTCGTGCTGGGCGGGACCGGTTGCGGACAGGGGATGCGGCAAGGGGACACCCGCGACGAGGCGAGCGCTTCCCGTGGAAGCCCGGCAATCCCGCTGTCGTAGAACCGTAGTCCCTTAGACCGGTGACTTTGCGCCCCCGCCTTTCGGTCGGGTTTGCCCTTTTCGGGTGGGTACGCATCAGCTAGCGCTGCGAGCACCCCTCCTTCTCAATTTGTCGGCCGACCGGTTTCCCGGCTGGCCTTGGGAGAGCTATCGGCCCCCCCTTGCCCGACTTGATACGGGCTGCGGACAGTGGGCGTGATCCATGTCACACCGGGTCATCGGCAAAGATCAGGGTCACCCGCTTGTTGCGCCGACCCTCGCTGCGGATCCGTGCCACACGCAGCCTGCCGATCTCGCCGGTGCGCTTCAGGTGGGTGCCGCCGCACGGCTGGTAGTCCACGTCGCCAACCCGGATGGTGCGCACGCTGCCCTGGCCCCGGGGTGGCTGCACCGACATGGTCTTGACCAGGCCGGGGTTGGCATCCAGTTCCTCGTCCCGGATGGCACCGGCCTCCACCGGAAGATCGGCCTCGACCAGCGCATTGAGGCGGGCCTCGATGACGCCGGCGTCCAGCAGGGACATGTCGATGTCGAAGTCCAGATGGGCCTTGTCCTCCGCCATCCTGCCACCGGTCACCGGTGCGTCGACGACGGCACAGAGCAGGTGCAGAGCGGTGTGGAAGCGCATCAGGCGATGGCGGCGCGACCAGTCGATGGTGGCCGATACCGCCTGACCCACCGCGAGCGGCGCGAGGCCTTCGACCTGATGGATGACTTCGCCGCCTTCCCCTTTGACGGTTCCCACGACCCGGATCTCCCGACCACCCGCCACGAGGCTGCCGGTATCACCCGGCTGCCCGCCCCCGGTCGGATAGAAGATGCTGCGGTCGAGCACCACCTGCCCCGGCTCGACACGCACGACCATCGCGTCGCACTCGCGGGCATAGGCATCATCGTGGAACAGGGCAATCGTCATGGCATGGCTCCGGGCGGGTTCGTGAATTCAGGCAGCGCGACCGCCAGCGCGACGGACAGGAAGAGCAGCGACGCGACATTGCCGATCAGCACCATCGAGGCCACCTTCTCCGGCTCCTGCGCATAGCGCTCGGCGAAGATGTAGTTGAGCACCGCGGGCGGCAAGGCCCCGAAGACGAGCAACAGCGCCTCCTGGCGCGGCGGCAGCTCGATCACCAGGATCGCCAGCCAGGCCAGGGCCATGCCCATCAGCGGCCTGAGCGCCGCGCCGATGAGGCCAAGCCGGATCTCGGAGATCCGGGAGTCGGTCAGACGCACGCCCAGACTGAACAGCATCAACGGAATGCAGATGTCGCCCAGCATCCGGATCGCATGCATCAGCGGCGGCCAGATCTCGATGCCCAGCAGGCCGATGCCGAGGCCGACGAAGGTGGCCCACACGGAAGGAATCTTCCAGACGTCGCGCAGGCGGACGTTGTGGTCGAGCAGCCAGGCCCCGAAGGAGAAGTGCAGCAGGTTGGACACCATGAACATCACCACCGCCGGCGCCAGGGCACTGTCGCCGAAAGCGAGCACCGCCAGCGGCAGCCCGAGGTTGCCACAGTTGTTGAACATCATCGGTGGCACCAGCGTCCGGGCGTCGACACCGATGGCCCGTGCGACGCCCCAGGCGACCGGACCGGAGGCAAGCACCACCAGCAGGGTGGCCGCCGCGAGGGGCAGGAAGTTGGTGATCTGGAAAGACTTGCTGGCCAGCGCGCCAATCACCAGGGCCGGCACGAAGACATCCATGTTCAGCTTGTTGGCGTGGGTGAGATCTGGCTTCATGTGTCGACCGACGAAGAAGCCCAGCGCCGCGATGGCGAACAGCGGGAACAGGATGGAAACGATGCGAATCAGCATGACGATGGCATTGCTCGCGGATATCCGCCCAGACCTTGAGGCCAGGGGCAGACGTCGCGTGCTGGACGATCAGAGCACGTAGCGAGCAAGATCCTCGCGCTGGGAGAGGGTCTCCAGCCGGGCATCCACGTAGGCCGCGTCGACCTCGACCTGCTCGAGGCCCGCCTTGCCGGCATCGAAGGAGAGCTCCTCCAGCAGTCGCTCCATCACGGTGTAGAGTCGCCGGGCGCCGATGTTTTCGGTCTTCTCATTGACCTGGTAGGCGATCTCGGCGAGGCGTCTTATGCCTTCCGGCGTGAACGCAATCGTCACCCCATCGGTGGCAAGCAGCGCCTCGTACTGGCGCGTCAGGCAGGCGTCGGTGGCGGTCAGGATGCGCTCGAAATCCTCCACGGACAGGGAGTCGAGTTCGACCCGGATCGGGAAGCGGCCCTGCAGCTCGGGAATCAGGTCGCTCGGCTTGGCGAGGTGGAAGGCACCGCTGGCGATGAACAGGATGTGGTCGGTCCGCACCATGCCGTACTTGGTGGATACGGTCGTCCCCTCGACCAGCGGCAGCAGGTCGCGCTGGACCCCCTGACGCGACACGTCGGCGCCATGGCCCTCACTGCGGGTCGCGACCTTGTCCAGCTCATCAAGGAAGACGATCCCGTTCTGCTCGACCGCGCGCACCGCCTCGGCCTTGATCTCCTCGTCGTTCACGAGCCGGACGGCCTCCTCGTCAGCGAGCGCCTTGAGCGCATCGGCAATCTTCATCTTGCGCATCTTCTTGCGCCCGCCGCCCATGTTCTGGAACATTCCCTGGATCTGCTGGGTCAGCTCCTCCATGCCGGGCGGCGCGAAGATCTCGGCAGCCATGCCCGGGGTCGCCACTTCGAGCTCGACCTCCTTGTCGTCAAGCTCGCCTTCGCGCAGCTTCTTGCGGAATTTCTGCCGGGTCGCCGAATCCGTCGACGGGGCCGGCTCCTCGCCGAAGCCCACCGGGCGCGCCGGCGGCAGCAGGATATCGAGAACGCGATCTTCGGCCGCATCCATGGCCCGGTCGCGCACCTGGACCATGGCCCGCTCCCGGTGTTCCTTGATGGCGATCTCCGCAAGATCACGGATGATGGTGTCCACATCGCGTCCCACATAGCCCACTTCAGTGAACTTCGTCGCCTCGATCTTGATGAATGGGGCGTTTGCGAGGCGCGCCAGGCGGCGGGCGATCTCGGTCTTGCCGACCCCGGTCGGACCGATCATCAGGATATTCTTCGGTGTGATCTCCGAGCGCAGCGGCTCGGCCACCTGGGCACGGCGCCAGCGATTGCGCAGGGCGATCGCGACCGCCTTCTTGGCCTTGTTCTGGCCGACGATATGCTTGTCGAGTTCGGAGACGATCTCCGGCGGTGTCATCTGGGTCATGGCAGGACTCTGGAGCGGGCCGTGGTCTACCTGCACGGCCTGCGTTCGTGGCAGGGGTGGTTGGCTTCAGCCTTCGATCACTTCGATGACGTGACTCTGGTTGGTATAGATGCACAGATCGCCGGCGATCGTCAGGGCCTTCGAGACGATCTCTTCGGGCGGAAGGTCGGTGTTCTCCAGCAGGGCGCGGGCCGCCGACTGGGCATAGGCACCACCGCTGCCGATCGCGACGATGCCCTGTTCCGGCTCGAGGACATCGCCATTGCCGGTGATGATCAGGGAGTGCTCCCGGTCGGCCACGGCCAGCATTGCCTCGAGACGACGCAGCATGCGGTCGGTCCGCCAGTCCTTGGCAAGCTCGACCGAGGCGCGCAACAGGTTGCCCTGGTGCTTCTCGAGCTTGGCCTCGAAGCGTTCGATCAGCGTGAAGGCGTCCGCCGTGCCGCCGGCGAAACCCGCCAGGATCCGGTCCTGGTAGATGCGTCGCACCTTGCGCGCGCTGGCCTTGACGACGATGTTGCCGAGGGTGACCTGACCGTCCCCGCCGAGGGCGACACGATTGCCGCGCCGCACCGAGAGGATGGTGGTGCCGTGATACTGTTCCATGAGACCGTCCGGGAGACGGCCGCGGCGGCTATCGGCGGGTGACCAGCTGGGCGACCTGATGGACCCCCATGACCCGCAGCAGGGCCGCGACCATGTTGTTCACTTTCTTGAAGGTCACCAGTTTACCCTGCGCCTGCAAGTTGGCGAGGACATTGAACAGCGTACCGGCCGAGGCGAAGTCCACCCGCCGGAGGTTGGAGCAGTCTACGTCGATCATGGTGCGGGTCGAGGCGAACGCCGCCAACTCCCGCACCTGCGCCTGCGCGCTGGATGAAATCTCGCCCTCGAGATGGAAATCGGCCTGCCGGCCGGACGATATCGAGGTGGTCGCGATGGACTCGACGGCATCCGCTGCGTCCGGCGCGCGGGATGGGTCCCACGACGGCGGCGACTCCTCGAAGGTGATCGCGTAGTCGATGGCGTACTGCTCGAAGCGGTCGAATTCGCCAGCCCGCTGCAGCAACTCGAAAAGCATCAGCCAGACTTCCCGCTTCTCCGGCTTGCCGCAGGACACCTGCTTGAGGAGCATGTTGCCGAGGGTCGCGCAGTTGAGCAGGGTGATCGGCACGTGATCCTGCTCCAGTTCGCGAACCACGCCGCGCAGCAGCTTGCAGCCCTTGTCATCGGCGCTGCGCAGACGCCCCAGGTCGATCTTGACGCCGCCGTTCTCGCGAGCGAATTCGACGAGCTTGCCGAACTGCACCTCGACCTGCCCAGACAGACTGCCGTTGAGCGCCACGGTGGGCGTCGCGTCTTCCGCGACTTCCTCGCTCGGCTTGGAGAGGTCCTCCCACTGGGGCGGTGATTTCTCGAAGCGCGCCGAGTAGGTCGCGCCGCGCTGGTCAAAGCGCTGGCGGTCGCCGGCAAGGCGGTGCAGATCCAGCAGCATCAGCCACAGTCCCTCACCGGCCTCGTCGCCCACCGCCCCGTCGAGGGTCGCCTCGAGGACCTGGGCGGCCTCCTCGTCCTGGCCGCTGGCGAACAGCATCGAGGCTTCCTCGGCGACGGCCATCAGCGCGTCGCCACCCTCGAGCACCTGGACCTTCTCGGCGCACTGGGCGAGCGCCCATGCGTCGCCGCCGCCCGTGAAATCGAGCGAAGACAACTCGGACGGCGGCCCCGACTTCTTGCGGGAACCGCCGTCCTCAGACTTTCTCTGATTGCCCTGCATCGCCATTACTGCGCCTCTGGCCACATCCGGCCCAGTGGATATCCATCCTTGAGTAAAGCTTAACACCCGCCGTTCGCGCAAAGTCGGAACTGTTTCGCATAGCCCGCCACGAGCGACGCACGGCGGCGGCGCACCGCCGCCCGAGGGATCGGCCAGGACCGGCCCGAAAACCCTAACCTCCGGTGACAAATACGGCAGGAACCCCGGAAGATTAAGGTTCTTTATCAGGTAGAATCCGGCCGATGCAAGCTCCCCGAGATCGTTCAGGCATGCGGCCGGGTGCGGAGTTCCGCACACCGGTCCGCGTCTATTTCGAGGATACCGATGCGGGTGGCGTCGTCTACTACGCCAACTATCTGAAGTTCTGCGAGCGGGCGCGTACCGAGTGGCTGCGGGAGCGGGGGTTCGAGCAAGCTCAGCTGCTGCGCCACGACGGCATCGCCTTCGTGGTGCGAAAGGTCGCAGCCGACTTCCTGTCGCCAGCCCGCCTCGACGATGAACTCCAGGTCGTGACCCGGATCGAACGGCTCGGTGGCGCCAGCATCGTGTTCGCGCAGCGCGTCGAATGTGCTGGCAACAGCCTCTTCGAGGCGCTCGTCACGATCGCCTGCATCGACATCGGCCGCCACGCGGCAACGGCAATTCCCCGCGCGATCCGCCAGCGTCTGGCCGATCCGGATTGAACAAGAAGAAAAGCGAATGGAAGTCACCACCGACCTGTCGATCCTCAGCCTGATCAGCAACGCCAGCATTCTGGTCAAGCTGGTGATGGCCCTCCTGCTGCTGGTCTCCCTCGTGTCCTGGTACTGGATCTTCCGCAAGTGGTTCGCGATTCGCGGGGCCCGGACCAAGACACTCGCCTTCGAGCGGGAGTTCTGGAGTGGCGGCGACCTCAACGCCCTGTTCCAGAGCGCCGCCAACGATCGCCACCACTCCGGCCCGATGGAGCGCATCTTCGAATCCGGCTACCGCGAGTTCGCCAAGCTGCGAAGCAAGAACGCGGACAGTAGCAGCACCATCGAAGGGGCCCAGCGGGCCATGCGTGCGACGTACCAGCGCGAGGTTGACGACCTGGAGGCCCACCTTGCCTTCCTCGCCTCGGTCGGTTCGGTCTCGCCCTACGTCGGCCTGTTCGGCACCGTGTGGGGCATCATGAACGCCTTCCGGGGCCTCGCCAACGTCACCTCGGCGACCCTCGCCCATGTCGCGCCGGGCATTGCCGAGGCCCTCGTCGCCACCGCCATCGGCCTGTTCGCGGCCATCCCGGCCGTGGTGGCCTACAACCGCTTCGCCCACGACATCGATCGCCTGTCCGTGCGCCTCGAGAGCTTCATGGAAGAGTTCTCCAATATCCTGCAAAGGCAGCTCCGCTGATGCGCCAGCGTCGCCTGATGAACCAGATCAACGTCGTGCCCTACATCGACGTGATGCTGGTCCTGCTCGTGATCTTCATGGTTACGGCGCCGATGATCCAGGTCGGCGCGGTGGACCTGCCCAGCGTCGGCAAGGCCTCGCAGGTCACCGTCGAACCGATCGAGGTCATCGTCGCCGCCGACGGCGCACTGGCCATCCGCGAGCGCAGCGAAGCCCCGCGCAAGCTGTCCCGCGACGACCTGCTGGCCGAACTCCGCCGCCTCCAGCAGGCCAATACGGAGCAGCCCGTCCTGATCGCGGGCGACAAGGCCGCCCGCTACGAAGCCGTGCTCGATGTCATGGACCTGCTCCAGCGCGAGGGCATCCAGAAAATCGGCCTGCTGGTCCAACCGGGCAAGAACTGACCGGGCGTGTCGGCGATGATGCACTATCCGGCCGCCCAGGACCCCGGCAAGTGGCCGTCAGTCCTCCTCACGATTCTGGTCCATGGCCTGCTGGCCGCCTTCCTGTTCTACGGCATCCGCTGGCAGGCCCGCCCGCCCGCGGTCGTCGAGGTGAGCCTCGTACAGGCGGTCCCCTCGCCGGTAGCACCGCCTCGCCCTCGCCCAGCCCCACCGCCCAAGCCGGTCGAGGCGCCGCCGCCCGAGCCAAAGCCCGAGCCGATCCCCGAGCCGCCGCCACCGCCGCCGCCCAAGCCGATCCCGAAGCCGCCCCCGCCGCCTCCGCCGCCCAAGGTCGAGATCGAGCAGAAGGTGGAACCGCCCAAGCCGGAGCCGAAACCAGAGCCCAAGCCGGAACCCAAACCAGAGCCGAAACCGGAGCCGAAACCGGAGCCCAAGCCGAAACCGGAGCCCAAGCCGAAACCTGAGCCGAAACCGAAACCGAAACCAGAGCCCAAACCGAAGCCCAAGGGCCCGACACCGGAGCAGCGTGCCGCCCAGGAGCAGGCGCAGCGCATGCAGGAGTTGCTCGCCCAGGAGGCCCAGATGGCGCGCCAGCAGGCCCTGCTGCGCGAGGAGTCCCTGCGCGCTGCCGATGCGCAGCGAGCCGCCCAGCGGGGACGGAACGCGGCCAACTACATTGGCCGAATCCAGGCCAAGGTCAAGGGCAACATCGTGCTGCCCCCGGGCGTCAGCGGCGATCCATCCGCTCAGTTCAATGTGGACCAGTTGCCGGACGGAACGGTGCTTGATGTGAAACTAAAGCGCTCATCCGGCAACCCGCAGCTGGATCTGGCAATCGAACGGGCGATCCGCAAGTCGAGTCCGTTGCCACTACCGGACGCCAAAGACCTGTTCGATCGGAACTTGGAACTGACCTTCTGGCCTCTGAGATGACCGGCCGGGCTGCATCGGTGACAAGCCATCCCACTCGGCTATAATCGCGCGAACCGGAAAATCGTTATGAAACATAAGCTTTTTGCCCACATCCTGTTGCTCGCAATGCTCCTGGCCAGCATCGCGGGCGCCCGAGCCCAGCTGGCGATCGAAATCACCGGCGCGGGCGCCAATCAGATCCCCGTGGCGATTGCCCGATTCGACGGAGAATCGGTGCTCGCCGGCGGCGTGACCGACGTGGTGCGGGCAGACCTCCGCCGCAGCGGCCTGTTCAGCCTGATCGAGACCGGCCCGCAGCCAATCTCGGAAACTGCGGTACCCGATCTGGTCAACTTCCGCATCCGCGGTGCGGACGCGATGCTCGTCGGCTCGGTCGTCGCCATGGAGGGCAAGCGCTACGAGGTCCGCTTCCGCCTCTTCGACACCCAGCGGCAGGCCGAACTCGGCGCGCTCGCGCTGCGGATGAATGAAGGTCAGCAGCGGGCCACCGGCCACCGCATTGCCGACTTTGTCTACGAGAAGCTGACCGGGCTGCCCGGCGTGTTTTCGACCCGCATCGCCTACGTGGTGAAGACCGGGGAGCGCTATCAGCTCCAGATCGCCGACGCCGACGGAGAGAATCCGCAGACGGCGCTGGCCTCCCGGGAACCGATCATCTCGCCGGCGTGGTCGCCGGACGGCAGCAAGCTGGCCTACGTTTCGTTCGAAGCCAAGAAGCCGGTCATCTACATCCACTCCCTGGCCTCCGGCCTGCGCAGCGTGGTGGCCAATTTCAAGGGTTCCAACTCGGCACCGGCATGGTCGCCGGACGGCAGCAAGCTGGCGATCGTCCTGACCAAGGATGGACAGTCCCAGCTCTACACGGTGAACGCCGACGGCTCGGGCGTGAAGCGCATTGCCTCGTCGGCCGGCATCGACACCGAACCCTTCTGGTCGGGTGACTGGATCTATTTCACCTCCGATCGCGGCGGCACGCCGCAGATCTATCGCGTCACCCCGACCGGCGGCAATCTTCAGCGCGTGACCTTCGACGGCAGCTACAACGTGACCCCGCGCCCCTCGCCCGACGGCAGCAGCCTGGCCTTCATCACCCGCAGCGGAGGGCGCTTTCAGGTGGCGGTGATGGACCTCGCCTCGCGCCAGGTCACGATCCTGACCGACACGTCACGCGACGAGTCGCCGAGCTTTGCCCCGAACGGCAGAATGATCCTGTATGCGACAGAAACGGGTGGGCGAGGCGTCCTCGCGGCGGTATCCTCCGACGGTCGCGTCAAGCAGCGTCTGTCGGTGAAGGCCGCCGACGTCCGAGAACCGGCATGGGGCCCGTTGCCCCGATAACCCAGAATCAACACACTTCAGGAGCTTCTGATGCGCAAGACCCTCGTTGTACCTGCTGTGCTGCTCGCCCTGTTGTCCGGCTGCGGCTCGACCCCGATGTCCAGCGACACGGGAGCGACGGTCGAGGACCGCAACGCCACCCCGGCAGTGCAGACGCCGCAGGTCACGACCGTCACGCCGGCCGAACCGACCGGCGGTTCGTATATGGATGAGCTGACCAACCCGAGCAGCCCGCTGTCGAAGCGTAGCGTGTTCTTCGACTTCGACAGCTTCGTGCTGCGCAGCGAGTCCCAGCCACTGGTTGAGGTCCACGCTCGCTTCCTGGTCGGTCACCCGGACGTGCGCATGCTGATCCAGGGCAACGCCGACGAGCGCGGCAGCCGCGAGTACAACCTGGCACTCGGCCAGAAGCGCGCCGACGCCCTGCGCCGTGCGCTGAACCTGCTCGGCGTGCCGGACAGCCAGATCGAATCCGTCAGCCTCGGCGAAGAGAAGCCGCGCTGCACCGACGCGAGCGAGGGCTGCTGGGCAGAGAACCGCCGCGCCGACATGCTCTACACGGGTGAGTTCTGATGGCGATGCGTCGGGCGCTCCTGACCACGGCGGCGGTCCTCGGCCTGACGGCCGCGGGCCCGTCCGCCGCGGGCATGTTTGACGACGAAGAGGCGAGGAAGGAAATCGTCCGGCTGCGCGACGGCTACGGCGCGCGGCTCGACCAGCTCGAGATCACTGCCAAGGCGCAGTTCGAGCTCGCCAACGAGTTGCAGGCCCTGAAGGAAGAGATCGCCAGGCTGCGAGGCCAGATCGAGGTCCTGACCTACCAGGTCGAGTCCTCCGAGAAGCGCCAGAAGGATTTCTACGTCGACCTGGACAACCGCCTGCGCGTCATCGAAAACGCAGCGCTCAACCCCTCCGCGGCCGCCCAGCCTATCGACCCGGTGGCCGAGGCGCGGGACTACGAGGGTGCCCTCGGCCTGCTCAAGGCGGGCAAGAACCGCGAGGCCGGCGCCGCCTTCGAGGCCTTCATTGCCGCCTACCCGGGCAGCAGCTTCCTGCCCAGCGCTCACTTCTGGGCAGGCAATGCGTGGTTCCAGGAGCGCGAGGCCGCCCGGGCGAGCGATCTCTACCGCGCGGTGGTCGACCAGTGGCCCGATGATCCCCGCGCGCCGGACGCGCTGCTCGGTCTGGCCAGCAGCCAGCAGGCGATGGGCGACAAGAAGGGCGCTCGAGAGACCCTGCAGCGGATCGGCAGCACCTACCCGGAAAGCTCGGCTGCCCAGATGGCCAAGCAGCGCCTGGGCTCGAACTGAGGGTGACGACGGCCGGTCCCGGCAAGACCCCGGTCTCGCTCCGCCTGACCGAGATCTTCCTGTCCCTTCAGGGCGAGTCGACACGGGTCGGCCTGCCGACCGTGTTCGTCCGACTGACCGGCTGCCCGCTGCGTTGCCGCTGGTGCGACACCGCCTACGCCTTCGAGGGCGGCGAGACCGTGGCCCTCGAGACGGTGCTGGCGCGCGTGGCGGCATTCGAGGTGCCCACCGTCTGCGTGACCGGTGGCGAACCCCTCGCGCAATCGGCCTGCCTGCCCCTGCTGACGGCCCTGTGCGATGCCGGCCACTCGGTCTCGCTCGAGACCAGCGGCGCCATCGACATCTCGGCGGTCGATCCCCGGGTCTCCCGCATCATGGACCTCAAGGCACCGGGATCGGGCGAGGTTGCCGCCAATCGCCTTGACAACCTGCGCCTGCTCGGTCCAGGCGATGAACTGAAGATCGTGCTGGCGGACGAGACGGATTACATCTGGGCCCGGACACGCATCGACGCCGACGATCTGGCCGGGCGCTGCACGGTGTTGCTGTCGCCTGTGGCCGGCGAACTGTCGCCGGACGACCTCGCCGACTGGATCATCCGCGACCGCCTGCCGGTGCGGATGCAACTGCAGCTGCACAAGCTGATCTGGGGCAACCAGCCCGGGCGCTGACGGCGGCGCACCGATAACCGCAAGGAACCACCGTGGAGCCGACTTCCCTGAGCCATTCCCCCCGCCGCGCCGTGGTGCTGCTGTCCGGCGGCCTCGATTCCACCACCTGCCTGGCGATCGCGCGAGAGCAGGGCTTCGAGTGCTATGCCCTCTCGGTGGAGTACGGCCAGCGCCATGCTGCCGAGCTGACCGCGTCGCGCCGTGTCGCGCAGGCGTTCTCGGTGCGGGAGCACCGCTTCGCCCGGGTGGACCTGGGCCAGTTCGGCGGCTCGGCACTGACCGACAGCGGCATTGCGGTGCCCATGGAGGGCCCCCAGCCCGGCGTGATTCCGGTGACCTACGTGCCGGCCCGCAACACGGTCATGCTGTCCCTCGCCCTGGGCTGGGCCGAGGTGCTCGGCGCCTGCGACATCTTCATCGGCGTCAACGCGATCGACTACTCCGGCTATCCGGACTGCCGGCCCGAGTACATCGCCGCCTTCGAGACGATGGCGAACCTCGGCACCAAGGCCGGCATCGAGGGCGCCCGGCTGCGCATTCATACGCCGCTGATCCGGCTGACGAAGGCCGAGATCATCGCCCGCGGACTCGAACTCGGCGTCGACTACGGGCTGACCGTGTCCTGCTATCAGGCGGATGGCTCCGGTCGCGCCTGCGGCGCCTGCGACGCGTGCCGGCTGCGTCACGCAGGCTTCGAGGCTGCCGGCCTGCCGGATCCGACGCCCTACGCGCACCCACCCGTGTAATTGTCGATACGACGTTGACCGACCGCTCGTCGGTGCCTATAATTCGCGGCTCTTTACCGGGTCGTTAGCTCAGCTGGTAGAGCAGCGGACTTTTAATCCGTTGGTCGTAGGTTCGAATCCTACACGACCCACCAGGCTTCACGCCGAGGGCCGACTCATCGAGTCGGCCCTTTGCTTTTGTGCCCGCCCTCCCCGCCTCGGCTTCCCGCAATCCGCGACATACGCCACACCTTCAGCCCGCTTCCGGGCACGCCCCCTGCGCGAGCGCGACATAGCGCACAGCGCCCCGCCGGACTAGTTCTTAAGTTATAGGCTCCATCCACGACCCGGGGATCACGAGTCCCAGGAGCCAGACCGATGACGACGCCAGAAGCGACCGATACCCGAGCGCTCTATGCGCGCTTCCCCCACCTGATCCGCATCGAGCTGCTGTGGGGCAGCCTCGAGTGCCGCCAGTTTCTGTCCGGCCTGCTCACCGACGACCGCGGTGACCACCGCACGGGCTTTCCCGCGGAGCACGCCAAGACGATCTTCGCCCTGCTGATGGAGCACGACGCGGCCTTCCCGGAGTTCGATGCATCGCAGGCCCAGTCCCCCTGGCACGACGGCTTCCAGCGGAGCGCGATGCGCTGATATAGTCGGCCCGTCATGGGCTGGAAATTTCTCACGCGACGCAGCACCCTGATCGAGGCACAGCACTGCGCCAACCTGCTTGAGTCCATCGGGATCCGGGCGCAGGTGCGCAACCGCTTCCTGTCCGGCGCGCTCGGCGAGATTCCCCAGGTAGAGGCCTGGCCGCAGGTGTGGATTCCCGAGGGCCGGGATACAGCCGAAACCCTTGCGGCACTCGAGGCCGCCGCCCAGGACCTCAGCGACCGCGCGCCCCACTGGGCCTGCGAGAGCTGCGGAGAGTGGATCGAGCCCCAGTTCGCCGCCTGCTGGCAGTGCGGCGCCCCGCGCCGCGCCCCCTGACGGCCCTCAGTCCCGCGGCGTGCGCAGCAGCACGAACTCCTCAGCCGTGGTCGGGTGCACGGCCAGGGTCCGGTCCAGGTCGGCCTTGCGCGCGCCCATCGTGATCGCGATCGCCAGGGTCTGCATGATCTCTGCGGCATCCGGGCCAATCATGTGGGCGCCGAGCACGCGGTCGCTGGGGCGATCCACGACCACCTTCATGTAGGCCCGCTCCTCACGCCCCGAGATCGTGTTCTTCATGGGCCGGAAGCCCGCCTCGAAGACCTGGCAGTCGTGCCCGGCCGACAGCGCGTCCTGCTCGCTGAGGCCGATGGTCGCGATCTGCGGCTGTGAAAACACGGCGGTCGCGATCAGCGCGTGGTCCACCGCGACGTCAAGGCCGCCGAACTCGGTGTCGGCGAAGGCCCGCCCTTCGGCAATCGCGACCGGCGTCAGCGCGGCCCGGTCGGTGACATCGCCCACCGCGTAAATGCCGTCGACCGACGTGCGGGAGTATCGGTCGACCTCGATCGCACCGCCCTTCGCGCGGGTGCGCACGCCGAGCGCCTCCAGGCCCAGCCCGGCCGTGTTCGGGTGACGGCCGAGGGCCGCGAGGATCGCGTCGGCGACGATCTCGTTGCCATCGCCGTCAATCGCGGCAAAGCCACTGCCGCGACGTTCGATCCGGACCGGCTCGAAGCCGGGGCGGACATCGATGCCACGCGCCGCCATGCCGTCCGCCAGACGGACGCGCAGATCCTCGTCGAAGCCGCGGATCGGGCGCTCGCCCCGGAAGGCCAGCGTGACCCGACTGCCGAAGCCCCGGAAGATGCCGGCGAACTCGACCGCGATATAGCCGGCGCCCAGGACCAGCAGGTGGCCGGGCTGCGCCGCGAGATCGAGCAACTGGTCGGAATCGAGGGCCAGTTCAATACCCTCGATGGGCGGCCGACTGACCGCACCACCGCTGGCGATCAGCACTCGGCCAGCCGTCAGCTGCCGCCCCCCCACCTCGACCGTGTGGGCATCGACAAGGCGCGCCCAGCCTTCGATCAAGGTCACGTTCCCGTCCGCGAGCATGCGCCGATAGATGCCCTCCAGCCGGTCCGTCTCCGCGTTCTTGGCCGCGACAAGGGTCGCCAGATCGAAGCGTGGCTCACCGAACTGCCAGCCATAGGCGGGCGCATCCTCGAGCGCCTCGCCGAACTGGGACGCATACATCAGGATCTTCTTCGGTACACAGCCACGGATTACGCAGGTGCCGCCAACCCGGCTGCCTTCACAGATCGCGACACGAGCGCCATGGAGGGCGGCGCGACGGCTGGCGGCCACCCCGCCGCTGCCGGCGCCGATGGTGATCAGGTCGTAATCGAACTCGGACATCCGTCTGTGCCTCGGGACAATGGGGATGCGTCACGCTACCACAGCCCGACCAGGCTACCGCCACCGCCAATCGGGGGGCCACGGGGCGAGAGGGTGCCCAAGCGCGAGACGAGCGGCTAGACTAGCTTAAGGAAGCGGCCAGGCGAAGGAGGCCCCGGCGATGTACCGGGCGCCCGCGGCAGGCCACGGAGGAGAGACACCATGCGCCATGCAGCCTTCATTGCGTTGACAAGTCTGGCCTTGCTGGCGGATCTGGCCAGTGCGTCGGAGCGCCCGGCACGGGAGATCGTCGAGGCGCGCTGCCAGAACTGCCACGGCATGACGGGCCAGAGCAGCAGCCCCAACTACCCCAAGCTGGCCGGACAGAACGCCCAGTATCTACAGCGCCAGTTGTTCAACTTCAAGTCGGGCCGGCGCGAGAACGGCGAAATGAAAGCTCAGGTCGCCGACCTGAGCGGCGCCGAGATCGAAGCGCTGGCCGAGTACTTCAGCAGCAAGGACGTGATCGCCGATGTCGCGTTCGACCCGGCCCTGGCCGAGATCGGCAAGCAGCTCTACGAGAACGGCAACGCCCAGAGCGGCGTGACCGCCTGCAGCACCTGTCATGGCCCACGAGCACGTGGTGCCCTGTTCCTGCCGCGCCTGGCCGGACAGCACGCCAGCTATATCGAACGCCAGGTGCAGGCCTTCATCGACCACACGCGCGAAGCGCCGGACATGGTCATGCATTCGGTGGTGACCGGCCTGACCGAGGCCGAGATCATCGCGGTGGCCCAGTACCTCAGCGGGCTGGAGTGACTGCGCGGCCCGCGCGGCGGGCCGCCTGCCAGCGCTCAGAGGATCTCGGCGAGCCCTTCACGCAGCAGCAGATCCTGCTCGAAGTCGAGCACATCGAGGCCAAGCGCGTCGCGGGCCGAAACAAGGCCCAGCGGCGCACCGTCCGGGCCGACCACCGGCACGTGGCGGAAGCCCCCCTCGAACATCAGGTGGAGGGCGTGACCGAAGGGCTTGTCCAGGGTGATCGTGACCGGGTCGGCGGTCATGATCTCGCCGATCGGCGTGGTGGCGGGGTCGGCGCCCGCGGCGACCACCTGGAAGACGATGTCGCGCTCCGTGCAGATGCCGATCAGGCGGCCGGCCTCGACGATCAGGACGGCCCCCTCGTGTTGCTCCTTCAGCATCCGCGCGGCCTCCTTCACCGGCAGATCACGGGGCGCCATGACGAAAGGCTTGTGTTCGATGACGTTCTTGACGGGACGGTCAGGCATGAGATGTCTCCTCTCTCAGGTTGTGCGGCATTCGCCACACGAATGCAGCCGCGATCCCTCTTTCGGGGCGCGGACGGTCGAGCCTCACGATTGGCAAGGCGGGTGCTAACATGCGCCGCCGCTACGACTCAGGACAGATCCGGATGCAGCTTTCCATCGACGCGCTCGACAGCGCGCTCGCCGAGACGGTGAAGCAAAAAATCCACCAAAAGACCAAGCCGCCAGGCAGCCTTGGCCGGCTCGAAGCCCTGGCCCTTCAGGTGGCGCTCGTCCAGAACACCGAGGCTCCCTCCCTCAACAACCCGCAAGCTGTTGTATTTGCTGGCGATCACGGCGCGGCGCGGGCCGGCGTTTCGGCCTACCCGCAGGATGTGACGTGGCAGATGGTGACGAACTTTCTGACGGGCGGCGCCGCCATCAATGTCTTCGCCCGCCAGGCCGGTCTGGGCCTGACCGTGGTGGACGCCGGCGTGGCGCACGACTTCGGTGCAACGCCCGGCCTGCTCGGCGCCAAGGTGGCGCATGGCACGCGCGACTACCTGACCGAGCCGGCGATGACCGCTGCCCAGCGCGACACCGCCATCGACCGCGGCCGCCGCCTCGCCCATGACCTCGCCGACGATCGCTGTCAGGCGCTCGTTCTCGGCGAGATGGGCATCGGCAACACCGCCTCGGCCTCGCTGCTGACCCACTGCCTCACCGGTCTGCCCCTCGACGCGGTCACGGGCCGCGGCACCGGCCTCGACGACGCCGGTCTGGCCCGCAAGCGGGACCTGCTCGCGCGGGCACTGTCGCGCGGAGGCCGACCGCAAGCCCCTCTCGATGCGCTGGCCGAGTACGGCGGCTTCGAGATCGCGATGATGGCCGGCGCGATGCTCGGCGCTGCCGAGCGCCGGATGCTGATTCTGGTGGACGGCTTCATCGTCACCGCCGCACTGCTGGTGGCCCACGCCCTGGCGCCGGCCGTGCTGCCCTATTGCGTGTTCTGCCATGCATCGGCGGAGGGCGGCCACCGCCTCCAGCTCGATCACCTGGGCGTGGCGCCGCTGCTCCAGCTCGACCTGCGCCTCGGCGAAGGGACCGGCGCGGCGCTGGCCTTCCCGCTGCTGCGCGCGGCCGTGGGCTTCCTCAACGAGATGGCGAGCTTCGCCTCGGCCGGCGTCAGCGACCGGATCTGACGCCGGTGCGCCACCAGCTCGAGCTGTTCCTGACCGCGCTGGCCTTCTTCACCCGCCTGCCGGTGCCTGCCTGGCTGCCGTGGTCGCCGGAGCGGCTCAACCATGCCGCGCGCTACTTCCCCTGGGTGGGCTGGATCGTGGGCGGCGCCTGCGCCGGCCTGTTGTGGCTGCTTCTTCTGGCCCTGCCGCCGAGCGTCGCGGTGGTGCTGTCGATGGCCGCCGGCCTGCGCCTGACCGGCGCCTTCCACGAGGACGGCTTCGCCGACGCTTGCGACGGCCTCGGTGGGGGCTGGGATCGCAGCCAGGTGCTGACCATCATGAAGGACTCGCGGATCGGCAGCTACGGCGCGGCCGGGCTGATCCTGATGCTGCTCGCCAAGGCCGCCGCGCTGACCGAGCTGGCGACCCTGTCACCGGCATACGCTGTGTTGGCGCTGTGCGTCGCCCATCCCCTCTCGCGGCTGGCGTCCACCAGCCTGATCCACCGCCTCACGTACGTCCGCGACGACCTCGACGCCAAGGCCAAGCCCCTGGCGCGATCGCTGAGCGGGCGCGAGCTGCTGATCGCAAGCGCCGGAGGCGGCCTGCCGCTGCTGCTCGTGCCGCCGGTGGCGGCGGGCCTGGCCCTGCTGCTGGTGGCCATCGTCACGGCCTGGTTCGCCCGCCTGCTCGTGCGTCGCCTCGGCGGTTATACCGGCGACTGCCTCGGCGCCACCCAGCAACTGACCGAACTGGCCTGCTACGTCGCGCTGCTTGCCGCATGGACCTCTTCCTGATCCGCCACCCCCGCCCCGACGTCGCGCCGGGCACCTGCTACGGCGTGAGCGATGTCGGCCTGGCCGAACCGGTCGGGCCGGTGGCCGCGCGCCTGCGCCCGCTGCTACCCTCCGGCACGGTGGTCTACAGCAGCCCGCTGGGCCGTGCCCTGCGACTGGCCGAAGCGCTCGGCGCGCCCCGGCTGGACCCGAGATTGCGAGAGATCGATTTCGGCAGCTGGGAGCTGCAGCCCTTCGATGACCTGCGCGGGGCGCTCGACGCCTGGGCCGCCGACCCGCTGGGATTTCGCGCGCCCGGCGGCGAGTCGGCGCGGGAGATGGCGCTGCGGGTCGATGCCGCGCTGGACGATATCCTTGCCGCCCACCCGGACGGGGCTGTCGCCGTCGTGGCCCACGGCGGCCCGCTGCGGGCGATCGCCGGGCGACTGCTCGGCCTGCCCCAGGAACGCTGGCTGGGCCTCGACTTCGCGTTCGGCGCCATGACCCATCTGCACGTCGCATCCTGGGGCACGGTGCTGAAGGCCTTCAACCGCGCGGCCGTCTCCTGACCGCAACACCCCCGCCCCGCAATCGCGCCGATTCGCGCCGCATGCACGGCCTGCGGCGCTAAGCTCCTGTATACTCCGGGGTTTCGGGCGGGATGGACCTGCCAATCCATCGCTCTCCGTGCCCAAGAACCTCGACACCCCGACACGCCGCATCCTCGCCTGGCTCGACATGCACCTGGTCGACCATGGCTGCGTGCGCGCGGTGTACAACAACTTCTACCCGCTGGGCGGCGACATGTACCGCTCCAGCCAGCCCAGCCCCCGGCAGATTCGCACGTACCAGCGCCGGTTCGGCCTCAAGAGCATCGTCAACCTGCGCGGCCGCCACGACTACGGCTCCTTCCTCTACGAGGAGGAGGTGTGCGCCGAACGGGGCATCGCGCTCCACAACGTCAAGCTCTATTCCCGCACCCCGCCCTCGGTCGAGGAAGTCCACGCCATGGACGACCTCTTCCGCCAGCTCGAGTACCCGGCCCTGATGCACTGCAAGTCGGGCGCCGACCGGGCCGGGCTGGGCGCCGCGCTGTACCGCATCCTCCACCTCGACCACCCTGTCGCAGAGGCCATGAAGGAGCTGGACTGGCGCTATGGCCACTTCAAGCAGGCCAAGACCGGCGTACTGGATTTCTTCTTCACCCAGTACCTGGTAGACAATGCCCGCACGCCGATCGGCTTCCTCGAATGGGTGGACACGGTGTATGACGAGAAGGCATTGAAGTCGCAGTTTCACGAAGAGGGCTGGGCCAGCCTGGTGGTGGACAAGGTGCTGCATCGCGAATGAAATCGTCGCTCGCCCTTTACCGGCGGCTGTTGGGGTCGATCCGGCCGTACCGGCGGGTGGTCGGGCTGTCGGTGCTGGCCATGGTCATCGCCGCGGCACTGGAGCCCGTCCTCCCTGCGCTGCTCAAGCCGCTGGTCGATGAGAGCCTGATCAACAAGAACGCCACCGCCCAGTGGCAGATTCCGTTGTTCCTGCTGTTCGCCTTTCTGTTCAAGGGCCTCGCCGAGTACGCTGCCAGCGTGTCGAGCCAGTGGATCGCCCACAAGGCGATCACCGACCTGCGCCAGCAGGTCTTCCGCCACCAGATGCACCTGCCGATGGCGACCCACCTGGGCGAGTCGGGCGGCCGCATGCTGTCGCGCATCCTCTACGACATCCCGCAGGTCGGCTCGGCCCTATCCAATGCCTGGATCATCGTCATCCGCGATTCGATGGTGATCGTCGGGCTGACCGCCTACCTGGTCTACACGGCCTGGGAACTGACCCTGATGATCGTCGCGATCGCCCCGGTGGTGGCGTGGCTGATCCGCGTTGCGAGCCGCAAGCTGCGCGGCTCCAACCGGCAGATGCAGGAGACCACCGGCCAGCTCACCGGCGCGGTCGAGGAGTCGCTGGCGGGAATCCGCGAGATCAAGCTGTTCGGTACCCATGACCACGAGGATCGCCACTTCGCCGGCATCGCCGAGCGCCTGCGCCAGCAGACCATGCGCACGGTGCGGGTCTCCGCCGCCAACGTGCCGTTGGTGCAGGTGCTGGCCGCCGCCGCGGTGTCCGCGGTGATCTGGACCGCCACCGCGCTGTCGGCCCAGGACAAGCTCACGCCCGGCGAGTTCGTCGCCTTCGTCACCGCGATGTCGATGCTGTTCGAGCCGATCCGCCGGCTGACCAACATCAACGCGGTGATCCAGAAGGGCCTCGCCGGCGCCCAGAGCCTGTTCGAGCTCCTCGACACCCCCGCCGAACCCGACACCGAGAGCGGCGAGCGGGGACGGGTGCGCGGCGCCCTGCGCTTCGACCGGGTGTGCTTCCGCTACCCCGGGCAGGACGACTGGGCGCTGGAGGACCTCAGCCTCGACATCGAGCCCGGCCGCACCGTCGCGCTGGTGGGCGCCTCGGGCAGCGGCAAGACCACCCTGGTGAACCTGATCGCCCGCTTCTTCGAGCCGGAGCGGGGTCGCATCCTGCTCGACGACGCGACCCTGTGCTCGCTGCCCCTGGGCTGGCTGCGCGGCCAGCTCGGCTGGGTCGGCCAGCAGGTGGTGCTGTTCGACGACACCGTCGCCGCCAACATCGCCTACGGCCAGCCGGACATCCCGCGGGAGGCAATCGTCGCTGCGGCCCGCGCCGCCCACGCCTGGGAGTTCATCGAGAAGCTGCCCGACGGGCTCGAGACCCGCGTCGGCACCAACGGGAGCCAGCTCTCGGGTGGCCAGCGCCAGCGCATCGCGATCGCCCGCGCCTTCCTCAAGGACGCCCCGATCCTGCTGCTCGACGAGGCCACCTCGGCCCTCGACAACGAATCGGAGCGGGCGGTCAAGGACGCCCTGGTGCAGTTGCGCCGCAACCGCACGGTGCTGGTCGTCGCCCACCGCCTGTCCACGATCCGCGACGCGGACGAGATCGTCGTGATGGAACGCGGCCGCATCGTCGAGCGGGGCAGCCACGACGCCCTGCTCGCCCAGGACGGCGCCTACGCCCGCCTTCTGCGCAGCGGCGAGGAGGTGCTCGCCGACCTGACCCCGCGGGGCGCCGAGGCGGAGGTCGGGGGGCGATGAGCCGGGTCGCGCTCTATTTCGTGGCCTCGCCGCTGCAGTATCTGGCGGCCCGCCGCATCGCCGAGTCCCACGAGGCCGGCGCCCGCCAGGTGCTGGTGTGGTACAAGCGCGGCGTCACGCCTGTGGTCCAGGAAGGTGAGTGGGACGTCGCCAGCTATATGGCCTGGCCCCGCTGGGAGCCCCTGCCGGGCGCCTTCGGCCGGCACCGCCGCCTGCGCGCCAACATCCGCCAGGTGGCCGCGCTGGTGGGCCCCTGCGACGAGCTGGCGATCCACAGCGCGGTGTTCGACACCGAGGCCATCAACTACTTCCTGCGGGCGTTGCCGCGGGCCTGCGGGGCCCGCACGATGCAGGCCCGGATCCTGCCCGACGGCATCATCAGCGTCCGGCGCTATCCGCTCAACGCGTCGAAGCGCCTGGCCCAGTTCGCCCGCAAGCTGCGCCGCCTGGCTGCGCCAGAGCTTGACTACTGGTGCTTCGCCGGCGACCGCATCGGGTCGGACGCCCCGTTCTGCGACCGCATCTACGTGCTGCCGGGCCTGCCTCACGAGTATCCCGACGACAAGGTCGTGCGCCTGCCGGCGCTGGTGGATGCCGGCGCCCGGAAGGGCGACGCCGACACACCCCGTCGCGCGCTGATCATCGGCCAGCCCCTGTTCGGCACCGGCCTGCTGTCGGCCGCCGATCGCGACGCGGTCGGCCGCGAGATGCGCGACTGGCTGGCCCGCCACGACATCACCGCGGTGGACTACAAGGGCCACCCCAAGGACCCGGCGCGGGAGCTCTGCGGACCGGACGACCAGATCCTCGAACTGGACGAACCGCTCGAGGTGTGGATGAGCCACACGCCCTACGCCGCCGTGCTCGGTGTGCGCTCCTCCGCCCTGCTCTTCGCCCGTCAGCTGTACGGGCCCGCCACGCCGGTGCTGGCCTTCGGCTGGGACCGGGTCCGCTTCAAGTCGGCGTCGGAGCGGCGCGACATGGAGCGGACCTTCCGCGCGTGTGGCGTGGAGCTCGAATGACCGTGGCCGCGTTGCCCGAGCGGTTCCATGCCCGGCCCCTGCCCTCCGGCGTTCACCCCGCCGCCTGGGCGGCCTGCGCCGCGGTGGCGCTGCTGATGGTGTTCCCCGCCGCCAGTGGCGCGATCCTCGCGGTCCTGGCCCTGTGGGGCATCGGCCTGCTGCTGCGGGAGGGCGCGCTGTCCCGGCCCGAACGCCAGTTCGGACTCGTCTGCCTCTTGCTCCCGGCGGCGGTGGCCTTCAACATGGCGCAGACCGGCTGGGCCTTCCACCTGCTCGATCGCCCCATGCACCTCATCTATGCCGCCTTTGTCGCCCTCCTGCTGGCCCGCCGCGGACTCGGCCTGCGCCCCTTCGTGGCGGCGGTGATCCTCGCCGCACTGGCCGCCGGAGGCGTTGCCCTGGTCGAGGGCGTGTGGCTGGACCATGGGCGCGTGCATGGCCTCGACGGCCGCTGGAACGCGGTGCCCTTCGGCAACTTCGCCCTGCTCCTCGGCTGCCTCGGGCTGGCCGGCGGCCTGGCCCTGGCCCGTGACGAGCGCGCCGGCCGCTGGTGGTTGCTGGGCGGCGTCGCCGCGCTGGGCAGCGCCGGCCTCGCCTCGATCCTCTCCTCGACCCGGGGCGGCTGGATCACGCTGCCGGTGCTGCTGCTCGTCGCCAGCCTGGCGCGCCGCGATTTCCGCAGGTCGGCGCGGCTCGCACTGGTTGCCGCGGTGCTGGCCATTGCCGCCGCCGGCTATCACCTCTCACCCCAGGTTCAGGGTCGGGTCGGCGACGCGATCGCCAACGTCAGTCGTTTCGTCGAAGCACCCGACGCCCTCGACAGCATGGAAAACGCCACCGGAATCCGCCTGGCCATGTGGCGCTGGGGCCTCGCCCGTTTCGCCGAATCGCCCTGGCAGGGCGTGGGCTACGCGAACTACGCGCAGCGGCGCGCCGAATCGGTCGAGCGCGGCGAGTTGCCTGCCCACTTCAACGACCTCGCCAACCTCCACAACGAGATCATCAGCAGCCTGGCCTTTGCCGGCCTGCCCGGCGGCATCGCACTGCTGGCCTTCTGGGCGCTGGCGCTGCGCTTCTTCGCCTCGCGCCTCGGTCGCGGCGACGACCCTGCGAGCCGCTACTTCGCCACGGCGGGCCTGCTGGTGGTGGTCGGCACGGCCCTGTTCTCGATGACCGAGGGCCTGCTCGGCACCCGCTCCGGCACCTACGGCTTCGCCCTGCTGCTGGCCCTGCCCGCCGCCGCCCTGATGGCCCGCGAGCGCGCGCTTTGCGACGGGGAGGGCTCATGAGCGCGTCGGCCGCCGCTTCGCCCCGCACCGTCGTGGTTCACCACCGCAGCGGCATCGGCGACCTGGTCTGGCACATCCCCTACTTCCGCGCCGTCGCGGCGACCAGCCTCGATGGCCGGGTGTCGGTAATCGCCCGCCCGTCCTGCTGCGCCACCGATCTGCTCAGCGCCGAGCCCTGCATCGAGACGGTTATCGAGTACGACCGGCGGCCACGGCCGAGCGAGCAGCGGCAGGGCCGCCACGACAGCCTGAAGTCCCAGCTCGCCTTCGCCCGCGAATTGCGCGGTCACGGCTTTGACCGCGCCGTGATCTTCTCCGGCCGGATGCGCTACGGCGTCCTCGCCTGGCTGGCCGGCATCCGCCGCCGCTCCGGCTTCGGCTTCAGCATTGGCGAGCGCCTCTTTCTCAACGACCCACCCTTCATCCAGCGCTACCGGGGCGGGGGGAGCTGGGTCTATCCGGAGGCCACCGACTTCGCTATCGCCCACGGCTTCGTCGATGCGCCGCAGCTCCCCCGGCTGCACGTGCCGGACGAACTCGCCGCAGACGTCGGCAGCGCGCTGGCCGCGCTGCCCCGGCCCCTCTACGGCCTGGCCATCGGTGCCTCCGACCCGCGCAAACGCTGGCCCGTCTCGCACTTCGCCGAGCTGGCGCGGGATCTGCGCGAGCGCGGCATCGGCGTGCTGCTGATCGGCGGCCCCGGCGACACCGACGACGCCGAGTCGATCCTGCGCGCCCTGCCGCCGGAGTTGCGTCCCGGCGCCACCGCCCTGAACCAGCGCTCGGTGTTGCGCAGCGCCGCGGCGCTCACCCACTGCGATTTCTGCGTCGGCAACGACACCGGCATCCTCAACGTCAGCGCGGCGGTCGAGTGCGCCAGTCTCGGCCTCTTCGGCGCCACCCGGCCCCTCACCCACGACCCGCAGATCCATGCCGTCGAGGGCGACGGCATGGAGACGATCCACGCCGACCGGGTGCTGGCGCGCCTGGCGATGATCGGCGCGCCGGGTTTCGCGGCCGGGGCGGAGGAGGGCTGATGCGCTACCTGGCCCTCGAGTACCTGGGCGAGCCATTCGACCGGGTCTTCAATCTCGGCGACGATGTCCAGACCCTGGCCGTGGAGCGCCTGCTGCCCCGGGTGGACGGCCACGTCTCGCGCGAAGGGCTCGACCAGATCCGCGAGCCCGCGATCGTCGCGATGAACGGCTTCTTCATGCAGTCGGACCACTGGCCGCCGGCCGCCGCCGTGACGCCGCTGTTCTTCGCCTTCCACGTCGCGCCCGGCAAGCGCGACGTGATCCTCTCGCCAGAGGGCGTCGCCTACCTCAAGCGCCACGCCCCCATTGGCTGCCGCGACGAGGGCACCGTCGCGCTGCTGCGGGCGCAGGGCATCGACGCCTGGTACAGCCGCTGCGTGACCCTGACCTTCGAGCGCCGTGAGCAGGCGCCCAGGGCGGGCAAGGTGTTCCTGGTGGCCGGCACCAGCATGGACTTCGACAGCATCATCCCGCGCAGCCTGCGGCGCGAGGCGGTCTATGTGAACCAGGCGAAGCTGCGCCTGCCTCACTTTTCGGCCACCCTGCGCCGTCAGATGGCCGCCGAACTGCTGGCCGCCTACCGGGATCACGCGCGGCTGGTGATCACCACCAAGATCCACTGCGCGATGCCCTGCATCGCGATGGGCATCCCGGTGGTGTTTCTCTACGACGCGGCCAAGCGAGACGACTACCGGGTCCGACTGATCGAGGAACTCGTCGGCATCCAGTACGTGGACGACTCGCCGCTGCGCGGGCGGGCGCTCAACCCGCTGCGCAGCGGCAAGATCGACTGGTCGCCGGCAGCCCCCGACATCGAGGCACTGAAGGCCGACATCCGCCGCGACTTCGGCGAAGCCCTGGCACGGGCCGAGGCCCGATTCCGGGCAGGGGTGGCGGCGTGAAGATCCTGCAGATGCTCCACAACCACAAGACAGGGGGCGCCGAGCACCACCTGGTGGCCCTGTGCGAGGGTCTGCGAGAACGCGGTCACGAGGTGGAATTCGCCGGCGCCGCCAGCTCCTGGATCGGTCAGACCCTGGCCGGCAGCGGCTTTCCGGTGCACGACTTCGACTTCCGCGGCCACTACGACGTCGCCGCGATGCTGCGCCTGCCGAGGCTGCTGACGCGCAATGGCTACGACCTGGTCCACACCCACCTCGTGAGGGCTGCGCGTTACGCCCAGTTGGCGGTGCGATTTACCGGCACGCCGCTGGTCTGCAGCGTTCACGACCTCCTGACCTGGCGCCACTACCCCCGCCGACACGCGCTGATCGCGGTCTCCGACGCGGTGCGACGCCACCTGGTCTCGCGGGGCTTCTCGCCCGAGCGGGTGCAGGTCATCCACCCGGGCGCCCGCGACTGCGGCCTCGGCCCGCACACCGCCGCCTTGCGCGACGTCGCCCGCGCCAGCCTCGCGATCGCCGACGATACCGTCGCCATCGGCCTGGTCGGGCGCGTCGCCGAGGTCAAGGCCCACGACATCGCGATCGCGGCGGTCGCACGCCTCGCCGAACAGGTGTCGCGCCCATTCAGGCTGTTCGTCATCGGTCCCCTCACCGGTTGGGGGCGGGCCCAGCAGGCTGCCTGCACCCGCGCCGAGGTCGAGTGGCTCGGCGCGCGCAAGGACATCCCGCAACTGCTTGCCGCCATGGACATCTGCATCCAGCCCTCGCGCAGCGAGGGCATGCCGCTCGCCGTGATGGAGGCAGCTTCGGCCGGCAAGCCGGTGATTGCGAGCCGCGTCGGCGGTGTGCCGGAGATCATCGAGGACGGGGTCAGCGGCCTGCTGGTCGAACCCGGCTCCAGCCGCGAACTGGCCGACGCCCTGGCTCGCCTGATCGAGACTCCCGGGATGGGCCGTGGGCTGGGAGACACCTTGCAGCAGCGCTTCGGGCGGGAGTTCTCCCTGCCGGTCATGATCGAGCGTACCGAGCGCCACTACGCCACGGTGCTGGGCGGGGCGCGATGAAGCGCGTGCTGATCGTGCGCGCCTCGGCGATCGGTGATGTGGTCTTCGCCTCGCCCTTTGCGGCGGCGCTCAAGCGCAGCCACCCGGACGCCCACCTCACCTGGCTGGTCGAGCCCGGCATCGACGAATTGCTGCAGGCCGATCCGGCCATCGACGCGCTGGTTCTGTGGCCCAAGGCCGAATGGAAGCGCCTGTGGAAGACGCATCGATACGTTGAGCTGCTGCGCCAGATCCGCGCGCTGCGGCGCACCCTCCGGGCCGGCGCCTTCGACGTCGCGATCGACCTCCAGAGCCTGCTCAAGAGCGGCCTGCTGACGCGCCTTTCCGGGGCCCCCCGGCGGATCGGCCTCGGCTCGCGAGAGGGCAGCCAGTGGCTGATGACCGAGGTCGTGCCCAAAGGGGGCCCGGAGCGGCGCATCAGCTCCGAGTACCTGCACCTGGCCGGGCACCTCGGCCTCGACACCGCTGATTTTCTGCCCCGCCTGCACGTGGCCGACGATGTCGCCCTGCGCAGCCGCGCGCTGCTCGCCGAGCACGGCCTTGCCCCCGACGGCTACGCGGTGCTGGCGCCGTTCACCACGCGCCCCCAGAAGCACTGGTTCGAGCACCACTGGCAGGCCCTGCTGCCGATGATCCGCGACGAGTTCAACCTGACGCCGGTGCTGCTCGGCGGCCCCGCCGACCGGGACGCCGCGGCCCGCATCGCCGCCGCCATGCCCGGCGCGGTGTCGCTGGCCGGCCGCACGCGGCTGCCCGAAGCAGCCTCGCTGGTGCGCGACGCCGCGCTGCTGATCGGGGTCGACACCGGCCTCACCCACATGGGCATCGCCTTCGCGACGCCGACGGTGGCCCTGTTCGGCTCGACCCGGCCGTATCTCGACACCGGCCGCGCCAACGCCCGCGTGATCTGGCTCGGGCTTGCCTGCTCGCCGTGCCGGCGTCGCCCCACCTGCGACGGCGCCTTCACCTGCCTGCGCGACATCCAGCCGCAGCGGGTCGTCGAGGAAGCCCACCGGGCCCTCGCCGCATGAAGGTCCTGCACGTCGAATCCGGCCGCTTCCTCTACGGCGGCGCACGGCAGGTCCAGTACCTGCTGGAGGGGCTGCGCGCCCGCGGCGTGGACAACCTCCTCGCCTGCCCACAGGGCAGCGATATCGCCACCGCGGCGCGGCCGTTCGCCCGGGTGATCGAGATGCCGATGCGCGGCGACGCCGACTTCCGGCTCGCCGGGCGCCTCAGTGCCCTGATCCGCGCCGAGGCACCCGATCTGGTGCATCTCCACAGCCGCCGCGGGGCCGACCTCTGGGGCGCCCTCGCGGCACGTCGCTGTGGCACGCCGTGCATCCTCTCGCGCCGGGTCGACAATCCCGAACCGCGCTGGCTGGCCGCGGTGAAGTACCGCCTTTTTGATCACATCGTGACGATCTCCGAGGGCATCCGGCAAGTGCTTCTGGACGAAGGCGTGCCGGCAGGAAAGGTGAGCTGCGTGCGCAGCGCGGTAGACCCCACCCCCTACCTGCAGGCCTACGACAAGGCCGCCTTCCGGCACAGGCTCGACCTGCCCGAGACCGCATTGCTGGCAGGCGTGGTGGCCCAGCTGATCGAGCGCAAGGGCCACCGGCACCTGCTCGCCGCCCTGCCCGATGTGCTTGCCCGCCATCCGGATCTGGTGGTGCTGATCTATGGCCGCGGCCCCCTTGAGGGTCGGCTGAAAGAGCAGATCGCCGCTGCCGGACTGGGCGACGTGGTGCGATTGATGGGCTTCGTCGAGGATCTACCCGCGCAGCTCGGCTGCCTCGACCTGCTGGTCCATCCGGCGGACATGGAGGGGCTCGGTGTATCGCTGCTGCAGGCCGCCGCGGCGCGGGTGCCAGTGATCGCCAGCCGCGCCGGCGGCATGCCGGAAGCGGTGCGGGATGGCATCAATGGCCTGCTGATCATGCCGGGCGACGTGGCCGGTCTCGGCCGGGCCATGGATCGCCTGCTGGGCGACGCAAGCCTGCGCGCGGCCATGGGCGACGCCGGCCGGGCGCTGGTGCAGCGCGAGTTCTCGGTGGACGTGATGTGCGAGGGCAATCTCGCCATCTACCGGCAGGTGCTGGCATGAAGTCGCTGCACCTCCTCGGCAGCAAGCAGATGGGCGGCGCCGAGCGCTGGTTCGCCCGCTTCCTGCCCGCCATGCTCCGCCACGGCGAATCGGTCGAGGCCGTGGTGCGGCGCGATTCCGAACTCGCCCGTCACCACCTCGCCAACGTGCCCACCCGCATGCTGGGATTCCGCACCGTGTGGGATCCGCTCTCGCGCCACGAGGTGCGCCGCCTGATCAAGGCGAGCGACGCACCGATCGTACAGACCTACATGGGCCGCGCCACCCGCCTCACCCGCCTGCCCCGCGGCGGCGGCAAGGTCCACGTCTCACGCCTCGGCGGGTACTACAAGCTGGATCCCTTCGTTCATGCCCACGCCTGGATCGGCAACACCCTGGGCCTGTGCGACTGGATGATCCGCGGTGGGCTCCCCGCTGAGCGGGTTTTCCACATCACCAACTTCGCGGACCCGGCCCGTAGCGTGCCGACCGCCGAACTCGATGCCCTGCGGAGCCGCATCGGCCTGACGGCGGGCGACTGGCTGATGGTCACCGCCGGACGGCTGATCGACGTCAAGGGCCACCGCTATCTGGTCGACGCCTTGTCACGCCTGCCGGCTGAACTCGGCGGCCGGCGCCTGCGCCTGGCGGTGCTCGGCGACGGCGACCTTCGACCGGCCCTGGAAGCCCAGGCCCGGCAGGCCGGCGTCGCCGACCGCATCCTGTGGGCCGGCTGGCAGCACGAGCCGGCGCCCTGGTTCCAGCTTGCCGACATGGTGGTCTTCCCCAGCCGCGACCCGGAGACCCTCGGCAACGTCATCCTCGAGGCCTGGGCCTACGGCAAGCCCCTGGTGTGCACGGCCTTCCGCGGCGCCCGCGAGATCACCCGGCATGGCGAGGACGCCTGGATCGTCCCCTGCGACGACGGCACGGCGCTGGCCGCAGGGATGCGGCACGTGATCGGTAACGCCGATCTCCAGCGGGACTTCGTCGCGCGGGGCCTGGCACGCATCGAGAAGGATTTCAGCGAGGCGGCCGTGATCGGCCAATATCGTGCGCTGTACGGGAAATTGCTGGAGAATCGCTAGATGGACAGCGCGGGCATCAACATCCTGATGTATCACCAGGTGGGGCGGTTCAAGCCGATGAAGGCCCACCGCTCGACCTACTGCGACCACCGGCGCTTTGCCTCGCAGATGGCCTACCTCAAGCGCTTCGACTACCACGTGATCTCGCTGCCGCAGGCTCTCGCCTGCCTGCGCGGCGAAGCCCCGGTACCGCCCCGCGCGGTGGTGCTGACCTTCGACGATGGCTACGAGAACTTCTACGAGTACGCCTGGCCGGTGCTGCAGGCCCATGGCTTTCCGGCGATGGTGTACCTGATCGCGGGCATGCTCGGCGAGCCGTCGCGATGGTTCGCCGCCGACGGCCGCGACACCCCGCCCCTGATGAGCGCTGAGCGGGTGCGCCAGCTGCGCCGCGAGGGCGTCGACTTCGGCGCCCACTCGGTCAGCCACATCCGTCTTGCGCAGCAGCAGGAGACGCGACAGATCCGCGAGGAGGTGTTCCAGTCACGCGCCCTGCTCGAGGACGTGCTCGGAGAGCAGGTCCTCCATTTCTGCTACCCCTACGGCAGCCATGACCGGCGCGTCGTCGATGCCGTGGCCGACGCCGGCTTCGAGACCGCGACCACCTGTGTGCGCTCGCCGGCGACGGTCGCTGACGACCCGCTGACCCTGCCGCGCAAGGCGGTAAGCTTCGGTGACAACCTGCTCGGCTACTTCTGGCGCCTGCACGTCAAGAACACATCGAAGGTGCCCGCCATCCGGCGCGAGGGCATGCGCTTCCTCGATACCGCGTCAGAGGGTCCGCGTATCGAGACCGCGGGCGGCTCAGCCCGCTAGGACCAGCAGCCAGGTCGCAGCGGCCGCCAGAATCGCAACCAGCACTGCGGCGCTACCAATATCCTTGGCCCGCTTGGACAGGGGGTGGCGCGCTTCCGAGATGCGGTCGACGGCGGCCTCGATGGCCGAATTGAAGAGCTCCACGATCAGCACCAGCAACAGGCTGGCGAGCAGCAGCGCGCGCTCCGGACCGCTCTCCCCGAGCCACAGCGCCAGCGGCGCAAGCAGCGCACAGGCCAGCACTTCCTGGCGGAAGGCCGCCTCACCACGGAAGGCCGCGGCGAGGCCCGCGAGCGAATAGCCCATCGCGCGCCATACCCGCGCCAGGCCATCGTTGCGCTTGTATCCGCTGGGCGATTGGTCTTCCATGGAGGGATCGGGGAGGAAAAGGCGCCCAGCTTACGCCGCCACCGCTCGGCAGACCAGCCGCTCGGCCGGCGATGGCTTCAACTTTTTGGGCGTCGCACCGTTATCTATCGGACCGACGACAAGCGGGCGAGACAGCCCGCGGCAACTGCGCGCCGCTGGCAAGCGGACGATGGAGCGGGACATCAGACCCACCAACCACCCGACACCCGTGCCTCACGAAGATGAGGGCGCGAGCTTCCGCTACTCGATCTATGAGTCCGAGCGGCCGGCCCGCGTCGGCTTTCAGCAATTGTGGAAGGCCATGACCGCCGTGGTTCAGCTCGATGGCGGCTGGATCTGGGTCCAGGACGCCGACTTCCGCTTCGTAGACATCACCTATGGCGGCCCGTGCCGGCCCCGCATGTCCGCCCGCAGCGCCACCGGGCGGCGGCGCTGGGACCTGCCCCTCGAGGGCGTCACGCCCGAAGCGCTGGCCGCCCACCAGGCCGCATGCGAGCGCCACGAACCCTTCTCCTGCTTCGAGTACCGGATCCGCGACGAAGACGACCGCCTGCGCTGGATCTCGGTCAGCGGTACGCCCTACTTCGACGAGCATGGCGGCTTCCTCGGCTACATGGGCATCGGCCGCGACGTTTCGGCCCACCATGCCCTGCACGAGGAGGTGTGGAACTGGGAGCAGCGCATGCGCAGCTTCGCCGAGTATTCGCCGGGGTGGTTCTGGGAGCAGGACACCCAGTTCCGCTTCGTGCGCTTCTGGGGCCAGTCCCTCGAGAAGAGCCAGTCGCCCTACAGCCAGCCCATCGGCCTGACCCGCTGGGAGATGGGGCTGCAGGGGCTCAGTCCAGAGCAGATGGCCGCCCACCGGGCGACCCTGGAACGCCATGCGGCCTTCCACGACTTCCAGTACATGCTCAAGAACGGCGACGGTGGGGAAGAGTGGTATTCCATCAGCGGCCGCCCCACCTACGACCAGCACGGCGCCTTCGCGGGCTATCGCGGCGCCGGCACGCGCATCACGCCCCAGAGGACCATGCAGGCCGAGGTCGCCCGCTACCAGCAGGTGCTCGCTGCCGTCAATGCCATGGCCGAGGGTCTGAACGCCACCCGCAGACTCGAGGACGTTCTTCAGGACATCGTCGAGCGTGCCCAATCCCTGACCGGGACCACCAGCGGCTTCGTGTATCTGGCCGGGGCGAACGCCGACGCCATGCGTCTCGTCCTCGCCCTGGGCGACATTCGCGACTTTCTCGGCACCCGCCTTCAGCCGGGGGAAGGTGTCAGCGGCATCGTGTGGCAGACTGGTCGCCCGCTGCTGGTCAATGACTACCCCCGCTGGCCGTGGCGTTCGCGCCAGTTCCATAACTCGGGCATCCGGGCGATCGCCGGCGTGCCCCTGTCGGTCGGCGGCCAGGTGTTGGGCGTTCTCGGCGTCGCCCAGACCGAGCCCGAACGGCGCTTCGAAGCCCAGGTACTGACCGGCCTGGAGGCGTTCGCGCCGCTCGCTGCGCTGGCGATCCAGCACAGCCAGGACCTGCCCCCCACAAACGGTGACGCCCCATGACGGCGCCTACCCCGGCCACCCGACCGACCGTCGCTCCCGACGACTCGCCGCGCCTCGAGTACGAGGCCATCCTGGCCAACGCCTTCGTCGGCATCGCATTTACCCGGGACCGGGTGGTGCGCAACTGCAACCCCCGCTTCGCCGAGATCTTCGGCTGGGAGCGCGAGGCGCTGCTCGGCCAGCCCGGCTCGGTCTTCTACGCGTCCGAGGACAGCTACGAAGCGGTCGGGCGCGAGGCGGGCCCGATCCTGGCTGCCGGAGGGGTCTTCGAGACCGAGACCCAGCTGCGGCGGCACGACGACGCTACCATCACCTGCCATGTGCGGGCCAAGGCGATCGACCCCAACGATACCGCCGCGGGCACGATCTGGATCGTCGACGACGTCAGCGCCGAGCGCATGCACCAGCATCAGATGGAAGCCCTGATGCAGAACGCGCCGATCGGCATCCTCCACGCCCGCGCAGGACGCGTCATCGCCTGCAATGACGAGTTCGCGCGGATGTGTTCGAACGAGCCGGCCGAGGCCCTCGTCGGTCGTGAGACGGCGAGCTTCTTTGCCTCCGACGAAGAGTACGAACGACTCGGCGAGCGTGCCGCCCCGCTGCTTGGCGCCGGCAAGCCCTGGACCGGCGAGATTCGCCTGCGCCGCGGCAACGGTCAGGCGTTCTGGGTACAGGTCGTCGGCTATGTCCTCGACACCGAGAACCCAGCCCAGGGCACCTACTGGCTCGTCCTCGACATCACCCAGCGCAAGCAGTCCGAGCAGGGTCTTCAACGGGCGCTCCAGACTCAGGAGGCCATTCTCGAAAAAGCAGGCATCGGCATCACGCTGCAACGGGATCGCCGCTTCGTCCAGTGCAATCAACACCTCGCAGAGCTATTCGGCTACTCGCGCGAGGAACTGATCGGCCGGTCCACCCGCGTTCTGTTTGCGGACGAGGCCAGCTGGGAGGCCGCGGGTCAGCTCGTCTACGACAATGAAGCGGCCGCATTCGACGACGTCATGGCGTACGTGCGACGCGACGGGACGCCGATCACCTGCCACATCAGCGGGCGCCGTATCGATACCGATGATGAAGAAGAGACGGCCAACACCTGGCTGTGGCTCTACCAGGACGTGACCCGCGACCGGGAGCTGAGAGCGCACCTGCTCGAGGCCAAGACCGACCTGGAAACCCGCGTCAGCGAGCGCACCGCAGCGCTGGCCACCGCCAACACCGCGCTGCGCGAGCAGCTGAGCTTCGTCGAGCAGTTGATCGATGCGCTGCCGCTCGCGGTCTATTACAAGTCGACGGAAGGCCGCTATCTCGGATGCAACCAGGCATTCGTGGCCTACACCGGGGTGCTGCGCGAGGACCTGCTCGGCAAGTCGGTATTCGACATCGCGCCGCCCGAGCACGCCGCACGCCAACAGGCGCGGGACCAGGAGTTGCTGAAGAATCCCGGCCAGCAGAGTTACGACACCACCGTCCGGCGGGCCGATGGCAGCCGCCGCGAGGTGGCCTTCTCGCGCGCCACCTTCCACCACGTGGATGGCTCCCTCGCCGGCATTGTCGGCTCGATCGTCGACATCACCGAACGCAAGCGGGCCGAACAGGCAATGCAGGAACAGTCGGATCGGCTGCGCCTGTACTTCGACCTGCCGATGATCGGCATGGCCCGGCTGGGCCTGAAGGACGGCTGGCTCGAGATCAACGACAAGCTGTGCCAGATCGTCGGCTACCCGCAGGATCAGCTGGCGGGCCTGGCGTGGATGGACCTGGTCCATCCGGACGACTCCGCAGCGGAGATCCGGCGCTTCTCCGATGCCCTCTCGGGCGCGACCGACGGCTACGCGTGCGACCTCAGGCTGCTCCGCTACGACGGTAGCGCGATTCATTGCCACGTCATCATGCGCTGCGTGCGCGACGACGACGGCACCCTCGAATACTTCGTCGTCATGGTCCAGGATATCTCGGAGCGCAAGCGGCTTGAAGACAGCCTGCGACTGTCGGCCACCGTCTTCGAGCACGCTGCCGAGGGCGTCATGATCGTGGACGCCGACACCTGCATCGTCGCCGTCAACCGGACCTTTACCGAAATCACTGGCTACAGCGCCGACGAGACCCTGGGGCGCAACCCGCGCTTCCTGCAGTCGGGCAAGACCCCGCCCGAGACCTACCGCGACATGTGGCAGCAGGTCCAGGACAAAGGCATCTGGCGCGGCGAGCTGTGGAACCGCCGCAAGGACGGCACGCTCTTCGCCGAATTGCTGACCATCAGCGCGGTGCGCGATGAAGCCGGCGCAACCACCCACTACGTGGGCCTGATCTCGGACATCACCACCATCAAGCGCTCTCAGGAGACCCTCGACTACCAGGCCCACCACGACCCGCTCACCGACCTGCCCAACCGGCTGCTGTTCGAGGACCGTCTGGGCCACGCCCTGCATCGCGCCCGCCGCAGCGACCGCCAGCTGGCCGTCCTGTTCATCGACCTGGACCGCTTCAAGATCATCAACGACACCCTCGGCCATCCGGTCGGCGACGACGTCCTGTGCGGCGTGGGGCAACGCCTGCTCGCCTCGCTGCGCGAGTCCGATACCCTGGCCCGCCTCGGCGGCGATGAGTTCATCCTGCTGCTCGACTCGATCGAGGACGAGGAAGATGCCGCGATTGTCGCCAGCAAGCTGCTCGACGATTTCCGCGAGCCGGTCTTCGCCGCCGGCCAGGAGTTCGTCGTGTCGGCCAGCATCGGCATCAGCCTCCACCCGCGCGACGGGAACGACGTGGCGACCCTGGTGCGCAACGCCGACGCCGCCATGTATCGGGCGAAGGAGCGCGGCCGCAACAGCTTCGACTTCTATCACGCGGAACTGACCTCGTCGGCCCGCAAGCGCTTCACGCTCGAGTCGGAACTGCGGCGGGCGCTGGAGCGCAATGAGCTGCTGCTCCACCTGCAACCCCAGAAGCGGGTCGCGGACGGCCGCCTCTCGGGTGCCGAGGCGCTGCTGCGCTGGCAGCACGCGAGCCGCGGCTGGATCTCGCCGGCGGATTTCATCCCGCTGGCCGAGGAAACAGGGCTGATCGTGGACATTGGCGCCTGGGTCCTCGAAACGGCGTGCGCACAGCTGGGCCAGTGGCTCCGCGCCGGACTGCAGCCGCCGCCCCTGTCCGTGAACATCTCCGAGGTGCAGATCCGCCGCGGCACCCTGGTCACCCTGGTGGGCGAGGTGCTCGAACGGCACGCGATCCCGCCCGGCCACCTGGAACTGGAGATCACCGAGAGCTTCATCATGCACCAGTCGGAAGAGCGGGTCAGCCAGCTCGACCAGCTGCGGGACATGGGCGTGCGCCTGGCCATCGACGACTTCGGTACCGGCTACTCCTCGCTCTCCTACCTCAAGCGCTTCCCGATCGACTGCCTCAAGATCGACCAGAGCTTCGTTCGCGGCCTGCCCGGCGACTCGGACGACGCAGCCATCTGCCGTGCCATCATCGCCATGGGGCGCAGCCTCGGCCTGCGCACGATCGCCGAGGGCGTGGAGCAGGCCGAGCAGCAGGTCTTCCTGCACGAGGCCGGCTGCGAGTACATCCAGGGCTACCACTACGCCCGGCCGATGTCCTTCGAGGCCTTCGAAAGCCAGTTCCTGTCCGCGCGGCGTACTGCCTGACGCGACGTGAGCGTGGGCTGGCATCGGGCGCCTTTCCGCAAAGCGGTAAAGCGTACGGTCGTACGTGCGATTGTTGCGCAATGTCCGCAGCGGCCCGGACATATTCAACGCTTGCGTACCCGGTCATCCTGCCTTCTGCGCGACGGACTGTTATGGTTTGCGCAAAAGCTGACGGGTCCGATGCTGGGCGCGCCATGATTTCCCGGGCGGAGAGAAAATCAGTGAGCTTCATTCTTCCCTGGCGCCGCGTCTGCGTGGGTACGGCCGTCGCCATCGCATCGGGCCTCACCCTGGCCCAGACCTCTGGCGTCGTGCTGCCTGGTCAGGTCGAACGCCAGTTCCGGATGCTGCCGCAGCCCCGCACCGATGGGAAGGTTCCCGAAGCGCCGCTGCCGGTCGAGCCCGTTCCCGCCAACGCCGACGAGATCCGCTTCGAGGCCCGGGAGATCGTGGTCGACGGCGCAACGCGGCTTCCGGAAGGCCGCCTCCAGCAACTGACGGCGCCCTATCTCTCGCGCAACATCAGTCTCGCCGATCTGTATCGCCTGGCCGCCGAACTGACCACCACCTATCGTGAATCCGGCCATCTCCTCTCGCAGGTCACCGTACCGGCTCAGGAGATTCGTGACGGCGTGATACACCTGCGGGCCGTTGAGGGCTTCATCGATCAGGTGATCGTCGAGGGCGGCGACGCCGACGAGCGCGACCTCGTCGCCCGCTTCGGCATGAAGATCCGCAGCGAACGCCCTCTCACCAGCGCGGTGCTCGAGCGCTACATGCTGCTCGTGAACGACCTGCCCGGTGTCTTCGCCTACGCGACCCTGTCGCCATCGGGCGACCGCTTCGCGGCGGCCGACCTGCGCATCCACCTGACAGAACGGCGGCTCGACGCGGGCCTCACCGCCGACAACCGGGGCGGCCGCGTCCTTGGCAACGAGCGCATCATCGCCGACGTGGCCGTCGCCGATCTCCTCGGAAGACGCGACAACACCTCGCTCAAGGCCGTCGCCTCGCCGGGTGGCGAACTCGCTTACGCCGCCCTGCGCCACGACCAGCCCATTGGCGCTGAAGGGAGCCGCCTCGCCCTGACGCTCAGCGCCACACGCGCGCGACCCGAACAAGACGGCTTCTTCGCCCTCGACCTCGAGACGCGCTCGCGGGCCTGGGAACTGGCCTACCTGCATCCGGCCCTGCGTAGCCGCAGCGAAAACGTCTATGTGCGCGTGGCCCTCGATGCCCACGACGGAGAAGAGCGGGTGTTTGGCACGCGAGACCGCGAAGATCACGTCCGCTCGCTGCGCTTCGGGCTCACCTGGGATGTCCAGGATGCTCTCGGCGGCACCAATATCGTCGACATCGAGGGGAGTGCCGGCCTTCGGGCCCTCGGCGCCTCACGCAACGGCGACCCGCTCCTGACCCGCGACGACGGACGCACCGACTACAGCAAGCTCAGCTTCTTCGCGGCGCGCCTGCAGGATCTTTCCGCCCGCTGGTCCCTGCTCGCAGCAGCGGCCGGCCAGCATGCCCACACCGCCTTGTTGTCGTCCGAACTTTTCGCCTTCGGCGGAGAGCCCTTCGGCCGCGGCTACGACCCGTCGGAGCTGGTAGGCGACCACGGTGCGGCCGCCAAACTCGAATTGCGATACGCGGGGCATTTCGAGCTTGGTCGCCCTATGACCTATCAGGCCTACGGTTTCTACGACATCGGCCGCGTCTGGTCCCGCATGCCGGGCCAGGACGACGGAGATGCCTCGGCGGCCAGTGTGGGCATCGGCACTCGGCTGGTCTTCGGCCCCAGCGTCAATGGTTTCATCGAGATTGCCCGCCCCCTCACGCGGCCCGTCGCCGCCGAGGGCGACAAGGACGCCCGCATCTACGCCGGCTTTTCGGCCCGGATGTGAGCGACAGGAGAACCCTGCCCATGCAAGCTGCCCCGCCCACCCGCCACTGCCCTCGCGACCCGTGTCGCCTGCGCCCCATGCCCCTGCTGTTGATGGCCGCCGGCCTGGCGAGCCCGCTGGCCCACGCCGGGCCGGACGGAGGCATCGTCAGCGCCGGCCAGGCGCGCATCAGTCAAAGCGGCGGCCACACCCGAATCGATCAGGCCAGCCAGCGCGCCATTATCGACTGGCGCGGCTTCGATGTCGGCGCGGCAGAATCCGTGCGCTTCCGGCAACCGGGCGCCGGCTCGGCCACCCTCAACCGCGTCCGCCGTGGCGGTGCCTCACGCATCGACGGCCAACTGAGTGCCAACGGGCAGGTGTTCATCGTGAACCCGGCCGGCGTGATCTTTGGCCAGGGCGCCTCCGTGAATGTCTCGGGCCTCGTCGCCACCACCAGCCAGATCGACAACCGCGATTTCATGGCCGGCCGCCTCGACTTCCGTGGCGACGGCAGCGCGGGCGAGGTGCGCAACGAGGGCACCATCCAGGCTGCGGACGGCGGCTTCGTCGCGCTGGTCGGCCCGAGGGTACGCAACGATGGCACCATCGTGGCGCGACTGGGCCGAGTTGCGCTCGGCAGCGGCGAGACCTTCACTATCGACCTGGACGGCGATCAGCTGGTGCAGTTCGTCCTTTCCGAACAGGACGCCCGCGCCCTGGAACAGCAGGGCGAGATCGCCGCCGACGGCGGCACGGTGATCCTCCTCAGCGCCGACAGCGCACGCCAGGTCGTCAGCAACGTGGTCAACCTGGGCGGCGTGGTTCGAGCCGACACGGTCGAGCAACGCGAAGGTCGCATCATCCTTGGCGCTGCCGGCGCCGGCGCCACGGTCAACGGCGAGTTGCTGGCGCGGGGCCTGGCGTCAGACAGCCGTGGGGGGAGCATCGACCTGCGGGCCGGCGAACTGTCCCTCGACGGGGCCACGCTCGACGCCAGCGGGGCCGCCGGAGGCGGCACAGTGCACGTGGGCGGCGCCTGGCAGGGACATGGCGACGGACCCACAGCAGCGCGTGTCCGCGTTTCGGCCGACAGCCGGCTCGCGGCCAACGCCACGGTGGCCGGCGACGGCGGCGAGGTCGTGGTCTGGGCCGACGACCACACCCGCTTCGACGGCCACATCACGGCCCGCGGCGGTGCCGCCGGCGGCAATGGCGGCTCGGTCGAAGTGTCCGGCAAGGGGCAGCTCGATTTCCGCGGTAACGTGGATGCCGGTGCACCGGCCGGCCAGGCCGGCCACCTGCTTCTGGACCCCCTCGATATCACGCTCGGCGCGAGGGACGCCGGCAACATCAGCCGCATGCTCCGCACCGGTACGACCCTGCAACTGCAGGCGGACCGCGACATCACCGTCAACGCCGCCATCGACGGGCGCGGTGGCGTGGACGGCGGCGGGCTGTCCCTGTCGGCCGGCCGCGACATCGCCATCAACGACTTCATCGTCACCGCCAACGGTGCGGTCAGCCTGCTCGCCAGCACCGGAAGCATCCGCTTCGCGTCCGGCAAGGCGATCTTCGCTGGCTCGGCGCCGATCAGCCTGACCGCGGGCGGCCTGCTGTCCAGCGGCGCCCTGCTCACCAGCGGGACGACGACCCTGCGCTCGACCGGCGGCGCGGTCCACATGGACGGTGTCATCGACCCTGCGAATGGGGATCTCGTCATCGACGCGGCTGATGGTGTCGAGATCAACGCCCCGGTCCTGAACCTCGCGTCGGGCGCCAACGTGGGCATCAGTGCTGGCGGCGACGTGTCCATCAACGCGCCCATCAACGGCTTCGAGGCGCCGGTTTCCGGCGGCACGGTCCGCGTCGAGGCCGGCGGCAGCGTGGCCGTCAACGACTTCGTCGTGACGAGTGACGGCGAGATCTTCTTTGCCGCGGGTGCCGACGTCCGCTTTGACGCCGACGCCGCCCTGCTCGCGGGTGCCGCACCGATCGATATCACGGCGGCCAACCGGCTCGAGGCCGGCGCCACCGTCACCTCGGGGACGGTCCACTTGACCTCCACCGGCGGAGACGTCGTCCTGGGTGCCGCGGTCCAGCCCGGCAACGGCGATCTCGTGGTCAACGCGGCGGGCGATGTCGCGGTGGCCGCACCGGTGGTGAACCTCCTGGCGGGCAGCGACGTGGACCTCCGCGCCGGAGGCAACCTCGACGTCGATGCGGAAATCAACGGCACGGGCGCCCCGGTCGCCGGCGGCACGGTCCACCTGCAGGCCGGCGACATGCTGCGCCTGAACGACCACGTGGCGACGGCCGACGGCGCCATCCACCTTGAGGCCGGACAGACCATCGAGCAGTCCGCCGAAGCCATCGTCAGCAGCGGCAGCGCGGACCTTGAGGTGATCAGCGGCGGCCAGCTGGTCACTGGCATTCTGCTCAGCACCGGACGGATCACTCTCGATGCGAACGCCGGCATCGACGTGGCGGGCCTCATCAGCCAGACGAACGGCGATCTGGTGGTGCGCTCGGGCGGCGACGTGCGGATCCTGGCGCCGGTCGCCAACCTGCGTGCCGGCAGCAATCTGGACATCGATGCCGGCGGCGACCTGATCGTCAGCGCCCAGATCGACGGCCTCGGCGCCACCCAGGCCGGCGAGGCGCGGTTGGTGGCGGACGGTGACGTGCTGCTGGATGCCCTCGTCGCGACACGCCTCGCACCGATCATCGTGGACGCCGGCGGCCGGCTCACCCTTGCGAGCGGCGGCGGCACCTACTCGGAAGCCGGGGACATCACCCTGCAGGCCGGAGGCCCGATCATCCAGCGAGGCACGATCCAGTCGCCGGGCGACATGGACATTCGCTCGCGCAGGAGCGACGTCTCGCTGCTCGCGGGGCTTCCCGCCGGCGGCAGGGTCACGGTGGACGCGGCCGGCACCTTGCGGGTCGAAGCGCCTTTGGCAAGCCCCGCGGGCGGGCAGACCCTGACCCTGTCCGCCAACGGCGACATCGTAATCAATGCCCAGATCGAAGGGCGCGGAGGGGCGCCCGGTGGCGGTGTCGTCATCGACGCGGGACGGCTGCTCACGGTGAACGGTGCGATCGCAACCGGGAGCGGGAGCATTCTCATCGACGCCGCCGCATCTGCCAGTTTCAGCGGTACCGCCACCCTGTTTTCCGGCAGCGGCACGATCGATGTGCACAGCGGCGGCCCCCTCGTCAGCGGGCCGGTGAGCACCGCAGGCAGTGCCAGCCTGCGCTCGACCGGCAACAGCCTGACCGTCGATGGCCCGATCTCGGCCGGCAACGTGACGCTCCAAGCCGCCACCACCGTGCGAATCAATCGCAACGTGGTGGCCAGCGGCAATCTGTCGGTCACTGGAGGCAGCGGCATTACCACCTCGGCGCCGATACAGGGTGGCAGCGTCACGCTCGCTGGCGGTGCCGTCTATACAGGCGCACCGGTTGTCGGCGGCAGCAGCCTGTCCGTGTCCGGCGACTCCGTCGTCGGCGCCGGCGGGCTGTTCAGCGGGGGAGGCCTGGCCGTATCGGCAACCGGGAGTCTTGCGACCGGCAACCTGTCCGCCAGTAGCGGGCTCACAGTGTCGAGCGGCGGTAGCCTGACCGTCACGGCGGCGATCGGGAATATCAGTGGCAACGTCAGCTACTCGGCCGGCGGCGACCTGACCCTCGCGGCGCCGGTGGCCGATCTGGGTGGCAACGTCACCCTCGGAGCCGGTGGCGATGTCGTCATCGACGAGCGCCTTGACGACATTGGCGGCGGCGTGCAGATCAGCGCAGGGGGCGACGCCCACCTGAACAATCATGTGGTCACGGTCGACGCGCCGATCAACGTGTCAGCCGGCGGCACCATCGTGCACCTGGCGGACGGCGTCGACGGTTTCGGCGCCCCGCAGACGGTTCAGCTCCGGGCCGGCACCGGGAGTATCTCGGAGACCACCGGCGGCACGGTCAGCACCGGCTCGATGGTGACCACTGGCAGCGTCAGCGTGACGTCCACGGGCGGCGACATCAACGTGGATGTGCCGATCTACGAGACGACGGGCCTGACGACACTGACCGCGGCGGGCGACATCAACATCAACCAGGTCATCGCCAACACCACGACCGGCGCCAACCTGATCCTCGACGCCGGTGGCGACATCAATATCGACGCCAAGGTCGGGCCGTGGGACCGCAGCACCGGCACGACCATCGGGCGCAATGCCCTGCCCGGCGGTGACATCACGATGACCGCCGTCGGCAGCATCAACATCGGCGCCGACGTTGCCACATTCCGCGACACGCTGAGCGGCGATGTGGCCCGGCTCAGCCTGACCTCCACCGCCGGCTCGATCGGATTCAGCGCCGCCGACATCCGTGTCATGTCGGATTCCGGCACGGTCGCGATCAGTGCCTTCAACGACTTCGTCAATGGCCCATCGCTGGCGAACGTGAATGCCACGCCGACGGCGGGCTACTACACGACCGGCCACCTGAGCCTCGCCTCGACCGGCGGTGACGTCACCATCGCCAGCCTGATCCCCAATACGACCGGCTCGGTCGAGATCACGGCCGCAGACGCAGTGCAGGTCAACCAGCGGATCTACACCGACAACGGGGACATCACCATCACCGCCGGCGCTGGAGGCATCACCCAGAACCCGACGGCCGACCCGAACCCGGATCCCTTCCTCAGTACCGGGGTCGTCAGCGATATCGACAGCGGCACCGGCAACCTGACCCTCGTCGCGGCCGGCGACATCAACCCGACCGTGCTCCGCACCGCGTCGACGCTGACGGTCAAATCCACGGCTGGCGCGATCAACGGCGGCACGATCGAGTCGAGCCGCGAGGTGGTCACCGTGCTGCCCCTCGCCATCAACGAGCTCGGCTTCCCCAGCCAGGTCAATCTGGCGGGATTCAGCGGCATCACCAACTTCAATACCAAGGACGCCGACAGCATTGCGGCGATCTCGACGGCAGGTTCGATCACCAATCTCGCCTTCCACTTTCCGCAAAGCGTGCTGCTGATCGCCGGCGTGGACATCAACGATCCCTCGACCATCTACGGCGGCACGGTCCGGATGTACGCCGGGCGCGACATCCTGCTCGACAGCATCGAAAACGCGAGCACCATCGAACTGCGCAGCGGTCGCCACCTCTCGATTGGTCCGGTAGGCGATCTGGGCCATGTCGTCGTCGGCAGCAGTGCCGTCATGACGGCTGGCATGGATCCCTTCGCGACGCTCGCAGGCACGACGATCGCCGGCGTATCGGCCCCCAGCTGGGGCGGTCCGGCCGGTCCGGGCAACCTCAGCATCACGAACAGCGGCAGCATCGTCTGGCTGGCGGGAAGCGGCGGCCTGACGGCCTCGGCGACCGGCGACCTCACGCTCCCGCGCCTCCACGTCGCCGGCCTGTCGGCCAACGACACCTCGAGCCCGGTCACGCTCTCGGCCGGTGGCAACATCACGGTCCGGCAGTTCGAGACCCTCGGCGATGTCAGCGTGATCTCGACCGGAGGGGACATCACGGTCAATTCGACGATCGGCCCCCACTACGCAGCACCCGGACCGCTCGATCCCGACTGGAACACCCTCGACCTGGGCGTCGCGAGCCTGGTGATGCGCGCAGACAGCGGCAACATCGCGATGCATGAGGCGCGGGCCGAGGGCGACATCACGATTCAGGCGCTGGCCGGTCAGGTCGCTTTCCTTGGCGGCTTCAACGGCGTCGAGGCGGGCGGCACACGCATCGTCCAGGACTCGGACGGCGTCGTAGTCAGCAACGCCATCCAACTGACCAACGCATCGCGACTGCCCGGTCCGAGCCTGGTGTCGCCCGTGGTGGCCCCCGGCCCGACCAACGTCGGTCCCGGTGCCCCTGCCGTGCCAGGCGCCATCCCGCCGGTGGGCCCGGCTGGCATCAGCGTCTCCATGGCCACCGGCGCGTCCGTCAGCGCCAGCGTTGGCGCCCCGGGTGCGAGCGGTGTCGACGGCACGACCCCGGGCGGCGTCGATGGGGGCGTAGCGGGTCTTGGTGCCGCTGGCGGCGTCGAGTCGACCCAGGCGCCGGACGGAGGCGACGGTTTCGGTGAGATTTTCGTGGCCGAGTCCGACCAGGTGGTTGCCGAGACCCGCGATCCGGTCCGGGTCGAGACACGGCAGGAGTCGGACGAGCCCGCCGCCGGCGCGGACGATGAGGGCACGAGCGAAACGACAGGCTCGGCCAGTGGTTCGGACCCGGGAGGCGACGACAACGAAGGCGGCAATCAGGACGGCGAGCCAACCCGGCTCGCGGCCGGCCAGCCGGGCGACGAAACGGCCGGAGAGGACAAGGAGGACGACGAAGAGGACGATGCCGGGACCCGTGCCCGGGAAGATGCCGACCAGCAGTTCGTCGTCTTTGCCGGCGGACGTGGCGACGCGCGCGAGCGGGACTTCGGACGGGGGCTGCCCTTTGAAGACGGTCGCGTTCGTCCTTGAGCTGCTGCTCATCGCGCTGGCGGGCCTGATCCCCGCCAGCGCCGCCGAGCCACCGACGACACCGATCCTGCGGGTCGAGACCGGCAACCATACCAGCACCATCCGCCGCATCGTGGTCGATCACACCCACGGGCGCGTGATCACCGCCGGTGACGACAAAACGGTGCGAATCTGGCAGATGCCGGAGCAACAGCTCGTCCGTACCCTGCGGGTGCCCATCGACGTCGCCCACGAAGGCCAGCTGTTCGCCCTGGCGGTATCACCCGATGGCCGCGAGGTGGCGGTGGGCGGCTGGACCGGCTGGGATTGGGACCGCAAGGGCTCGGTCTATGTCTTCGACGCGGATAGCGGCGAACTGGCGCGCCGGCTCGGGGGCTTCGAGGACGCCATCCACGCCCTCGCCTGGTCGCCGGACGGCGAGCGGATCGCGGTGGGTTTGCAGGGGCGGGCCGGTCTGGTCGTGGTCAAGGCGGGTGACGGCAGCCCGGTGGCGCATGACCCGCAGTACCGTGACAAGCTCACCGACCTGGACTTCGCCCCTTCCGGACGTCTCGTGGCGGCCGGCCTCGATGGCATGGTTCGCCTCTATAACACGGAGTCGCGCCTGATCGGACGGCGCATGGTTCCCGGTGGCAAGCAGCCGGTCGTGGTCCGCTTCGCGCCCGATGGCGAACACATCGCCGTGGGCTTCTACGATGCCGGCCACGTCACCGTGGTGTCGGCCCGCGACCTCGAGCCGGACGCGACCCTGTCGCCCGGGCCCGTATCCGGCCTGCTACGGGCACTGGCTGTTGGCTGGGCGGCAGACGGACAGGCCCTCTATGCCGCGGGTGACGCCGGACAATCACCCGACAACTGGGTCTTTCGCTGGACACGCGGCGAGCGTGACAGTCGCCAGGCCATCCGTGCGGCGCGCCAGCGCATCAGCGAGATCCAGCCACTCGCCGACGGCCAGGTGGTGTTCTCCGCCGAGGATCCGGGATTCGGCGTCATCGACCGTTCAGGCCGGATCGCCGCGTTTCGGGCACCCGACATCCTCGACTACGCCCGACTGCACGGCCACCTCGAGGTCTCCCGCGATGGCACCACGGTGCGCTATCCGATGGCCGATGCGCAGCCCGCGGTCTTCTCGGTCACCTCCGGCCCGGCCCAGGACCCACCGGCCAGCCGGGCCAACGTCGCGCTGGCGGGGCCACGCCTCGATAGCCCCGGCGTGGCGCTCACCGGGTGGCGCGACCAGCCCCGCCCGGTGCTGAACGGTACGCCCCTGACCCTGGATGACTACGAGGTGGTGCGCAGCTACGCGATCACGCCCGATGGTGCGCACCTCGTGCTCGGCACCGAGTGGGCGCTGCGCATGCTCACGCCGGACGGGCAGTCGCTCTGGACCCGCAAGCTCGCCGCCGTGGTTCGCGCCGTGACTGTCAGCGGCGATGGCCAGGTCATTGTCGCGGCCCTGTCCGACGGCACCCTGCGCTGGTTCCGCGCCGCCGACGGCGCGCCCATCCTCGCCTACTTCCCCCACCGCAACCAGCGTGACTGGATTGCCTGGGAGCCCCGCGGCCACTACATGTCGTCCTATTTCGGCGACAACTACGTCGGCTGGCATGCCAACCGCGGCCGCGACACCACGCCGGATTTCTACCGCGCCGTCCAGTTCGATCGCCTTCTCTACCGGCCCGACCTCGTCATGGCGGCGTTCGAGGCCGGCCGCCGCGGCGACCGCGGCGCCACCGTCGACGGTGGCGTTCGGCTCTTCGACATTTCGCGCCTGCCCGAGATCGCCCCGCCTCGGCTGCGGGTGATCGCCGGCGAGGTGCGCCGCCAGGGCCGGCAGGCCAGCGTGGACCTGGTGCTGCGGGGCGAGATGGGGGGGGCGCGTACGCAGGACTTCGCGGTCTACGTCAATGGCATTCCGGTCACGCCCGGCAACGAGCGCACCCTCGAGGGCGGGGAGGGCGAGCGCTTCACCCGCCGGGTCATCGTGCCGCTGAACGGGACCGGCAACGTGATCCGGGTCGAGGCCTTCAACGGTCTGTCGATGGGCGTCGACGAGACCTACGTGGCGCTGCCGGGGGGCACGCCTCCCGAGCGGCCTACCGGCGATCTCTACCTGCTCGCCATCGGCGTCAATGAATTCACCCACCTGCCCGCCGACACGCACCTGGCCTTCGCCGCCCAGGATGCCGAGGCCATGGCGGAGGCGCTTCGCCAGCAGGGTGAGCGTGTCTATCGCAAGGTCCATGTGCGCCTGATCAACGACAGCGCCCGAACCAAGCCCGACCGCGAAGCCATCGAGGCGAGCCTCGACTGGGTGAAGCAGGCGCGCGGCACGGACACCGTGGTCATTTTCCTGGCATCCCACGGCATCAGCGACACCCAGGGCAATTACTACTTCGTGCCCCGTGATGCCAGCGCCGAGGACATCGACCGTCTGGTCACCGGCGGCAAGATCGAGACGCTCGTGCCGTGGACGACCTTCTTCAACGGCCTGCGGATGGCGGCCGGACGGCGCCTGCTGATCGTCGACACCTGTCAGGCAAGCAAGATCGAGGGGCGCTTCGAGTCCCACGCTTTCCTGAAGCGTTCGGCGGCCTCGTTGTTCTCGCTGATGCTGGCCTCGAAGGGCGGCGAGTACTCCCAGGAACACGAAGCGACCGGCCACGGCCTGTTCACCTATTCGCTGCTCGAATCGATGAGCCAGCGCGCCGACGCGGACAAGGATGGCCTGCTCACCCAGGAAGAGCTGTTCGCCAGCGCAGCGACACTCGTCGACCGCAACCACGACCGCCGGGCCGGGCCGCAGACACCCCAGTTGGTCGCGCCATCCCCCTTGGGCAACACACCGCTCGTAGGCGTCAACCAACCGCCGATCTGACCCCCTCGACAACCTGAAAAACCTCTTTGTTTCAAGAGATTTCAGACACTTCCCGCGCCGCACAAGGGCTTTCCCGCGATCCCCCGTTATAATGACAACGGGGTGACATGAGATTTAATGCTTGGGCCGCCAGAATGACGACGGCACGCATTAGAATCGCGGTCCTGGCAGGATCGAACGCGCGTGCGCTTCGCGTCCCACGCCAGCCGACACTCCCGGAGAACACGCCCATGGCCGGCCCGCGCGCCTACAAGCTGACCACGCCACTCGGCGAGGACGTCCTGCTCTTCTACCGCATGGAAGCGGAGGAGACGCTCTCGCGCATTCCCGAGTTTTCCCTCGAGTGCCTGTCCGAGAATCCGGCCATCGACCCCGACGCGATCCTGGCCAAGAACATCACGATCACGCTGCGCCTGCCCGATGAATCCCCGCGCGACTTCGCCGGCTACGTTACCCGCTTCGCCCAGGCCGGCATGCACGGTCGCTTCCATCGTTATCAGGCCACCGTCCGGCCCTGGACCTGGTTCCTGACGCGCACCTCGGACTGCCGCATCTTCCAGCACCTCACCGTGCCCGAGATCGTCAAGCAGGTCTTCGCCGACCACGCCACGGCCGAGTTCGAGGACCGCCTGACCGCCACCTACCCGGTGCGCAAGTACTGCGTGCAATATCGCGAGACCGACCACGCCTTCGTCTCGCGCCTGCTCGAGGAGGAGGGCATCTATACCTTCTTCGAGTACAGCGGCAAGAAGAACACCCTGGTACTGGCCGACTCCCTGGCTGCCCACAACCCCTTCCCCGGATACGCCAGCGTGCCCTTCGTGCGGCCGCGCAATATCGCCCGCACCGAAGTCGAGCACATCGCCCAGTGGCGCTTCCAGCGGGAGGTGCAGCCCGGCCGCTTCGTGCATACCGACTACGATTTCAAGAAGCCCGGCGTCAAGCTCGAAGCCAGCACCCTGATGCAGCGCAAGCACGAGCACGCCGACTACGAGGTCTTCGACTTCCCCGGCGAGTACTACGAGAAGGGCGACGGCGACGTCTACGTCAAGACCCGCCGCGACGAGGCCCACAGCGGCTTCGAGCTGGTCGACGGCGTGACCAACGCGCGCGGCATCGCCACCGGCTGCCTGTTCGCCCTGACCGACCACCCCCGCGCCGACCAGAACCGCGAGTACCTGCTGACCCGCAGCGCCTTCATCTGCCAGATCGAAGGCTACGAATCGGACGAGCCGGTCAAGGGCGCCACCTACGACTGCCAGTTCACCGCGCTGGCCACCGACCAGCAATTCCGCCCGGCGCGCACGACCCCGCGCCCGATCGTCAAGGGCCTGCAGACCGCCGTCGTGACCGGCCCCGCCGGCGAAGAGATCTACACCGACGAATGGGGTCGCGTGAAGGTTCAGTTCCACTGGGACCGCTACGGTCAGATGGACGAGAACACCTCCTGCTGGATCCGCGTCTCCCATCCCTGGGCCGGCAAGAACTTCGGCATGATGTCGGTGCCCCGCATCGGCCAGGAAGTGGTCATCGAGTTCATCGAGGGCGACCCCGACCGCCCCCTGATCACCGGTCGCGTCTACAACGCCGATCAGATGCCCCCCTGGGACCTGCCCGGCAACAAGACCCAGACCGGCGTGCTCACCCGCTCCAGCCAGGGCGGCGCCTATGGCAACGCCAACGCCATCCGCTTCGAGGACAAGGCCGGCGAGGAGCAGCTCTGGCTGCACGCCGAGAAGGACCAGCTCACCGAGGTCGAGCACGACGAGGACAAGTGGGTCGGCAACGACCGCCGCAAGACCATCGACCGGGACGAGACCACCCAGGTCCACCGCCACCGCACCGAGACGGTGGACGGCAACGAGACC
>JAGRGD010000287.1 GCA_020445665.1 Rhodocyclaceae bacterium
CCATCCACACCACCACGAAGGCCAGCCCCTCGAGCCAGGCCCTCATCGCGATTGCTCCTTCTTGATCTTCTTCAGCCGCTCGATCGCGTCCGGCCCCATCAGGATCCCGAACGCCTTCAACGCCCGCTGGGGCAGCACCACCCGCGCGCCCGGCGGCACGTTGTCCTGCACCTTGAGCGGCGGCCGATCCTTGATCGCGCGGCGGCGGCCGGCGTTGGCCCTAGTCATCCGCCATCGCCTCGATGCGCGCCACCAGATCCACCAGCGACACCACCGCCGCCAGCGCCCAGCGCCGCAGCCGCTCGGCCTCGGTGCTGTCGATGCGCCCGTCCTCGAGCGCGCGGGCCAGTTCGTCCGCGAAACGCCCCTCGTGCTCGTCCCGGTTCAGCAGCAGCGAGATCAGATCGGACTTTGCGTAGCCTGCCGCCCGGGCGGCACGAAGCACCAGCTCGCATGACGCCTTGGCGTTCTCTCGACCTTCGCCGGGCGGGTTGTGGTGCAGGGCGGCAAACATCATCTTCACCACGCCCCGCTCGCCAATCCACGAACCATCGGCCAGCTCGACCTGGTCGTCGGGGTCGATGACGTCATCCACTTGCAGACTGGAGACCATGTCATCTCTCCTTCTGGAACAGCTCGAACTGCTCCGGAATACCCATCGACCCGCCAAGCGCCACGTCCACGAAGCGCAGGGCCCGGTGACGAATCCGCGGCTCCTTGATGCGGTCGGCCCGGGCGATCATCGAGATCACGTGGCCCGCGTTGCGCAGGCGCACGTCGCGCAGCTTCTCGCGAGCCGTCGCCTCGGTGGTCTCCCGGGTCTGCGGACCGGCGAAGTGCCAAACGAACTCGGCAATCGCACGCTTGAGGCGGTGGGCAGCGGGCTGGCCGGACTCCATCACGATCAGCAGAAGGCCGATCGGGTGGTAGACGTTGGTCTCGTATTTCTTCCCGTCAGTACTAGTCAGGTTGACTACAACTGAGTGCTCTTCGATGTGCGGATTTCGCTCCAGAATCTTTGCGATTGCCTGTTGTGGAAACTCGTACTTCAGGCACTCGCCGATCGCACGCCGGGTCGGGTACGGAACGTCATCGATCAACACCGTTTCCGACAACTGCACTTCGCCCCACTCGAACGGCGTGGGCATGTTGGTCTTGTTCATGCTGACTTCTCCTCCACGGCTTCCGCCGCTCCGTTGCGCTCCATGAGAACGATGTCCGCAGCGTCGATCCCCAGCACGGCGCCCAGGCGCCGCGCCGAATCGGGGCGCGTGCCGAGCAGGCCGCGCTCGATGCGAGACACCGAACTCGGATCCAGCCCCGACATATCCGCCACCTGCCGCAGCGTGAGGCCCTTCGCCACCCGTGCCGCCCTGATCTTGCTCATGCGTTTCGCCCACTCTGATTGCGTTAAAAGCAATCGTAGTGCCGCAAACGAATTGCGTCAAGAGCAATACAAAACAAATATGGCGGGATGATCGAACTCGGCAGCGCGATTCGGCGGCGGCGGGAGCAGGCGGGGCTGTCACAGCTCGACCTGGCCCTGGCCGTCGGCTACAAGAACAGCGGCGACATCAGCCGCATCGAGACTGGCAAGCAGTGGCCCGACGCGGCCAAGCTGTCAGCAATCTCGCAGACCCTGTCCTGCGCGGTCTACGACCTGTTCGCAGAGTCCGAAGGCAGGGCAATGCGGCAGATAGAAGAATCCCAGACCCAATATCAGGCGCTGGGGCGGGCGCAGAGGCCGGAATCCGGCCGGCGCCTCGACCACGAGCCCCCGACGCTCGACGACGCCCTCAAGGATGTGGAGTTCATGCTGACCGGAGGGGATCAGCGTGAGTTGCTGGCGGCAATCGCCTACCAGGGCTTGATGACTCGGTACTCGACAGAGCGCATCTGCTCCGCGCTGAACAGCGTCGTGATGGCCATCGAATCGCTGCGGGACGAGGTCGAGAAGAAGCCCTAGCGACCCCGCCCCGCCCACACCCCGAGCGCCGTGCGCTCCATCACACCCACCCGCGAAAAGCAGTCCGCCTCGGCCTCCGGCGCCACGCCGCACCAGCGCATCACCCGGTCCAGCGCCTCGTAGATCAGCCCCTCGCGGCGGCCGGTCATGGCGTTGCGGCGCCACTGCGTCTGCATCGCCATGAACACCTGCACCGCCGGCCAGTTCTCCGGCCACACGCCGAACTCGGCCGGCGGCGGCGGGGGCGCGCCCACGTAGGCCCGGGCGTCCGCCTCGCTCACCCCCAGCTGCATCAGCGAGGCCACCCACTCGCGCACCTGCCGCGCCTCGTCCGGTGGCCCGCCGCCGGCGTAGTGGCGGGCCGCCGCCTTCAGTTTCCCAGCGCCGGCCCCGTGCCGGTGAACATCTCCGCCCGGTAGGCATCCACCAGCGCCTGGCCGGCGCGCGGGAACGCATTCACCAGCCGCGCCACCGCCTCGGCGCTGAACGCCTCCGGCATGCCCAGGTAGCTGCCGTCCTCGG
>JAGRGD010000288.1 GCA_020445665.1 Rhodocyclaceae bacterium
CACTCAGGGCGGAGACGACGAGACGGGTGCAGGTGTCGGAGAGGCGGGCCTCGCCACTGCCGAGGCCCTCGGGGGTGGGGAGGAAGGGGCAGATGCTCTCGGTGACGCCGCCGGCCGAGCGCTGGACCGCCGTGAGGCCCGGCAGGCCCGAGAGCAGTCCGTCGATCGGGCTCGGGCCGGGCGCCTGGGCGTGGGCTGCCGTCGCGCAGACGGAGGCGGCCAGTGCAGCGAGCGATGTGCGCGCCAGGACGGCTACCGCGCTATCCGTGTTATTCATCATGACCCCCTGTTGGTAAATTGTCGTGGACTTGCCTTAAATCAGATCGGAGCGTAGCTGAAGGTCCGTCATATTTCCACACGGCCGAAGGTGAGCGCCTGGCGAAATCCCCGCCAGCGGTGGGCCGTCCGGGTCATGACGAATGCCATCGTCAAGAGGGCGATTTGAACCCTCTGCCCGAAACGGCCGACTCAGGAACAGAACCCCGGCGGCTTCCGGCATGTGTCGGTCGCGGCCGGCCATGCGTGGCGACCGGATGCCACGGGAGGACACGATGAAGATCCCAATTTCGCCGGGCTCTGCCCCTGGCCGCTGGCTGCTCGGCTGCCTCGCGGCCTGTCTGCCGCAATTTGCCGCACACGCCGCCGATGCGGTCAGCGCGGCAGCGGTCAAGGCGGTCGAAGACCTGATGATGGTGGACTGCCTTCTGCCCGGGCAGGTGCGCCGGCTCGGCGCCCAGATGACCTATCTCAGCGCGCGCCGGCCGGCCAAGCTGAACGCCGCCGAGTGCGCCATCCGCGGGGGGGAGTACGTGGTCTACGACCGCGCCGATGTGGATACCGCGCTCAAGGTCTGGATGACCAAGGCAGAGGACGGCGACCCTGAGGCCCAGACCTACGTCGGTGAGATCTACGAGCGGGGCCTGGGCGGTGCTGCGCCCGACTACGCCGCCGCGGCGCGCTGGTACCGCAAGGCGGCGGACGAGGGCTTCTCCCGGGCAAGGATCAACCTGGGGCATCTATACGAGCAGGGGCTGGGCGTCGATCGGGACCCGGTCACGGCGATCGAACTCTACCGCGAGGCAGCGGGGCTGGGTGAAACCATCGCCCTCGACGCTGGCGACAGCCTCGCCCGCTCGCAGGAGATCCAGCGCCTGCGCGACGAGCTGGACGCCACCCGGCGCCAGCTCGAGTCGGCGCGCGAGGCCCTCGAGCAGCAGCGGCGGGATGCCAGCAAGGAGTTGCAATCCCTCGAGCAGGGCATCCGGCGGGCACAGGATGCCGGCAACCAGGCCCAGGTGGACAACCTGCGGCAACGCCTCCAGGAGCGGGAATCCCAGCTTGCCCAGCGGGCCGATCAGGTGACGCGGCTCAACGCCAGCCTGCAACAGTCGCAGGCCCAGCTGCGAACGCTTGAGGGTACTGCCACGGCCTTGCGCGAACAGCTGCAGGTCGCGCGCAACCGGCTCGCGGACAGCGAAGGCGAACTGGAGGCGCGTCGGCTCAGCGCCGGCGAGGATGAGCGGCGCATTGCCGAGCTGAGAACCCGCCTCGAAGCGCAGCGCCAGGCCGGCCGCGCCGAGGCTGGCGCCGAGATGCGCAAGCTGCAGGCGCAGCTGTCGCTGCGCGAGGACGAGCTCGCCCGCCAGCGGGACGAGATCGCCCGCATCGAGGGCGAGGCCAGGGACACCCGCCAGAAGCTGGCGGAGCTGGAGGCCCGCGATACGAAGGAGCGGGCGGCGACCCCGACGGTTGCGCTGGCGCCGCCCAGCATCCAGCTCATCGATCCCGCCGCGGTGCTGACCCGGGGGCCGGCCGAGATCCGGATTCGCGGCCGGGTCGAGAAGCGCGAGATCGTCGGCAAGGTCACCGCGCCTGCGGGCCTGCTGTCGTTCACGATCAACGACCTCAGCCTGGCCGCCGACGACAACGGGCTGTTCAAGACCGAGGTCGCGCTGTTGCGCGAGAAGACGCCGGTGAGCCTCGTCGCGGTGGATCGTCAGGGCAAGAAGGCCACACTCGATTTCGTGCTGGTGCCCGAGGGCGGTGTCGAGCCGGCACCCGCGCCCGAGCCGGCGCGCTACCTCAGCGCCGTCGAGTTCGGCGGCTACCACGCGCTGGTGATCGGCAACGAGCAGTACGGCCTGTTGCCCAAGCTCGAGACCGCGGTCGAAGACGCCCGCGCGGTCGGCAAGCTGCTGGAGGAAAAATACGGTTTCGAGGTCACGCTGCTGACCAACGCCACCCGTTATCAGATCCTCTCGGCACTGAACAAGCTTCGCCAGGACCTGACCGAGAAGGACAACCTGCTGATCTACTACGCCGGCCACGGCGAGATCGACCGCGCCAACCTGCGCGGCTACTGGCTGCCGGTGGACGCAGAACCGAACAGCGACGCGAACTGGATCTCGAACGTCTCGATCACGGACTTCCTCAACGCCATCTCGGTCAAGCACGCCATCGTCGTCGCCGATTCCTGCTATTCGGGCACCCTGACCCGCTCGTCGATCGGCCAGCTCGAGAGCGGCATGTCGGACGAGGCGCGAGCGCGCTGGCTGAAGGCGATGGTCAATGCCCGTGCCCGCACGGTGCTGACCTCCGGCGGCGTCCAGCCGGTCCTCGACGGCGGCGGCGGCAAGCACTCGGTGTTCGCCCGCACCTTCCTGGACGTGCTGGGCGAGAACACCGACGCGATGGAGGCCCAGCGCCTCTACCGCGAGGTGGCGGCGCGGGTGCTCGACCAGGCCAGCCGCTTCCAGATCGAGCAGCGCCCGGAATACGCGCCGCTCAAGTTTGCCGGCCACGAGTCGGGCGACTTCCTCTTCGTGCCGCGCAGCGTCATCGCCGCGAATCGCTAGGGTCTGTGGGCATTTGTCTGGCGCGATCCGCCATGCCGATGTCCAAAGACCCTGGGGCGGACGCTCCCCGGGGTGTCGATTGCGGCCCGCTGGCGGTGGGTCGTCGGTGTCGCACGGGCTTCGTGCGGGCTCCGGCAGCAATCCTGTCCCGGCCAATGCAGTAGGATTGGGTCTGCCCGGAAGCGGGCAAATTGCTTTGAACCTGGCGGGAACACGCTGCGACTTAAATCACGAGAGCTTCATGGAACTGGACAACGAAGAGGTCTTTGAACTTCTCAAGGCCGTTGCGAAGGGGAGCGAGGATGCCATTCGCACCCTTTACGACGGATACAGCAGGCGCATTTACGCGTTTGCGCTCAACCGGATACGCGACGCATCGCTGGCGGAGGAGATCGTGGTGGATACGATGCACGAGGTCTGGAAGCACCCGGACCGCTTTCGCGGGGAGTCCAGATTCAGTTCCTGGCTGCTCGGCATCGCCCGCTACAAGGTGCTCACCGCGCTGCGCTCGCGCAAGCCGGACCATGAAGAACTCGATGAGGAAATGCCCTCGGATGGCGAAACTGCCTTCGACGTGCTGGCCCAGAAGCAACGCCGGGAAGGCGTGCAGCACTGCATGGGCAAGCTCAGCGACGACCACCGTGAATGCCTGCACCTGGTGTTCTACGAAGGCTACACGCTGAAAGAGGTCGCCGAGGTGCAGTCCGTACCCGAGAACACCGTGAAGACCCGGCTCTTCCACGCGCGACAGAAGATCAGGAATTGCCTGCGTCTTCTGCTCGAGCGCGAGTAGGGCTTGCGGAGGACCGCCAGATGATCAAGGATGAAATCAGGCAACAGTTCGACGAGCTGCTGCCCTGGTATGTGAACGGCACGCTCGAAGATGGCGATCGCCAGTGGGTTGAGCGCCAGTTGGCCGCCAACCCGGAGTGGCAGGCCGAACTGGGCTGGATGCAGTCGCTGCAGACCCGCATGCGCGAGTCGGAGCCCGAATTTGCACCAAGCCAGGGCTTCGATCGCTTGCTGGCCCGGGTGCGTCACGGCCAGGAAACGGCGCACACCCGGCGAGCGCCCCAGGCGCAGACCGGGGGCGGCCTGATGGCCACCCTGTCGGCCTGGCTCGAGCGCTTCAGCCTGACACCTGCGCTCGCCGGCGCAGCCGCCGTCGTGGCGGTGCAGTTCGGCGTGATCGCGCTGCTGGTCAATCAGCAGGGCGAACTGAAGTCGGAGTACGAGCGATTCCGCTCGGTGAATTCGGGCGAGATCGTCTCCGGGCCTGCCCTCGAGGTCGTCTTCAAGTCCGACGCGCTCGAGCGGGAGATCCGCGAGACCCTGGTGCGGATCGGCGGCACTTTGGCCGGGGGGCCCGGTCAACTGGGCATCTACCTGGTGTATGTGCCGGAGCACGAGCTGTCGTCGGCCAAGGCCGCGCTCGAGGGCAATCCGATCGTCGAGCTGGTCACGGTGTCGCGCAATAGCCGGACCGGCATGGAAGCGGGGGGGTGATCGACATGGCGACGGGCTGGATTCGGGACGGGTGGCGGCGATGGCTGGTCGCGGCCGTGCTGATGTCGCTGGCCGGCGTCGCCGCGGCCGTCACCGATCCGGGGCGCGTCGCCCTGGTGATCGGCAACGCCGAATACCGCCAGGCGCCCCTCAAGAACCCGGTCAATGATGCCCGCGCCGTCGCCGCGGCCCTCGAACAGCTCGGGTTCCAGGTCATCAAGCGGGAGAACGCCGACCTGGGCGAGATGCTCGAAGCCATCCGCCAGTTCTCGATCGTCGCCCGCCGCAGCCAGGTCCGCCTCCTCTACTACGCCGGCCATGGCGCCCAGGTCGAGGGCCGCAACTACCTGATTCCGGTCAATGAGGACATCTCGGGCGACGACGATATCGCCCGCAAGAGCGCTGACATGAGCGAACTGGTGGAACAACTCGGGACGATGCAGGAAGGCACCAACATCCTGATCCTCGACGCCTGCCGCAACAACCCGTACAAGACGGCGGGTTTCAAGACCGCCGACGGCCGCGTTATCCGCCTGCGCGGCGCGGTGCCCAACTCCGGTCTGGCGCGTGTCCAGGCGCCCAATGGCACGGTCGTGGCTTTCTCGACGGCGCCCGGCTCGATCGCGATGGATGGCCAGAACTACGACAACAGTCTCTACACCAAGCACCTGCTCGACCACATCGGCACCCCGGGTCTGCCCGTCGAGCAACTCTTCAAGCGGGTCAGGATCGCGGTTGCCCGTGACACCAACCGTCTGCAGATTCCCTGGGAGAGCAGCAGCCTGATGGGCGAGTTCTGCTTCCAGACGGACCCCGGCGGCCACTGCGCCAGTCTCGGGCTGGGCCTGCGCGGACTGCGCTGAGCATCGTCCGCGCCGCGGCGCTCAGAAGCCGAAGCTGACCGACAGGCTCCAGCCGACCACGTCCGGCCCCCAGATCCCGAGGGCCGAGAGATGTACCGCGTCGACCGCGCTCCCTTCACCCGAGACGTCGATCTCCAGGCCGCCGCCCAGCTCCAGATACCGATCGAAGCCCAGCGCCGCGCGATTCGAGCCGAGGTAGGCCGTCGCGCCGCTGCGCACATGGACCCGCGCCGGATAGCCGCCGACCGCGAACGGCAAGGGCCGGCTGTGATCGGTGTGCAGCGTCAGGGCGGAGCCCGTGGAGGCGAACTCGACGGCGGGTGAGGAGGTGCTGAAGGTCTTGACCCGCATGGTGCTGAGCCGGCCCCGGGCCACCATGCGCCAGACCGCGAAGTCCCGCTCGTAGTCGGCACCGATCGCGAGGCCGGTCTTGTGGGCGGTGGCGTCCCAGTCGAACAGCAGCCCCTCGAAGACCGGCTTTAGGAGGGTCTGCCCGATCGTGCCGTCGTAGCGGGCGCGGTTCTCGATCTGGATCAGGCCGACGGAAGCCAGGCCGATCCAGGTCAGCGGACCCTGCCCCATCCGCGCGCCCAGCCCGACCGAGCCGCCGTAGGCACGCCAGCTGCTGAGGATCCGCTCGCCCAGGACGTCCATCTCGCTGCTCATCTCCATGAAGCCGAGGCTGGTCTGCACGTACGGTGCCCAGTCCGGATCGTCGCTGGGCAGCGTCCAGTTCAGGGGCAGTTTGTACAGGCGCATCGTCGGTGGCGCCTCGTCGTCGCGGACCCGATAGGTGGCGGCCGAGATCTCGGGTGCGGTCGTGATCGAGACCATCGCGCCGTAGATCGGCCCCAGTTCGGCGGCATCCAGGTCATGGGCAACGCTGTCGCGAATGTCGGCGATGAGTGCCTCGTCCGGTGTGCTCTGGGCCGCGGCGCTGGCCGTGATCAGGGCGAAGGCGAGGGAGATCGGCAGTCGGCTTGGGGGACAGGGCACGGTGGACGGCGCCGCGGGGGGCGGAAGGCCTATGGAATTCCCATTCTGCCGCGCTGGCCGGGTGACCGCCAGTTGCAGCGAACGGGGGTGCCGCCGGCAACGGCGGCGATGTCGGACGGGGCTCGCGGTCTACCGTGCCCCGGCGGGCGCCGCCTCGAAGCGCAGCTCGCCGACACCGAGGGTTCGGGCCGCCACCTGGGGACGGCCGATCACGATCAGGTCGCCGCTGCCGCTGAGGGTGGCGTCGAGCCGCTCGCGGACCTGGGCGCGGGCGTCGCCGCTGCCGTCCAGGTGGATGCTGGCCTCGTCGCACGCCAGTCGGGCCAGGTCCAGTTCGCCCGATTCATCCGCCGCGACCGCGAGTCGTCCGCAGCGGCCGGTGACGCGCAGGTCGCCGGCGCCCTGGTGGGCGATCGAGAGGCGGGCGGTGTCGATCGCCTCGAGGTGTACGTCGCCACTGCCTTCGGCCGCAAGGGTGAAGGCAGGTGGGGCCATCGGCCCCAGGTGGGCGTCGCCGCTGCCGCGGGTCGACAGCGCGTCGAGCCGCGGTGCACTGACGTGGAAGCGCAGCGCGTGGCGGGTCTGCAGGGGCGCGGCGCCGTAGTCGAAGTGCAATCTGCCACCCGCGGTGCGGACACGAATCCGCGCCTGGAGTGCGGGCTCTGCCTCCACCACGACCGCGTGCCGGTCCCCGCTGGTGAACACCAGGTCGGCCGGGCCGTCGAGGTCGATGCGGTCGAAGGCGCCCACCGCGCGGCTCTCGAACACGGCGCCGCCGCCGGCTGTGGCCGGGGTGACGGCGACGAGCCATGCGGCGGTGGCGAGGGCGACGAGCGCGCGGGGAAGCGGCATTGCCATGCCGGCCTCAGGGGCGGCGCAGCGTGTCGGCCGGCACGCCGTCGTTGGGCAGCACCAGGCAGACCGCGTCCGCGAGGTTGATGACCTGAAGCGGGCCGTTGGCGGTCTCGCCCTTCAACGCCACCATCGAGCCGGGCACCGAAGGCATCGCCTCGAGACTGCGGGTGTCGAACAGCAGGCGGCCCTGCTGCCAGCAGCGCAGCTGGACCTTGCCGATGCCGGGGCCGACCGCGACACCCGGGTCGGTGGCCGGCACCGGCAGCGTGGTCTGGCCCATCCCGGCCAGTGCCAGGCACGACGCGGTGGCGAGGGCGAGCCCCAGGGGCAGGCGCTTATCGGAAGCTGACATGGAAGAATCCCTCCGCGATCTGGCCGCCGGCCGCCTTCGCATAGGCCGTGCGGACGTGGTCCAGGGTGATGCCCCGGATCGGGCTGAAGTCGCTGCCGGCGACGACCGGGGGCAGCTTGCCCATCACGTCCTGCTCGGTGGCGAAGCAGGCGACCGTCTCGGTGACGCGCTTGTGGTTGGCGACGAAGCGGAACTTCATGTCCCCCGGCATCTCCAGCGCGTGGCCGGCCTGCAGCAGGGAGTCGCGCTTGAAGCGGTTCGGGTAGAAGCGCTGGACCTGCGCCGTCTCGTCCTGCAGGTAGCAATAGACGTGGGCGTCCCGGTTGGTCAGCACCTCGATGTCCACCGCATCGCCCGGACTGAAGCGCTGCATCCCGCTGGCCGAGATCACGTCGATCTGCAGGGGCGAGGTGTAGCCCGCCGCGATCGGCTTGGGCGGCGGGAACTGGGCCGCCAGCAGCACATGGTCCGCCTCCAGGTAGGCCATCAGGAACTCCTGGTCGAGCTTCGCCTCCGCCGACAGGCCGAGCACCTCCCGGTACTGCACGATGGCGCGCATGAAGGTGGGGTGATCGCCGCCGTCCACCGGGCCGTTGTAGTAGCCGCGCATGCGCAACTGCTGCTGCATGTAGGTGTAGAGGCTGCCGTCGCCGGCCATCGTGTAGAACCAGTCGCTGACCTCCTTCTGGATCGCCGGGTTGCTGCCGTCGGCGCCGAGGCACTTCCAGTACGGGGTCTTGCTGACCTTGCCCACCAGCTCGATGGCGGCCAGCTCGACCAGGTTGCGCAGCGCCTGGGCCTTGCCCTCGTTGCGGGTCAGGGTGAGGCTGAAGTTGATGCCCCACTTGTTGAACTCCGCCTCGCCGTCGACCCCGTCACCTTCCTTGAAGATGATCACCTGGTTGTTGGCGGTCACGCCGGGGATCACCGAGAAGTCCTTGGTCGAGATCATCGTCAGGTCGAGGCCGAGGATCGACACGCTGCCCGAGCGGGCCGCGCCGATGCCGATGCGGCTGATGCCCAGCGCGCCGTCGATCTGTTTCTTGGCCAGGTTGTCGTCGAACTGGGAAATCGAGCCGCGGATGTCGTAGTCGGGGATCTCGGTGTAGGCGCCCTTCTGTTCGGCGTTGAACAGGAAGTTGGCCAGGTTGCCGGCGTCGGCGCCGAAGGTCACGAGGCGGATCGAGCGGCTGCGCCGGCTCATCGCCGAGACCGCGCTGACCAGCATGTCCTTGGTGCCGGCGTCCACCTTCTTGGTGGCGTCCACCAGGTCCTCCACCAGCAGCGACAGGTCGCGCACGCCATACACGATCATCGTGTTGTCCATGCACTGCAGCGCCGGGGTGAAGCCGGTAATGGTGCGGTAGGGCTTGTTCTGCGGGCCGGCCTTCATCTCTTCGGCGGCCTGGATCACGGGGCCCTTCGTATCCACCGTCGCGCAGCCGCCGAGTGTCGCGGCGGCGAGGGCGAGGGTGGTCAGCGTGCGTCCCAGTCTCACGGTGGTCTCCCTCAGTTGCACTTGTTGTTGGCGTTGATGACGTCGCCCGAGATCACGACGGTGACCTGGCGCGGCATGCGGCCGCCGCGGCCGGCGGTGACGTTGCCCACGTTGAGCCCGCCGCAGCTGCCGATCTGGTCGCCCCGGCGGCGCTCGAGGAAGGACTTGTCGCTCTCGTCGTTGAAGCGCTTGGCCTTGTAGCGCGCCATCTTGGCGAGGATGTTCTCGGGCAGGTCGGCGGTCTCCGAGTCGGCGCTCCAGGCGCCGCCGCTGGCAAGGGCGCCGCACAGGAACATGCCGGTGAGGATGGAGGTCGTGATCTTCATGGTGTGCTCTCCTGACTGTCGGGGTGGGGCCGGGGCGGCCCGCTTGCTACATGGGTCGCCGGCCGCCCCGGCACAGGTTCAAGTGGTGGCCGGCCCTCGTGGGGCGAGCGTGACGCAGTTGGCGGCGTGGCCGTGGACGTGAAGACGGCCCGGTGATGGCCGGGCCGTTCTGGCGGAGAAGCCGCGAATCAGCGGGCGGAGCCGATCAGCGTCTCCTGGATCGCGGTGCCGCCCGAGGCTTCGTTGATGCGGGTGATGTGGCCGATCTGTACGTCGGTGCTGGCCCGACGGCAGGCCCGCGAGGTAGCGCCCTCGCAGCCAACCTGCAGCGTGCTGCGGGTGAAGCTCGCCACCCGCCCCGAGGTCTCGGGGGGCAATTCGCGGGCCACTGGCGGCGCCTCCACCTCCTCGATCAGCTCGGTGCCCGCCAGGGCGGGCAGCGTGGCGAGGGTCAGGATCACCCCGAGCAGGGCCCGCATCGACGGCGGCCGCTCAGCCGCGGGCCGCACGGAACTCGACCCGACGGTTGCGCGCCGCGAAGGGGTTGCCAGGCTCGATCGGGTTGGCCTCGCCGTGGCCCTCGACCACCAGCTGTTCGGCCGTGATGCCGTGGCGGTAGATCAGATACTGCTTCACGGCCTGGGCGCGGGCATGGGACAGACGGCGGTTGTAGTCGTCGGAGCCGACCGCATCGGTATGGCCCTCGATGACCACCCGGACACTGCTCCCGGCCATCCGGATGCCTTCGGCGACGGCATCGAGCTGGAAGGTGGCGTTGGGCGCCAGGTCGGCCGAGTCGAAAGCGAACTGCACCGGCAGGGCAAGGCCATCGGGCGCCGGTTCGGCAGCCACCGGGGCGGGCGCATAGGTGCTGGGCTCCGCCGCGGCCACCATCTGGGGCGCCGGCTCGCTGGTCTCGAGCAACTGGATCGAGCGGGTGCGGATCGAACGGGTGCGTACGGTCGGTGCCGGTACCTCGGCTGCGCGCATCACCGGGGCGCCGCCGAGAATCCGGGCCACCATCGCGGGGTCCGGCCGCTCGTCGGCGTTGTAGTAGATGACATCGCCACCGGCATGGGCCGCCGCGGTCGCGAAGGCGGCGAAGAGGCTCGAGGCGATCAGTTTGCGGGTGTTCATGTTCATCTCCTGTGGGGTGTTTCGGTGCATCCTGTCCCGTGAGTCGCGGAACCCGTCGGTCCGGGTTTCCTCCGTCTCCCGCGGGCCGTGGCCTACATCACGAAGGCCGTGGCGATGGCGAGGGCCGCAACGGCCACGAGGGTCACGATGGCGTAGATCCGGGCGGTTTCCATGGGGCTCTCCTGTTGATGACGGCGCCGCGCGGGCGCCTCCTGACCATGGGTCGCAGGCGCCCGTACTCCGGTTCAACGAAATAGGGGCCGGCAAGGCCGGCCCCTCCGCTGCACGCAGCAGGAATCAGAACTCCATTCGCCCGCCGAGGGTGATGGCGTAGCTGTTGGTGTCGGCGAGCCCGAGGGCGGTGTCGAGGTTGATGAAGGCGGCGAAGCCGTGGGGCATGACGGCGGAGGCGCCGAGGGAGAGGGTGAAGTAGTCGCGGTCCGGGCTGTCGGTGGGGATGGTGAAGCTGACGTTGAACGGATCGTTGGCGTACTGGGCGACGAGG
>JAGRGD010000038.1 GCA_020445665.1 Rhodocyclaceae bacterium
CTGGCGCGCTTCATCACCGGCTCCCAGTTCGGGTCGGTCATGTCGGTCACCAGCACGTCACCGGGCAGAACGCGGTTCATTTCGCTCGCCGACTCGATCACCCGCACCGGACCGACGCCGATCTTCTGGCCGATCGCGCGTCCGTGGGTGAGCCGCTTGCCGTACTGCTTGAGGCGGTACTTCTCCATGACGTTGCCGGACTGCTGGCTCTTCACCGTCTCGGGCCGCGCCTGCAGGATGTAGATCTTGCCGTCATCGCCGGACTTGCCCCACTCGATGTCCATCGGCCGGCCATAGTGGGCCTCGATGGTCATCGCGTAGCGGGCCAGCTCGAGCACATCGGCGTCCGTGATCGAGAAGCTGTTGCGATCCTTCTCGGGCACATCCACCGTCGAGGTCGAGCGGCCGGCGGCGCGGTTCTCGGAGAAGACCATCTTGATCAGTTTCGAGCCGAGGTTGCGGCGGATCACCGACGGCTTGCCCAGCGCCAGGGTCGGCTTGTGGACGTAGAACTCGTCCGGGTTCACGGCGCCCTGCACCACGGTCTCTCCGAGCCCATACGAGGCGGTGATGAAGACCACCTCATTGAAACCCGACTCGGTATCCATCGTGAACATCACACCCGAGGCGCCGATGTCGGAGCGCACCATGCGCTGCACACCGGCCGAGAGGGCAACCTCGGCGTGGGTGAAGCCCTTGTGGACGCGATAGGCGATGGCGCGATCGTTATAGAGCGACGCGAACACCTCCTTGATGGCGTGCAGGATGTTCTCGTAGCCATGGATGTTGAGGAAGGACTCCTGCTGGCCGGCAAACGAGGCATCCGGCAGATCCTCGGCGGTGGCCGAGGAACGCACCGCGAAACTGCCCTCCCCTTCGCTGGTCAGCTTCTCGTAGGCTGCCTTGATCTCGGCTTCGAGCTGCGGCGGGAAGGGGGTATCGACGATCCAGCCGCGGATCTCGGCGCCACGCTTCGCGAGCGCATCGACGTCATCGACATCAAGGGTCTCGAGGGCGCCCTGGATGCGGGCGGCGAGGCCTTCGTGCTCGAGGAAGTCACGATAGGCCGCAGCGGTCGTGGCAAAGCCACCGGGCACCCGGACGCTGGCCGGCAGCTGGCTGATCATCTCGCCGAGCGAGGCGTTCTTGCCGCCGACCTGCTCCACGTCGGACATGCGCAACTCTTTGAAGGGGATGACTAGACGAGTCATGGGGAGGGTCTTCCGTAAATGTTGTTGTAAAAGCAAAATGGCGATTCTACCGGTTGGCGCCCCCGCCGACATCATGGGTTAACCCGTCAGACAGTGACCTGCTTCCCGCAATGAGCCAATCAGACACCCGAACCGTCTTCTTCATTTCCGACGGCACCGGCATCACGGCCGAGACCTTCGGCCACAGCCTGCTCGCGCAGTTTCCGGACATCCGCTTTCGTCAGGTCCGCGTGCCCTTCGTGGACAACCTCGACAAGGTGATCGACTGTGCGCGGGCGATCCGTGAAGCGACCGAGCGGGACGGCGTCCGGCCGATCGTCTTCAACACCCTGGTCACCGGCGAGTCGGTGACGCTGCTGCGCGAAACCGGCGCGATGCTGATCGACCTGTTCGAGTCCTTCATCGGACCGCTGGAAGCCGAGCTCGGGCAGCGCTCGACCCACGCCGTTGGCCGCTTCCGGGGCATGGCGGAGAGCCTCGAGTACAAGAGCCGGATCGAGGCCATCAACTTCACCCTGGCCCACGATGACGGCGTCTCGGACAGCGATCTCGAGGAGTCCGACGTGATCCTCGTCGGCGTCTCCCGCTCCGGAAAGACCCCCACCAGCCTCTACCTGGCGATGCAGTTCGGCGTGAAGGCCGCCAACTATCCGCTGATCCCCGAGGACTTCGAGCGCAACAAGCTGCCGGGCGATCTCCAGCGCTTCCGCAGCAAGCTCTTCGGACTGACCATCTCGCCGGAGCGCCTGTCCCAGATCCGCCAGGAACGCCGCCCCAACTCGCGCTACGCGTCGCTCGAGAATTGTCGCCACGAGATCGAGGCCGCCCAGCGCATGATGCGCCGGGAGGGCATCAAGTGGCTGGAATCGACCGCCAAGTCCATCGAGGAAATCTCGGCAACGATCCTCCACGAGGTCCGCCTCAACAAGCACGTGTACTGAGCGGGGCCGATCCGCGGCTACAATCCGCCTCCCGGCGGCCCGTGGCCGTCCCGCGAAGCAAAGCAGGTTCAGCGATGAAACGATCCCGATTCGGCCGCCGCAGCGGCCTCTCCCGCGATGCCGAGCAGCTCGTCTGGCTGGCCACCGGCCTGGCCGAGTCCGGCAGCCGTCCGGAAGACCGCTACTGGGAGCGGCAGCTTGCCGAGATCGTCGATGGCCTGCTCGAGGCCGCCGACGAGGACACCTTCAACGAGGCGCTGGATCACCTCTTCCCGTCCAATTCGCGTGCCTACGACGAGCTGGCCGACTTCGTCGAATCCCGCGCCGAGACGGCCTTCCGGAAGCAGAGCGAGCACGACGTGCTGCTGATCGCCGCGCCGGTCCTCGCCTGGTCCCGCTTCCGCATCCCGGCCACGCCGGTGCCCAAGGCCGTCCTGTCCAACCTGCGCGTGCATCTTCAGGCCCACGTGCTGGCCCAGGACGTGCGCGTCTCGGTGGCCGATTACCTGTTCAGCCCGGACCAGTTGCCGGTGGGCTACTGCGCCACGGCGCGCCTGGCCGACGAACTCGGCGCGGCTGCCCTCGACAACGAGGACATCGCAATCGACACCGAAGGCATGCCGGAGACCAGTCAGTTCCTGTCCGACACCCGCTACCTGCTCGCAGCGGTGGCGGTGCCCCGCGGCGCGCCGGTGTTCCGCTGGCAGGAACCCGGCGGCAACCGTGAGCACAGCCTGGACCAGTGGCGCGCCCAGGGCGGCGCCTGCCTGTCGCCGCTGCTGCCAGGCTGCGCGCTGGAGGTGGTGCTGCCCGAGACCTACTTCGCCGCCAGCCGCCAGGCCGACCGGGAGAGCCGCCCCTACTCGGTCAGCGCGTCGGTTGCCTTCCTCGGCACGGCCCTCGAGACGCCGGTATCCGGCCTGCGCGCGATCATCGCCCCGTTCCACGACCGCAAGCTCGAGGAGTACCGCATCGGCTTCACCCTCGCCAACCGGCCGGAGGTGGTGCACGGCGTGGTATGGCCCCTGCTCGGCGCCGAGGACGAGGAGAGCGACGCGCTGGCCCAGATCGAGGCCACCCTGCGCGAAGCCGGCGTGACCGATGTCGTCGTGCTCGAACACGCCTTCCCGCTCGAGTACTGCGACGACTGCGGCGCACCGTACTATCCGTCGCCGGACGCCGAGGCGGTCCACGCCGAAATGCCGGAAGATCACGACGAACACATGCCAAGACACCTTCATTAACACAATCTCGTGACCTGCTCCGCAACCGCCATACCGTACGACTAAAGCTTTAGCGCCAGGCGCCGACATTGCTCGCGGCCCAGTCGACACGTGCGGTCCCTCGGGACCTGCACAGGACACCGCCGCCAGACAACCGGAATGGAGCTTGGAACATGAGCCTTCTCACCCTTGCACGTGCCTTCGGCGCCCTCGGCCTGAGCTTCACGCTCGGCATCGGCGCTGCATCCGCTGCCGAGATCCGCATTGGTCAGGTCGCCCCCTATTCGGGCCCCCTTGCACCGACCGGCAAGCACGTGGGGGCAGGCATCCAGCTCTACTTCGACAAGGTCAATGCCAGCGGCGGCGTCAATGGCAACACCCTGCGCCTGGTTACCCGGGACGACGCCTACAAGTCCGACGAGACGATCAAGCAGGTCGGTGAGCTCATCGCCAACGAAGCCCCCCTCGCCCTCTGCGGCCTGGTCGGCACCGGCAACGTCACCAAGCTGCTCAACAGCGGCGTCATCGACAAGGCCGGCATCCCGGTCGTCGGCGCCCGGACCGGCGCCGCCCACCTCCGCCGCCCGGCGCCCGCGCTGCTGTTCCACGCCCGCGCCAGCTATGGCAGCGAGGTCCGCGCGATGGTTCAGCAGATGCACTCGATGGGAATCAACGACGTCGCGGTGTTCTACCAGGACGACGCCTTCGGCAAGGATGGACTCGAGGGGGCCAAGACCGCGCTCAAGGAAGCCGGCATGAAACTGGTGGCAACCGGCGCCTACACGAAGAACTCGACCGACGTCTCGGCGGCAGTCAATACCATTGCCAAGGCGATGCCAATGGGCGTCATCATGGTCTCGAACACCGCCGCCAGCGCCGCTTTCGTCGCGGCGTTCCGCCCCGCCAATCCCGCCACCCAGTTGATCGCCCTGTCCGTCACCGACGGTCCACAGGTGGCGGAGCGGATCGGCAACAAGATGGCCCGCGGGCTCGGCGTGACCCAGGTGGTACCCGATCCGGTCGGGGGCGCCAGCCCCCTCGCCCAGGAAGTGCGCAAGGCCTGGGCCGAGCATCCGCAGGAAGGCATCGACCTGAACCACACCGTGCTGGAGGGCTACCTGATGGCCAAGGTGCTGGTCGAGGGCATCCGCCGCGCCGGTCCGGAACCCACGCGCGCGCGCCTCGCCAGCGCGCTGAACGCCATGCAGGGCTTTGACGTGGGTGGCCTGCGGATCGGCTACACGCCCGAGGACCACGACGGTGCCCACTACACCGAGATCACGGTCCTCGACCGCAACGGGCGCCCGATCAAGTAGACCTCACCCGCGGCAACCCGCCGGCGGCTGAACTCAATCCGTCAGCAGGAAGCCGCGCACCAGGTTGATCTGAGCCTCGTCGAGGAGCATCGGCGCATGGCCTACCGCCTCGATCTCGACCGTGCGGGCACAGGGCCCGCGCCGAGCCATTTCCTGCAGGGTTTCCCGCTCGAGCAGATCGGATTCCTCGCCTCGGATCACCATCGTGGGGCAGCGGATCGCATCGTAGACCGGCCACAGGGACACATCCTCGGTGACCGGGTTCTTGCGGAAGGGCTCGCCGATGCCCGGGTCGTAGGCCATCGCGAAACCGCCGCCATCCAGCGGGGTAACGGCGTTCTCGGTCAGATGCCGCCACTGGGCGTCCGTGAGGGCACCGAAGGGCGCGCAGACCGTTCTCAGGTAGGTCTCCGCCGATTCGATGTCCGGGAAATCCGGAGCCGTGCCCACATACTGACCGATGCGCTGCACCGACGCCGCCGTGACCACCGGCCCCACGTCGTTGAGCACCAGGCGGTGGATCGGGTTGCCCGGCTGGCTGGCGATCAGCATACCGATCAGGCCCCCCATCGAGGTCCCGACCCAATGGATCGATTCCACGTCAAGGCGGGCGATCAGCGTGATCATGTCCGAGACGTAGAGAGGCAGCGCGTAGTCATCCTTCACTGCCAGCCACTCGCTGCGACCACGCCCCGCCACATCGGGGCAGACCACCCGGTAGTCCCGGCAAAGGACAGTCGCCAGGGTGTCAAAGTCACGCCCGTTCCGCGTCAGCCCATGGGCACAGATCAAGACCCGCGGATTGGCCGGGTCGCCCCACTCCCGGTAAGCCATTCTGTGCAGCCCGTGCGGGCCCATGCACTGCACCGTTCGCTCACGCATCGTCACTTCCGCATCCAGCCGGCGGCCCGCAGTCTCGGCACCGAGGATGCGGTCCAGCAAGGTCGACAAACTCATTTCCCTCTCTCCCCCTGGCCTCGAACGGACCTTTGGGAGGGAGTGTATCGTGCAACCGCCCAGGCGCCGCAAGTCGCGCGTCGGCCCGTGGCCGGTTCGCTGCCGCGGGCTCGCCCATCAACGCCCGTGCCAGTATCTCGCCCGCTGCCCGCGCTCGGTGCGCATGGTCAGTCCGGCCGGGTCGATTCGGGCCCGCACGGCACCCTGGCTGTCGGTCCGGTACCCCCGCGCGCCTGCCGCCGCCCAGCGCGCCCAAACCTCCGGGTGGGGATGACCGAAACGGGAGCGGTAACCCACCGGGAAGACCACCACCCGTGGCGCCAGGGCCGCGACCAGCGCCGCACTGGACGATGAGCGGCTGCCGTGGTGCGGGGCCACCACGAGGTCGAGACCGCTCAGGGTGCCCGCTTCCACGAGCCAGCGCTCGGCGGCGGCCTCGATGTCGGCCGTCAGCAGCGCGCGCCCACCCACGCCGCTGATCAACAGGGTGCACGAGCGGTCGTTGCGCGACCAGGCCGACACGATGTCGGCGCCCGCCGGCGGACTCAGCCAGCGGAACCGCACCGAGTCCCATTGCCAGCCGCGCCCCGCGACGCACTGGTCGTCCATCGTGGCGGCTGCCGCTTCGCCCGGCAGCGGCGGCTGCCCGACCCGGCTTGCCACGGGCAGGCCCGACGCAACGCTGTCCGCGCCACCGGCGTGGTCTGAATCGGGATGGCTGGAGATCAGCATATCGAGCGCTGCGACCCCCTCTGCACGCAGGTAGGGCAGCACGACCGATGCGCCGGCGTCGCCTCCGGGCCACGCCGGACCGCTGTCGAACAGGAGGTCGTGGGTCGCCGTCCTGACATGCACCGAGAGCCCCTGCCCCACGTCGAGCACCGTCAGTTCGAAGGCGCCCGGCGACGGCCGCGGTGGCTCATAGGCCAGCACCGGGAGCAGCGCCACCGGCGCCAGCCATCTGCCCGGCGTGCCCCGTGGCAGCACAGACCACAGGCAGGCCGCAGCGGTGGGCAGCAACAGCCAGCCGGGCGGCTCGGCCTGCCACCACGCCAGCGGCGCGACCGCTGCGAGGCCATCCAGCCCTGCCATCAGCGCCGCAAACACGCGCTCGGCGAGAACCGGCAGCGCATCCACCGGGATCACCATGGCGAGCAGTGACAGGGGCAACACCACCAGCCCGACCACCGGCACGGCAACCAGGTTGGCAATCGGCGAGACCATCGAGAACTGCTGAAAGAACAGCAGCAGGGCCGGCACCATCGCGATGCCGATCAGCCACTGGGTGCGGAGGGCCAGCGCCAGCCGCGGCAACCACGCGCGCTCGGCGGCGCCCGCGAGCCCGGCCAGCAGCAACACGCCGACCGCAAGAAAGGACAACCAGAACCCCGGCGCCAGCACAGCCCAGGGATCGAACAGCACCGTCGCGGCGAGCACCAGGGCCAGCATCCGCGACACCCGCAGGCGACGGTCGAGCATGAGGCACAAGGCGAGCACCGTCAGCATCAGCACGCTGCGCTGGACCGGAATGCCGAAGCCCGACACCAGGGCGTAGCTCCACGCCGCCAGCAAGGCGACCGGCATCGCCGCCTTGCGTGCGGGCCACCGCCGGGCAAGACCCAGGCGCGCCCACAGCCACCCGGCCAGCGCGGCGGCGAGTCCCCCCACCAGCGTCACGTGGAGGCCCGAGACCACCACCAGGTGCACGATCCCGAGTTCGCGGAAGCGGGTCCACTGGGCCTCTGAGATCGCCGCCTGATCGCCCAGCGCGAGCGCCAGGGGCACCCCCCGCCAGGGCCGCTCGCCCATGGCCGCTCCGAGCCGTGCCGCGACACGCTGGCGCAGCATTTCGATCCACACGCCCGGATGACCGCTCGCCATGCCGAGGCGCTCCGGCGTGGGCCGCGCGCGCACATAGCCTCGGGCGCGGATGCCGGCCTCGAGCCAATGCACTTCGCCATCGCGTGCATGGGGATTGAGGCGTCCGTGAGGCCGCTTGAGGCGTACGGTGAAGTGCCAGCGTTCGCCTGCGGCAAGGGAAGGCAGGGCCGCTCGCGGATCGCCATACGGGGCATACCAGCGCAGGGCAAGGCGCCGGGGCACCCCGACCGGGGGGCCGTCGACCAGGAACCCAAAGGCGACAGACCGGCCGCGCACGATGGGCATTGTGGCGATCGTCCCGGTCACGGCGATGTCCTGGCCCTCCCGCTCAGCCGCCAGTTCGTCCGAGAGCCGCCACCCGGCCTGAACATAGGCCCAGCCATAGCCGAACGCAGCGGCAACCATCAGCGCCGCAAGGCGCGCCACCCAGGGACGCCCCGCCCAACGCCGACGGCAGGCAAGCCCGCCGGCCACGACGGCCCCGGCGACCAGCAACGGCGCCCAGCCATCGAGCGACGCACGCTGCTGAAGCAGGATCACCCCGAGAACAAGACTCAAGACATTGGCATACACGGGACCATTAGATCGCATCCCGGCCTTATCGCGCCAGCCACGACGCTGCGCCGATCTGCCAGAGCCCCTAGAATGCGCCTCGGGTGCCCGTGCCTTTGGCGCGCCGCACCCGTTCCAGCCCCCGCCACCGGGAACCCGGCCCTTGAGACGCACGATCCGGCGCTATCTGCCCGACCCCAGCACCATCCGCGAGAATCGCTGGATGCGCCCCTTCGCCGGGACGCTCCTGCACCCACGCCTGTGGCACCTGAACCGTCACTCGGCAGCCGGCGCTGTGGCGGTTGGCCTGTTCTGCGGCCTGGTCCCGGGCCCGTTCCAGATGCCCAGCGCGGCGCTGGCCTGCGTGCTGCTGCGGGTCAATCTGCCGCTGGCACTGTTTGCGACCCTATACACCAACCCTTTCACGATCGTGCCGCTTTATCTGGCCGCCTTCCGCATTGGCGAGTGGATCCTCGGGACGGGCCATGCCTTCACGCCACCGCCCGAATGGGGCGACGATCCCTTCGGCGAATGGGTCCGGCAGGGGTTCGACTGGCTACTCGGCCTGGGCGAACCCCTCGCCCTCGGCCTGCTGCTGCTCGCTTCAGGCCTCGCGGTACTCGGCTACCTGGGCGTCAAGCTGGCGTGGCGCGTTCACCTGGTGCGCGCCCTCGCCCGGCGACGCCTGCGCGATCAGACCCGGAATCGGGCCACCTGATCCTGAAGGCCGACCGCCACGTCCTGCAGTCGCCGCGCGGTTGCGGCGGTGGAATGGACCGACGCGTTGTTCTCCTCGGCCATGCGGGCAATCTCTTCCACGCTGCGGGCAATTTCGGTGCTGACGCTACCCTGCTCCTTCAGCGCCAGGTTGATGTCCCGCACCGAGGCCACCACCTGGCCGGCGCTGTCGCTGATCTGCGCCATGGCCTGACCCGACTGGCCGCTCAGCTCGACCCCGCCGCGCACCCGCTCGACGCCCCGCGACATGGTCTCGACCGCCTCCTCGGTACCCTGCTGGATCGCGCTGACCATGCCGGTGATCTCGCCGGTAGCGCTGGCGGTGCGCTCCGCCAGCTTGCGCACCTCGTCGGCCACCACCGCGAAGCCGCGACCACTCTCGCCCGCCCGGGCCGCCTCGATGGCAGCGTTCAAGGCCAGCAGGTTGGTCTGATCCGCGATCTCGCGGATGGTGTTGACGATGTTGCTGATCTCGCTCGACTGGGCCCCCAGCCGCTCGATCACCTCGGCCGAGCGCCCCACCACCTCGGCAATGCGCTCCATCTCCTCAACCGTGCGACGGGCCAGCGCCCCGCCCTCGTCCGAGAGCTGCCCCGAGGCCTCGGAGCGGGCCGCCGCATCGGCCGCATGACGGGAGATCTCGCCAATGCTGACGGTCATCTGTTCAATCGCTGCGGCCATGCTGGACGCCGCCTCGCTCTGGTGCTCCGAGCTGTCGGAAATGGTCGCGCTGGCGCCGGTCAGGTGCTGAGCCGCATCGGCGAGCTCGCCGGCCCGCTGCTTGATCTCGCGCACCAGGCCGCCCAGGCTCTCGGTCATGGCATTGAACTGGCGGGCGACCTCACCCAACTCGTCCCGCGTGTCCAGTTCGATCCGCGTCGTGTAATCCCCCTGGGCAAGCTGCCGGGCGGCGGCCGTCATCTGCTGAACCGACGACACGATGGCAAAGTACATGCCCATCATCAGGTAGCCAAGGAAGGCCAGCATCGCCAGGGCGATGCCCACCTCGGCGACGCGAACCTGCTTCAGCCGCTTCATCCGCGCATCGAGCAGCCCGGTGACGGTCGGCAGGAAAGTCTCGTTGAGGTGCCTGAGCACCACGTCGATGGCGCCGGTGCCGGCGGCGAAGAACTCGGCGGGCGCAATCGAGAACTGCCCGTCGACGATCTGCATCGTCGCGGTCCGGCGGAACTCGCCGATCGCTCCGGCCACCTCGACCCGTGCCCGCTCCAGCGCCTCGGCAGAACCCGTCGCCGTGGCGGCACGGGCCACCCGCTCGTCCAGTGCCCGGGCGGTCACGCCCAGCTCTGCCAGCTGGGCCACCATCGCATCGTGGTCGGCGCTATCGACCTGGCCCCGCGCGACGATGCCCGTGCCCTTGCCGCGCAGTCGCCCGAGCCGCTCGGTCGCTTCGGGAATGCTGCGCAACATGGGCTCGATCAGGTTGAACGAGGCCGCTTCGGGGTCGAGCGAAAGATTGGCCGCATCCCCCAGATCGAGAATCAGCGACAGCATGCCTTCGACCATCACCGTGTGGCTGCGGAAGTTCGCCGCCTGGCCGAGAGCCCGCCCGCCGTCGCGCAGCGCCACCCATTGCTGCTTGAGACCGCGCCAGCTCGCCTCGAGCCCGAAGCCCGCGGCGGAGCCGGCGACCGTCGCATCGAATTCGGCAACGGCGGCGTCGAGCGCACGCGCCTTGTCGTCCACCTTGGGTGCGAGCTGGCTGCTCCCCCCCAGCAGGCCGGCGGTCAGGCCGCGGTGTTGCTGCATCAGGGTCAGCACCCGGATCGCCGACGGATAGCTCTCGATGCCCCGCTGCTCCTGCTCGGTGGAGCGGATCTGGTTGCTGAGCTGGATGAAGAGTTGCCCGACCATGACGAGACCGACTGCGGAAGCCAGTGCGAGGACCGTCATGAACTTGGCGCGATAGCCGAGACGGTTCAGAACGACAACAGCCGGTGAGAAGAGGCGCTTCACGGCAATCTCCCGTCGAGGGTGGGTGGATTCAGACCCGCTCAAACGGTTGATTCGGAGCAAACTTTACGCAATACCGATACACGGCACCCCGCGTATTTCCTTTGTATTACGTGGATTTACGGAGATGTGAGGGTTTAAACCAGGAGCCCGTCCTCAAGGCGCAGGGTGCGTGCCGCCCTTCCGGCCAGTGCGACATCGTGGGTCACGATGACGAAGCTGGTGTTGAGCCGGTCGTTGAGGGACAGCATCAGGTCAAAGACCGCGTCGGCGGTGCGCCGGTCGAGGTTGCCGGTGGGCTCGTCGGCCAGCACGCAGGCGGGCTCGGCCACCAGCGCCCGGGCAATTGCAGCCCGCTGGCGCTCGCCGCCCGACAACTCACCGGGGTGGTGATCGAGTCGGTGGGAGAGGCCCACCTGGGCGAGCATCTCGGCCGCGCGCTGGTCGGCCTCGGCGCGCGACAGGCGCCGGATGTAGAGCGGCATCGCGACGTTCTCGAGCGCCGTGAATTCAGGCAGCAGGTGGTGAAACTGGTAGACGAAGCCCAGCGCCGCGTTGCGCAGGCGGCCCCGGCGGGCCTCCGAGACGCGGCTGAGGTCCTGCCCCTGCAGGGTCACGCCGCCGGCCGACGGCACGTCCAGACCACCGAGCAGGTGCAGCAGGGTGCTCTTGCCACTGCCCGACGCGCCGACGATGGCCAGGCGCTCGCCCGCGCCGACCGTCAGGCTCACGCCGCGCAGCACCTCGACCGCATCGGCCCCTTCGCGAAACCGCTTGACGAGCCCATCGCAGGCCAGCACATCGGTCATCTCATTCATAGCGCAGGGCCTCCGCCGGATTCACCCGCGACGCGCGCCAGCTGGGGTAGATGGCCGCCACCAGGGTCAGCACGAACGACACGGTGACGATGGTCCAGACGTCGCTCGCCAGCACCGTCGAAGGCATCTCGGTGATGTAGTAGACCTCCTTGTTCCACAGGGTCGTGCCGAGCAGGCTTTCCAGCGCCGGTATGACCACGTCGAGGTGCGTGGCCAGCGCGATGCCGCCTGCGGTGCCCACCAGCAGCCCGACGAGGCCGATGATCGTGCCCTGCAGGATGAAGATCGCCATGATCGAGCCGGGCGAGGCCCCCAGCGTCCGCAGGATGGCGATGTCCGCATACTTCTCCTGCACCGCCATGACCAGGGTCGAGACGATGTTGAAGGCCGCCACCGCGACGATCAGGAACAGGATGATCGCCATCATCTTCTTCTCCAGCGCCACCGCGCGGAAGAAGTTGGCGTGGCTCATGGTCCAGTCGCGGATCGCCACCCGACCCCGGAAATCGCCGGCCAGCTCGCGCGCCACCCGCGGCGCGTCGAAGAGATCCGCCACCTTGAGGCGAACGCCGGAGACGTCGTCGCCCATGCGGTAGAGCACCTGCGCGTCGGCCATGTGGATCAGCGCCAGGCCCGAATCGAACTCGAACATGCCGGCCTCGAAGATCCCCACCACGCGGAACTGTTTGAGGCGCGGCAGCACCGCCGCCGGGGTGACCAAACCCTGGGGCGCGATCAGCGTGACCTTCTCGCCCACCTGGGCGCGCAGGGCGTGGGCGAGTTCGAGGCCCAGCACGATGCCGAACTCTCCCGGCTGCAGGTCGTCGAGGCTGCCGAGCTTCATGTAGCGGGTGAAGTCGGCCACCCGCTCCTCGTCGGCCGGCAGGATGCCGCGCACCAGCGTGCCACGCACCGCGTCGTCGAGGGAGAGCATGCCCTGGGCCTGCACGTAGGGCGCTGCTGCGAGCACCTCAGGGTGAGCGCGGACGATTTCGGCCACCTGCTGCCACTCGGACAGATCCTGGCCGAAACCCATCACCTCGGCATGGGACGCCACACCGAGAATGCGGCTGCGCAGCTCGTCCTGAAAGCCGTTCATGACCGAGAGCACGGTGATCAGCGCCGCCACGCCCAGGGCGATACCCAGCATGGAAACCATCGAGATGAAGGAGATGAAGCGGTTGCGCCCCTGGGCCCGCTTGCGCGAGCGCGTGTAGCGCAGACCGACCAGCCATTCGTAGCGCATGGGCGCGAGCGTCCTGGGTGCCGGGGCAAAGGCCGCTATTGTGCCTGAAGCCGCGTCGCGGCCCCTGCAGAGTGCGGCCCCACGCCTCCGCCGCGCAGCCGGCCGGCGGCGCGGTGGCCGCGGGCGGCGTGATAGCATCGGTCCCCTTCCGGAAACCCGTCCGATGCGACTCCAGTTCTTCCTCCCCGGCCTGCTCTGGCCCGGCCTGCAGACCCAGGCGCCCTGCGAGGGCCTCGCCGTGCCGGCGCTCGAGCGCCTGCTCGGCCTCGCCAGCCCGGCGCTGACCGCCGGCGGCAACGCCGAGGCCGCCCTGACGCGGCTCTTCGGGCTCGAGCCGGACACCTCGCCGGCGACCCTGCGCAGCCTCGGACAAGGCGTCGCGCCCGCCGCGGCCAGCCGCCTATGCGCCGATCCGGTCGGCCTTCGCTTCACCCGCGACCACCTGCTGCTGGTCGACGGCGAATCCCTCGAGATTACGGACGACGAAGCCGGCCAGCTGATAGCCGGCCTCAACGACACCTTCCCGGACATCGGCCGATTCACCGCCGGTGACGCCTGCCGCTGGTACCTCGACCTGCCCGCCGAGCCCAATGCACGATTCACCGCCCTCGCCGACGTGATCGGCCGCCCGGTAGCGATGTACATGCCCGAGGGCGAGGACGCTCGCCACTGGCACCGGCTGATCAACGAAACCCAGGTGTGGCTGCACGCCCACCCGGTGAACCAGGCCCGCGAGGCCGCCGGACGCCAGACCATCAACAGCCTGTGGCCCTGGGGGCATGGCGCGCCGCTTGCCGAAGCGACGCCGCCGGCCAGCCGGATCATCGGCGATGCGCCCCTGCTCGACGGCCTGCTGGCCGCCGCCGGGCGCGAACGCGCGCCCGCCGACGCAGCCGAGGCACTGGCCGCGGGGCACGATCTGCTGGTCTGCGACGATCGCGCCGGGCGCGCCACCCGCCAGCTCGACCTGCCAGGCTGGCAGCAGGCCCTCGCCGACCTGGACACCACCTGGTTCGCACCAGCCCTCGCCGCGCTCAGGACAGGACGCCTCGCAAGCATCGAGCTGCTCGCACCTGGTGACCGGGCCACGCTCGCGCTGCGCCTCGCGCGGCCCCGACTGTGGCCGTTCTGGAAACGCCCCCGCCCGCTGATCGACCTGATCCAACAACAAGACCGCCGATGACCACCATCCAGCGCCGCCCCGCCCCACCGGCCCGCATCCAGCACCTGATCGACAGCGGCGTGGACCCGCTGCTGGCCCGCATCTACTGCGCCCGTGGCGTGTCGGCCCGTGCGGACCTCGATTACGGCCTGCGGGGGCTGCTGCCCCCTAACCAACTCACCGGGGCTGCCGAAGCCGCCACCCTCCTCGCCGACGCGATCGAGGCCGACGCCCGTCTCGTGATCGTGGCCGACTACGACTGCGATGGTGCCACCGCCTGCGCCGTCGGCCTGCGCGCCCTGCGCGCCTTCGGTGCCCAGGTGGCCTATCTGTTGCCGAACCGCTTCGAATACGGCTATGGCCTGACCCCGGCGATCGTCGAGCTGGCCGCCGGCCTCGAGCCCGACGTGCTGATCACCGTCGACAATGGCATCGCCAGCGTCGAGGGCGTCGCGGCGGCGCGCGACGCCGGCATCGCGACGGTCATCACCGACCACCACCTGCCCGGCGACACGCTGCCCGAGGCGGACGTGATCGTGAATCCCAACCAGCCAGGCTGCCCGTTCCCCAGCAAGGCCATCGCCGGGGTCGGCGTGATGTTCTACGTGATGCTCGCCCTGCGGGCCGAGCTGCGCGCCCGGGGCGCTTTCGCCGATCGGGCGGAGCCGAACCTGGCCGAACTGCTCGACCTGGTCGCCCTGGGCACGGTGGCCGACGTGGTGAGCCTCGACCACAACAACCGCATCCTGGTCGCCCAGGGCCTTCAGCGCATGCGCGCCGGCCGAGTCCAGCCCGGCATCCGCGCCCTGTTCTCGGTGGCCGGCCGCGAGCCCGAGCGGGCCACCACCTTCGACATGGGCTTCGCCCTCGGGCCGCGCCTCAACGCTGCCGGCCGCCTGGCCGACATGTCGCTGGGCATCGAATGCCTCGCCACCGACGACCTCGCCCGGGCCCTCAACATCGCGCGCGAGCTGGACGCCCTCAACCGCGAGCGGCGCGCCATCGAGGCGGACATGCAGGCCGAGGCGGTGCTCGCCATCGAATCCCTCGATGCCGGCAGCCGGGCCACCCTGTCGCTGTTCGAACCCGAGTGGCACCAGGGCGTGATCGGCATCCTCGCCGGCCGCATCAAGGAGCGCTGGCACCGCCCCACCATCGCCTTCGCGCGGGGCAACGACGGAGAGCTGAAGGGGTCGGGGCGGTCGATCGAGGGCATCCACCTGCGCGACGCCCTGGACCTGGTGACCAAGCGCGAGCCCGGCCTGATCCTGCGCTTCGGTGGTCATGCCATGGCCGCCGGGCTGACCATTGCCGAGCACGATCTGGAACGCTTCAACGCCGTCTTCGAGGCGGTGGTGCGGGCGTGGGTGGGCGAGACGCCGCCGGAACGCCGCATCGACAGCGACGGCCCCCTCGACCCCGGCTACATGACCCTCGCCTCCGCGCAGCGCCTCGAACGGGAGATCTGGGGCCAAGGCTTCCCTGGCCCGGTGTTCGACGACGTATTCGAGGTGGAAAACCAGCGCCTGCTCAAGGACCGGCACCTGAAGCTGGCCCTGCGCAAGGGACGCAGCCGCTTCGACGGCATCCGTTTCAACCACGCGGAGACCGCACCGCCGGCAATCCGCGCGGCCTATCGGCTATCGGTCAATGAGTTCAACGGGCGCAGCTCGGTGCAACTGATGATCGACTACTTCGAACCGGCCTGAGGGCTTACCCCAGCCGCCGGCCAGCAGCCTCGCTCAGCGAACCGCCTCCGGCGCCAGTCGCAGGGCCGGGGCGCCCAGCGTGCCCGACACCACCACCGGCAGCGACACCCGCCGCTCGCCGGCGGCGAGGGTGGTGGTGAGCCGCCCCGACAGACCGTCGTCCGGCTTGATCAGCAGGCCGCCACCCACCTGGAGGTTGCCGGCCACGAAGCGCCGGATCGACGCCTTCACGTCCCGGTCCTTCATGTTCATGCGCAGGTCGAGACGCATCGAGTCGAACCGGGTGGCGCCCCCCTGGACAACGCCGGTGCCCCGCTCCCGCATGATCGCGCCGACATCCAGCCCCCCGAAGCGGCCATGGTCGATCTCGACCTCGCCCACCAGCTCGCCCGCATCCGACAGCCCCGCAAACACCGGCGCCTCGGATTTCAGCGTCACCTTGCCGGACATCCCGCCCTCGAGATCACCGGCATCGCGCAGGGCCGGCATCAGCCGTTCCAGACGCACACCCTCGAGCTGGAAGTCGCCAGCCAGGGTCACCGGATCCTGCGACCAGTTGAGATCCATGTTGCCGCCGTAGCGCCCCCCGTGCATCGCGCCACCCAGCGACACGACCTGCAGACCTTCATCGTAGAGCAGGCCCTCGAACTGGAGCGATTCGACCTTCAGCCCCTTGAGGAAGGGCGGCATCCAGCCGTTGGCCGTGCCGGTAAGCTCGATCGGGAACGACAGGGGCATCGGCAGGCGATACTCGATGCCGTTCCGGTCCGCATGCAGCACCAGCCGCTGCAAGGCGCCGTACTCCACCTCGCCATGCCCCGACAGGGTCATGCTGTGGCCTTCGGTGAAACGCACCGTGAGGTCTTCCACCACGAATCGCAGCAGCGACACCGAAGTAAAGTCGGCCCGGTTGAAGAGCTCGGCCACCTCGGTGGGCCTGCCCTCGACCCCCTGAACGCGGGCGCCGATCGCCAGCCTTCCCTTGCGCCAAAGCGCGTACCAGTCCGGCTTCACCTCGATACGCGCGATCCTCTGCGCCCCCTCGCTCGCGCCCAGCGTCACCGCGCCGAGGGACAGGGCCGGCCCATCGCTCCAGGCCGGGCCAAGACTGCCGATGGCGACGTCCGGGCCCATCACCGTGCGCATGCGCGCCTCGATGCCATCCCGGAACCACTCGGGCGCATTCCACAGGATCACCAGGATCAGCCCGATCACACCCGCCACCACCAGTGCGATCGCCCCCCGGAACATGCGCGTGAGGTGAAAACGCAGGCGGTCGAGCAGCAAGGTGAGCTTCGGCGGCTCCTTGACCTCCCGCACCAGCCCCTCGGTATGGGCGTCGGCATAGGCCGCGGTGATCGCCTCGTCAATGTCGAGCTCCGGCTCCAGCCGACCGTCCTTCGAGGAGAAACGCTCCGGCGGCAAATCGGCAGGCGCCACGTCATCCGGCAACTCGGTATCCGGCGGCCGGGTCGGCGCCGGCCGGTTCGCCAGCACGAACCCCGGCGGCAGGGACACATGCGGATCGGCCGGTAGCTCGGTGGGCGGTTCGTCCTTGGCAACCATCGCCTCGACCGCCGGCATCTCCTCCTCGAGATCCGTGACCGCATCATCGCGATCCACCGCGAGGCCGTCGCGCAGCAACTCCATCAGCGCGTCCTCGACCTCGAGCGACTCGCCAAAGCGACGCTTCATCTCCCCGACGGCCAACTGACCGTCCAGCAGCAGCAGAGCCGCACGCGCCCGGTTGGACGCAACGCGCCTGGGCTGCCGCGCCGCGGCCTCGCCTTCGTCAGTGCGAACCAGAACGGAGTCATCCGTGAAGAGCGCCATCCCCAATCACCGCCAAGAAGTCACGAGCACATTGTCGCTCAAAATTCGTTGTTTGGTTTGTTGACCACCGCCTGAACGCTACCTATAATGCGCGCTTCTCTGATCCCCGATAGCTCAGTTGGTAGAGCGACGGACTGTTAATCCGCAGGTCCCTGGTTCGAGCCCAGGTCGGGGAGCCAAGATACCGCAAGAGGCCCAGCCAGATGGTTGGGCTTTTTTGCGTTCACGCCCCGGGGATCATTAAACGGACCCCCGAAGCATCTCCTTCTGCGGTAACCGCCACCGTCCCCGCCGACTGACCCGCCACGGTCCGTCACATCTTGCTAACGGCTTGTCTACGGCAGGAACTGAGGGAGATCAATACAGCAGCATCCCGGCGTGGGGTACCGGGCGATGGTCGGCGAGAGAGGAGGGTCGATTTGCCGTCGCCCATGGCGAGCGCGTGCCTGCAAGCGGTCAATGGAGGCTGCCGCAATGGGGGCGGCCGGCCTCTTTGTGGAGAGGGCCTGCCGACGTTTCAGGACGGGACGTCCGGGGATGGGGCGTCGCCACGCCCTTGCGTGGCGACGCCATCCTGAGCAGTGGCGGTCAGGCCTTGCGGCGGCGGTAGCCCAGGCCAGCCAGCGCGATGCCGAACAGCGCCAGGGAAGACGGCTCCGGAACATCCGCGGTCGTCAGGAGCAGACTGACGTTGTCGACGCCCATATTGAAGTTGCCCAGATTATCGACCTGGGCAAACCGCAAGGCGAACGTGCCGCCCGCACTCAGCAGGGAGGTCACGTCGAACTGGTAGGACGTATAGGGCTGCGTCGGCAGACCATCGATGCCGAGGTAGAAGTTCGCGAGGACACCAGGGCCCGTCTCGAATGCGCCGGCCGTGCTGGTCAGAATATCGACACGGGCATGCTGGTTGGGCGTCGCGGTATGGTCCAGGCCGGCCGAATTCACGTTCACCAACTGCTGGGTCTGCACGAACATGTCAAAGGACAGGACCACCGACTGGGCGCCTGCGCCAACGGAAAACACCTGCGACAGCGCATGGGTACCCGGGCCACCCTGACTGGTGACGGCGTAGAATGTGCCAGATGATGCACCCGGGGTGGTGAAGGTACCATTGGAGGGCGCGTTGGCAGACGTCACTTCGGTTCCGCCACTCCCAGCGTCGGTCAGGGTCCAGCCGGCCGCGGTGCCCGTTTCGAAGCCCCCGTTGGTTATCAATTCGATCGGTGCGGCGTGCACGGCGGCCGCGGGCAGAGTGGCAGCGAGGCCCAGCAGGAGGGTGCGGCGGAATCGCATGGTCAATGTCCCCAAAAAAAATTATGGATATTTTGCCGCGACAACACCCTGTAGCCTGGCGAAATGACCTCCATCAGGTCGGCTTGGCCCAGTCCGTGTCGCAGCTTCGTTGTCACCGCCACGCCCGGTGGCGTCCTGCCACCGGTCGCCTGAAGGCGCGACGGACGACACAAAGCAATTTCCAATCCCGCTGAATTTTTTCTTTTTGGATCATTACGTTGGCATCCAGCATCTATCAGATCGCCCATTCTCCGCCATGCAAATGTAAATTTTCTCGACGTCAATCGGCGCATGTCCTTGAGCTGTCGGCACCTCGCATGTGGACCCGGCCATGCCGTTGGCAACCCAGTTCTTGCTGAGAGCGGCCGCGCCGCCATCCTCTGCTCGTCGGGCGGCGATCACCTTCACTACCGGTGTACAGCCAGGCACTTCCACCAATCTGTCGATGGGCCAACATTGCCAGAGTGCTGAGGAAGCAAACGCGTAGGCGACCGTTCGGCCGGTCATCCCGGTGCGGGCAACCGTCCATCCTTCGAAAGTGCGCCTTCCTGGTCCTGTCATCCAGACTGGCTGGCGCCGTGTGCGACCACGCACGAGGTTTCCGGAGAAGGTTCGATGATCCGCAACCCGCGACGACTCCAGCACAAAGTCCGCCAGCCAACCGGCCGAAGTGCGCGGGCCGTGCTCGCCTCACTGGTTTGCACAACCCTGGCCGGCTGCGCCCGCCTCGATGAGGGCGAGCCGACCAGCACATGGAAGATCGTGATCGGGGTCGTCGCGGTGGTTTACCTGCTCTGGAAGGTCCGTGGCTGGCTTGGTGGCGGCCGTGGCGGTGGCGACGGCGGTGGGTTCGACGGCATCGATGGTTTTGGCGGAGACGGCGGCGGCGATTGATCGGGCAGCGGGCCCGCTGGCCGGCGACACGCAGGGTCACGCCAGGTCTGGCGTGGTGCGACGATGGGCGCACGGCACCGGCTGATCACCGTTCGTTGGCTGCGCTTCGCTCGCACACATGGGACGTGCATCGCCGACACAGCCATTAACGCGGCAATCAATCAGGCGATGCCAGTTCAGGCACTTCGAGGCCCCCTCGCTCGCTCCCCCTTTGTATGTTGAAGGGGAAGGAAGACCTGCCCGCAATCCTTACCTGTTTGCTTGCCGGGTCAATAAGTCTGTGCCGCCCCCGCTCTCTGCCCGGGCGAGGGTGTCGCCGGAATGTCTGATGCGGCGTATGGTCCAAGCAGTTGCCAGACGGACCTGCGCCCACCGCCATGCGGCTTGATCCGTATGCGTGCGATGGGAGCGCCGAACGGTAGCCGCAAGCACAGGCGACGGGGGTGCGCAGCAGCACCCTGCCCCAGGAACCCACCGACCGATCCCCGGCGAAACTCTGCTCATGCCTCCAGACCATCCGACGCCTGTCAGGCGCTACGCGATCATCGCCGCCGTCCTGCTCACCGTGCTGTGCAGCTGGTACGGCCCGATCACCGAGCGGGCACGCGCGAGCGTGGACGACGGGCTTCAGCGTTCGCTCGTCAGCTTCGCCTCGGCCCGCGCCTTGAACGGCGCAATCTCCTTCTTCCAGGGCACCGAGGTCAGCGCCCAGCCGCTCGGCGTCGGTGTGACGTTCTCGGTGGGCGAGGCGCTGGACCCCCTCAATGATCTGGTCGAGTCGTTCTCGTCCCTGATGCTGATGAGCAGCGTGGCCTTCGGACTCGAGAAGCTGCTGCTCACGATGGGCTCGAACACCGTCGTATCGGCGGCCGTGACCACCTTCGCGCTGGCCTGGATCGTCCTGTTCGCCCAGGGCAGGGCCTCCCCGCCGCTGACGCGATTCCTGCTGGTGCTGATCTTCGTCCGCTTCGTCATGCCGGTGACGATGATCGCCAGCGATCAGGTGTTCCAGCATTGGCTGTCGGGCGACTACGCTGAGGGACAGATCGCGCTGGACACCACGACCCGGGAGATCCGCGCCTTCGAACCGTCAGCGGTGACGACATCGGACGCGGAAGAGCCGGCTACGAATGCGCCCCCGGTATCGTCACCCGCCGCCGCGCACGAGGACGCGCCGGGCACCCTCTCGCGCCTCTGGGAAGCCGCCAAGTCGAAGGCGGCCGATCTCACCACGGCCCCCATGGCGCAGATGCAGCAGGCCATGCTGGCGCAGTATGAGGCGCTGGCCCAGGCCTCGGACCGGGCGGCACGGCGGATGGTCGACCTGATCGTCGTCTTCCTGATGCAGACGCTCGTCGTGCCGCTGCTCCTTCTTTGGCTGCTGTACCGCCTGCTGCCCGGGAGGACACTGCGGCACGCCCGCTAGGGTCTGTGGACATTTGTATGGCGGTCGCGCTGTGGTCTGCTGGGTTCGAGGACAAGGCGCGCCGACGCGGCCTGGGTGGCCCCCAGGCAAGGAGCCGTAACGCGGTCATCGGGCCCAGCAGACCACAGCCCAACGGGTTGAGGCTGTGAGCCCGCGCCACTTCGTTGCGCTCGTCGCCAAGGGGGCCACCCTTGCCTTCCTCCCGCGCCTTGTGGCACAGGC
>JAGRGD010000289.1 GCA_020445665.1 Rhodocyclaceae bacterium
ACATGCCCACTTTGATCACTCCTCGATTCCCCCGCCGAATGAACAGCAGGGTATTCAATCAAAGGTGGGTCAAATTTCGATGCGATTTACCCCGCCAAGTGGGTCAATTCTGGTTGGCCGTCAACACAGAGCCGGAACACGGCGGCGCCGGCCCACGCCGGTCGCCCCCCGCATTTAAACAACTGAATCACGCCGATACAACGCAGTTGACGCTGTGGTAAACCCTGACGCCAAGCGCGGCGTGCGGCGAATACTGGCCGCTTTGTGCAACTGCAAATGCCGGCCCAATAGCGTGCCCGCCAGCCACCAGCGGCCTCAACGCAGGGGGTTCAAGCACGTTCAATGCCACAATACCCTCCTCATCCGCAGTGCATTTCCCGCAAGGCACAAAATTGCTGACAAGTCAGTCGTTTTCGCCCCACCGGGCGATCAAGGTGTTCGGAACGCGCAACTGATCGAGAATTCTTGCGACGACGAAGTCCACCACGTCCTGCACCGATTCGGGGCGCGTATAGAAGGCCGGGTTCGCCGGCAGGATGCACACGCCGAGCCGTGCCAGCCTGAGCATGTTCTCCAGATGAAGGGCCGAGAAAGGCGTCTCACGCGGGACGAGCACCAGCGGGCGCCCTTCCTTGATCACGACGTCGGCCGCGCGCTCGATCAGATTGTCGGAGAGGCCCGCCGCGATCGACGCGAGGGTACCCATCGTGCACGGGCACACCACCATCGCGTCCGGAGGATTGGAGCCGGAGGCCGGCGGCGCAAACCATTCCTCGCGTCCGAACACCCGCAACTGCCCGTCGGCGGCGCCAAACCGTGCGCCGAGTTGCTTCGCGACCTCGTCGGGGCGGGACGATAGCGACAGATCCATCTCCTGACGCGCCACGACTTGCGCAACCTGGGAGTAGAGCAGCCAGACCTGACGCCCCTCGGCGAGCAGGGTCTCGACGAGCCGGATCCCGTAGGGCATGCCGGAGGCGCCGGTAAGGGCGACGGCAATGGTGTGTGGCACTGGCATCGGCGCGCGTCCGATTACGAATACCCGAAGCCTACCCGATCCCCGTCGCGAGGGCTCGCTGCAGCGCGGGGCGGCGGGCCTCAGTCGAGATAGTCGCTGACCAGCTGCCAGCGTCCCGAGACGATACGCGCCATCCGCCCCCGGCGGTTGCCCAGGTGGTCGTCGGGCGAAAATTGGTAGGTCGGCCCCCCGAGGAAGCCGGGCGTGGTCTTCAGTTGCCCCAGCGCGGCCGAGAAGCTCGCCGCATCCAGATCGCGGCCGGCCGCGCGCAGGCCCTGGATGAAGGTGTCGGCCACGTCGTAGCCCATCGCGCTCCACACGTTGGGGTCCGCGTCGTAGCGGGTGCGATAGCGTTGAATCCAGTCGTAGAGGTCGCCCTCTGCCGCGTCCGCATAGGGATGGGGCATGACGCTGACGCCGTAGAGTCCCTCGACCGCCTCACCGCCGAGTTCGTGGGTCTGGGCCGAGTACCCGGACGCGGTCACCAGCATGTCCACCGCCCAGCCGACCTTGCGTGCCTCGCGCATCGCGGCAACGGTCTCCCGCACCACGGTCGCCAGCACCACGAGGTCGCAGCCGGCCGCGCGCAACCGGGCGATCTGGCTGGCGTAGTCCGTCGCGCCGCGCTTGTAGCCGGTGCGCTCCACCAGTTCCAGCCCCTGGCTGGCGAGCCCCGCCTCGACACCCCGCATCACCTCGAGGCCGTAGTCGTCGTCCTGGTAGAGCAGGCCGACGCGCCGGTAGCCCTTCTCTTGCAGCATGTAGCGGACCGCGGCATCCATGTAGTCCCGGTAGGGGGCAAAGAGCTGGTACTTCAGCGGGTGGGTCGGCGCATAGGTGGCCTGGTGGGGCGAGAACGGAAAGAGGTGGGGCAAGCCGGCGTCCACGATCAGCGGCATCGTCGCCATCACCACCGGCGTGCCGAGGTTGCCCAGGAAAGCGAACACCTCGCCACTTCCGAGCAGGCGACGGGTCGCGAGGATGGCCTTCTTCGGATCATAGCCGCTGTCCTCGACGGCGATCGCCAGACGCCGGCCATGGACACCGCCCCGTTCGTTCTCCTCGTCGAGGCGCATCACGATGCCATCGCGGATCGGCGCACCGAGCATCGCGATCGGCCCGGACAGGTCCTGGATCGTCGCAATCCGGATGCGGTTCTCGGTGACGCCGGGTGCCGCAGCATGGAGCGGCGGGGCGAACTGCACAGCGAGGGCAATGAGTGCGGTCAGGAGGCGTCGCATGGGTGTCACTCGCGGCAATGGCTGGAGGCCGGATTATCGCCCGTCGCCGGCCAAACCGGCAGGCCGCGCGAGGACGATCACGACCAGCACCGCGCCGAACAGCAACACTTCGAGCCCCGCCGCCCCGCCCCCCAGCACGGGCAAGGCGCCTCGCGCGATGGCGATCAACTGTGGCAGGGCCACCATCACCACCCCGCCCAGCAGGGCGCCGGACGGGGTCCGCACGCCGCCGACGAAGACCATCATCAACAGCTCGAAGGACAGCCCCAGGCCGAACTGCTCCGGGCTGAGGTAACCCAGCCAGTGGGCCGACAGGGCGCCCGCGAGGGCACCGAGGGCGCCCCCCGCGACAAAGGCGGCCTGTCGAACGGCGCCGACATCCACGCCGATGGCCATGGCGGCGGCCTCGTTGTCACGGCTCGCTCGCCAGGCCCGGCCGAGCGCCGAGCCGATCAGTCGCCGACAGGCCAGCCAGGCCAGCGTCAGGACCGCGACCGACAGGGCGGCCTGGGCCACCGGTGAACTCAGTCGCCAGGGCCCCACGGTGAACGCGGGCACCACCTGACCGGCCGCGCCGCCGGTCCATGGGGCCAGCCGGACCAGCAACTCCTCGACGATCAGGGCAAAGGCCAGGGTGCTCATGCCGAAGGCCAGACCCCCCAGCCGCCGACCCGGCAGGCTGGCAAGCAGGCCCAGTGCGGCCCCCGCCGCGGCCGCCACCGGCAGGGCCAGCAGCGCGGGCAGGCCGGCCGCGACGAGCCCGGCCTGAACATAGGCGCCGAGGGCGAGCATCGCCCCGTGGCCGAGGGACAACTGCCCGGTCTGACCGACCACCAGCACCAGCCCGAGACCCGCCAGCGCCCAGGTCGCCACCAGGGCCACCTGCGCGAGGGCATGCCCCCAGCCCCCGCCCGCCACAGCGAGGGCGAACAGGGCGAGGCCTGCCAGGCCCCGAATCATGCCGCGGCCCCGCGACCACCGAGCCCCCGCGGAAACAGCAGCAGCACGGCCAGCATCAGTCCGTAGACCGCGAGGTCCTTCGCGCCGTCGGGCAGGTAGAGGCCGGTCAGGGCCTCGAAGACGCCGACCAGCACGCCCCCGGCGAGAGCACCCGGCAGGCTCGACAGACCGCCGATCACGGCCGCGGGGAAGGCCTTCAGTGCAATCAGCCCCATACCCGGATGGACCAGGGTCACCGGCGCGAGCAGCACCCCGGCGAAGCCCGCCAGGGCCGCCCCCAGCGCCCACGCCAGGGTATGCATGCGGGTCGGCGAAATGCCCATCAGAGCCGCCACCCGTGCGTCCTCGGAACAGGCCCGCAGCGCCACGCCGGCGCGCGTAAAGCGGAAGAAGGCGGCCAGCGAGGCGCAGGCCAGGGCGGTGGCGAGAACGACCGCCAGGTGCTCGCCCGCGAGCTGGAGGGGACCGAGGGACAGCACGCCGGCCAGCGGCAACTCGAGGCGGTGCATCTGGTGGGTGGCGGCAGGCACCATCGTGACCCCGCCGCGCAGCATCAGGCCGAGGCCGAACGTCAGCAGTACGGCGGTCAGATGCGGCTGCCCCAAAGCCCTGCGCAGCACCCCGCCCTCGAGCAGCGCGCCGATCGCGAAGAGGACCAGCACCGCCGCCGGCAAGGCCAGCCAGACGGGCCAGCCGCCGCCCTCCACCAGCAGCACCGCAGCGAAGGCGCCGAGCATCAGCAACTCGCCCTGCATGAAGCTGACGGTCTCCGTTGCCTTGAAGACCAGCACGAAGGACAGGGCCACCAGACCATAGACGCATCCGGTGGCGATTCCGCTGAGCAGGACCTGGGCGAGCATGCGCCCGATTATCGGTCGCGGCCGGCCCGGCGGCCAGTCAGGCGCTCAGGGGCGACAGCCCGGGCTCACCGGCAGAGCGCAGGCGGTCCGGTACTCGGCAGCCAGCCGCTCGACCAGTTCGGCCACCGGCGGCGCGTCGTCGATCGTCGCGACGCCGTGGCCGGCGCTCCAGATGTCGCGCCAGGCGCGGGCCTCGTCGGCCAGGCTCTTGAGCTTGCCCTTGCCGAGCGACAGGGTCAGCTGCTCGCGGGTGTAGCCCGCCTTCTCGAGGCTCGGCCACAGGAAGTTGGCGTTGGTACCGGAGATGGCGTCGGTGTAGACGATGTCGCTCGCCGCGCAATCGACCACCATCTGCTTGTAGGCGTCCTGCGCCTGCGATTCGCGGGTGGCGATGAAGCGGGTACCCAGGTAGGCCAGGTCGGCCCCGAGCACCTCTGCGGCGCGCACCGCGGCGCCGTCGGACATCGCGCCGCCGAGGATCAGGGTGCCGTCCCAGAAGCTGCGGATCTCGCGCACCAGGCTGAAGGCGCTCTGGCTGCCCGCGTGCCCCCCCGCGCCCGACGCCACCGCGATGATGCCGTCGACGCCGGCCGCGGCCGCCTTGCGGGCGTGATGGGCATGCACCACGTCGGAGAACACCAGCCCGCCGTAGCCATGCACGGTTTCGACCACCTGGGCCGGGTTGCCCAGGCTGGTGATGACGAAGGGCGTGCGGTGGCTGACCAGAAGTTCCAGATCCGGCGCGACGCGGGGGTTCGACGGGTGAAGAATGAGATTGACGCCATAGGGGGCGCAGCCGGGATCGGACGCCACGCCGTCCAGGGCCGCCAGCCACGTGTCGAGTTCCTCCGACGTACGGGCATTGAGGGCCGGAAAGGTACCGGCCACGCCGGCACGGCAACAGGCGGTGACGAGCGCCGGCCCGGAAACCAGGAACATCGGCGCGGCGATCACCGGCAGGCTCATGACGCCTCGGAAGCGCTCGGGTAGTGACATGCAGTCTCCTCTGTCGGCCCGTGTCGGCCGTTTCGTGTCGGGCGGGATGCTACAGGGACGACCGTATCACGACCGGCGATGCGGGATTAGTCACTGCATTCTAGGCGCCCGCCCCGTGCTAGCCTGAGCGAACCATGAGCGGCATCGACTCCCTCCTCTACGGTATCGGCCTTGCCGGCGTCGCGGTCAATGCCGCCTCGGGCGTGCTGGAGGCCGGCCGCAAGCCCTTCGACATGTTCGGCATGGTCGTGGTCGCCCTCGCCGCGGCGCTGGGCGGCGGCACGCTGCGGGATCTGCTGCTCGACCGGACCGTGTTCTGGATCGCCGACCGGAGCTTCCTGATCTGCGCCATCACGGCGGGCATGCTGACCTTCGGCGCCGCCCGTCACTGGCGACTGCCGCCGCAGCTGTTCCTGCTGCCGGACGCCGTCGGGCTGGCCCTGTTCACGGTCAGCGGCACCAAGATCGCGCTGGCCCTCGGTCACGACTGGCTGATCGCCAGCGTCATGGGCGTGGTCACCGGTGTCGTCGGCGGCATCCTGCGCGACGTGCTATGTAACGAGGAGCCGCTGATCTTCACCGGGACGCTCTACGCCACCCCTGCCTGGCTCGGCGCCCTGCTGCTGGCCGGCCTGACCGAGGCCGGCGCGACCTCGGCCGTGGCCGCGCTGGCCGGCGGCAGCTTCGTGCTCATCACCCGACTGGGCGCACTTCGTTGGAACTGGCGCCTGCCGACCTACTCGGCCCGGCGCTGACTCACTGCCGGGCGAACGGCAGGCGGATCGAGAAGATGCTGCCCAGGCCCGGCTCGCTGACCACCTCGACGTTCCCACCGTGGCGCTCGACGACGGTCTTGACGATCATCAGGCCGAGCCCCAGGCCGGCGACGCGTCGTCCGGTCGTCTTCTCGAGCCGACCGAATCGCTGGAACAGCAGCCGCAGGTCCTCCGGCCCGATGCCGTCGCCCTCGTCATGGACCTCGAGACGCCAGCCACGGGGTTCGCGCTCGATGCGCAGCCGGACCTCGCTGCCCTCGGGACTGTACTTGACCGCATTGGTCAGCAGGTTGAGCACGGCGCGCTTGAGCAGGCCGGGTTCGCACAGCACCGGGTATTCCTCATCGGGCAGACCGTCGCGGCTGATGTGAACCCCCTTCGAGCGGGACAGGGCCCAGGCCTCCTCCACCGCGTCATCGGCGATCTGGATCAGGTCGTACATGACGAAGCGCCGCACATCCACGCCCTCGGCGCGGACCAGCCGGAACAGGTTCTCGGTCAGTTCCAGGGCCGAGCGGGCGTACAGGCTGACCCGCTGAAGGGCTTCGGGCGGCACGCCGTGCGCGTGCGCGGGGTCGTCCTCGAAGGCCTCGACCATGGTCACGATCGATGACAGGGGCGAGCGCAGGTCGTGGGACAGATACTGCATGGCCGATTCGCGCCGCGCCTGTTCCTGCTTGACCGGCGTGATGTCGTCGAGGGACAGGACTACGCCGTGCATGCGGCTGCGCCGGTCGTGCAGGGCCGCGATCGTGACGTGCAGGGTCTGCCCCGCCGCACCCTGCACCTCCACCGAGATCGGCGCCTCGTCGGCAACCGGAAGCCCCCGTTCGAGGCGAACGTCCGCCGGCCACTGGATGGCCCGCAGCGCCGGCAGCAGGCCGGCCTGCTCCTCGAGGCCCAGAAGCCCGCTGGCCCGGCGGTTGTGCAGTTGCAGCTCGCCATCCGGGCCGATCACCACGACGCCGGTCGGCAGCCCCTCGAGGGTGTCGAGCATGAAATGGCGCAACTGCCGCTGGCGGCTGGCGGTCTCCCGCAGCGTCGCGAGCCGCCGGTAGACGGGGTCGCCGGTCCGGTCGGCCACCCTGTCGCCATCTCCGGACACCGGTTGCCAGCGGCCGGCTTCGCGCATCAGCGCATCGAGTTCCTCATCCAGATAGCGCTGGGTCGCCTCGAGCCGCCGCCAGCTCCACAGCGGATAGGCGGCCATGCAACCGACCAGTGCGCCGGCGGGCGGCAGCCACAGCTGCCCGTTGGCCAGCAGGAAGAAGGGCGCCAGCAGCACGGCACCACTGATCGCGAAGGCCACCAGCAGGGTCTCCCGCGGCGACAGCCTGACCATCGCGAACATCAGCGCGACGACGGCCAGCGCGGAGAGCAGCGCCGCCATTGCGGGCCGTACGATGTCGATGGTGCGCTGCCCGCGCAGTGCCGAAAAGATGTTGGCGTTGACCTCGACGCCGGGCATGGGCCGGGTGAAGGCCGTCGTCGGTGTCGGCACGACGTCGCCCATGCCCTCGGCGACCGCGCCGACCAGAATCACCTTGCCGCGCAGGATGTCCCGCCCGGCCTTGCCGTCGAGCACGTCGACGAAGGAGACGCGCCGGTGTGCCCCTGGCGGGGCCCCAAAGGGTATCCGCAGCCAGTGAACCGCCTCGTCAGCCTCGACGGCATCAGGCGCGTAGCGGGCTGCCGATTCGGGCTCCACCAGCGACAGCAGCGCCAGCGCCAACTGCGGCAGCAGCTCGCGACCATTCGACTCCCACAGGAAGACACTGCGCACGATCCCGTCCAGATCGAATTCCACATGGGCATGCCCGACGGCGGCCGCCTCGCGAACGAAGCGGGGCTCGCCACCGGGTTCGTAGGCGGCACCGATGCTGGTATTGCCAGCCCAGGGCAGGACGATCCGTCCGTGGCGACGAATGGCCTCGGCCAGCAGAGCATCGCCGTTGCCGTCCTCACGCCCTTCCGAGAACAGGATATCGAACGCGACGGGACCGGCCCCCGCCTCCCGCAGCCGGTCGATGAGCTCGGCGTGGCGGGCGCGAGGCCAGGGCCACCGCCCCAGGCGGCCGAGACTCTTGTGGTCGATCGCGACGATCACGACCTGGGTATCGACCTGTTCCGACAGGCTTGCCACCGAGACGTCATACACCGCCTGGTCGAGCCGCCAGAGCCAGCCGAAGAAGGCAACGCACGCGGCCAGCAGCGCACAGACCGTCGTCACGACAACCCACTCGGCGACACCCCGAAGATCGACCGGCAGCCCCTCCTTCGCCTTCATGCGACTCCCATATCCGTTTCCGCGCGCGCCCCGCGTCGCGGGCCTGGTGGCGTATCGAACATTTTACGCATCGCCACCCACTTAAGATCCCGCCGTCTGCTATAAGTCGTCCGATTCCGGCGCCCTGCGAGACGCCGGCCCCACCCCGCAGGCCACAGGAGTGTCAGATGAGCTTTCTTACGGAATTCAAGGAGTTCGCAGTCAAGGGCAATGTCGTCGACATGGCCGTAGGCGTCATTATCGGCGGCGCATTCGGCAAGATCGTCGCGTCCCTGGTCAAGGATATGGTCATGCCGGTGCTGGGCATGATGATCGGGGGCGTCGACTTCAAGAATCTCTACATCAATCTGGGCGATGCGACCTTCGAGACGATGGAGGCTGCCGAGAAGGCCGGCGCGCCGCTGGTCAAGTACGGCCTGTTCATCAATACCGTCATCGACTTCGTGATCATCGCGCTGGCGATTTTCGTCGCGATCAAGGCGATGAACCGCCTCAAGCGCAAGGAAGAAGCCGCGCCGGAGCCCGAAGCGCCCGCACCGGACCCGGAAGACGTGGTCCTGCTGCGCGAGATTCGCGACCTCCTCAAGCAGCGCTGACCTCCGGCCTCCGCCCCGTTGCCAGCCAGGCAGCGGGACGGGAAGGCCAACGGGACGTGGCCCCTCAGGCGTCGGCGTCCTCGTCCGCGAGTTGCTCGAGGCGATAGCCGTAGTTGTAGGTCGGCACCAGCCTGAAACCGTTTTCGGGACGCAGATTGAGCTTGCTCCGTACCCGGCTGACGTGGGTGTCGACGGTCCGCGTGGCGAGGTTGGCGGTCTGGCCCCACACCGCCTCGAGCATGTGCCCGCGGGACAACAGGCGGCCCAGGTTGCGGAACAGGAACACCGCCAGTTCGAACTCCTTGTCGGTCAGTTCGATCGGCTCGCCATTCATTGTCACGCGCTTGCTGGGCAGATCGAAGGCGTACTGGGCGACCTCGATCTTCTGGCTCTTGGCATGCGGGCGGGCGCGGCGCAGGACCGCGTCGATCCGGGAGATCAGCTCCATCTTGCGCACCGGCTTGACGAGATAATCGTCGGCGCCGGCATTGAGCGCCTCGACGATATCCTCCTCGGCATTGCGGGCCGTGATGAAGACCACCGGCGTATCGTTGCAGCGGTCTTCCCGCAGCCAGCGCAACACCTCGTGGCCGGTCATCTCTGGGAGCATCCAGTCCACCAGGGCCACATCGAAGCTCTCCCGGCCCGCGATGCGCACGAATTCGCGCGACTCCCTGAACAGATGGACATCTGCCCCCTGCTCCCTGAACCATTGCTCCAGGGCGTCCCCCTGGACCACATCATCTTCGACTATCGCAATTCGCACTTGTGTCTACCCACTCAGTTCTTATTGTTCGACCTGACACTTACATCGGCTGCGCGACGTAAGGATTGAATCGGCGCTCCTCGCCGAAGCTGGACATCGGCCCATGGCCGGGGATGAACTGCACGTCGTCCCCCAGAGGCAGCAGCTTCGCGCGAATCGACTCGATCAGGGTCGCGTGGTCCCCCTTGGGGAAATCCGTCCTTCCGATCGAGCCGGCAAAGAGGACGTCGCCCACAAGGGCGAGGCGGCTGGGCTCGCTGAAAAAGACCACGTGCCCCGGCGTGTGCCCCGGACAGTGCAGGACCTGAAGGCTTGCTTCGCCCACCGTCACCGTGTCGCCATCTTCAAGCCAGCGGTCGGGCTGGAACGGTCGCCCCTGACCCACACCGAACATCTTCCCCTGCTGGACCATGGCGTCAATCCAGAAGGCCTCCTCGCGCTGGGGCCCTTCGATCGGCACCCCGAGCCGCTCGGCCAGATCGGCGGTTGCGCCAGCGTGGTCGATGTGACCGTGGGTGATCAGGATCTTTTCGATCGTGACGCCCTCGGCCTCGACCGCGGCAAGAATCGTGTCGATGTCCCCGCCCGGGTCGACAATGGCCCCCCGGCGCGAGGTTTCACACCAGATGATCGAGCAGTTCTGCTGGAAGGCGGTAACGGGGACGATTCGATATGCAATCACGATAAATGGCCATACAGGACCGGAGCGGCCCCATTTAGCAAACAATGATACACAGTCGGGATTGCGGCCGTCCCCTGACAAAGTGCGAATACGGACGTACGGACGATTTCGGGCGACGAAGCTCGAAGCGCAGGAAATCAGGGCCAGCGGGGGTTTGGGGGCAGGTCGCCAAGGCCTTCGGCCTGCTTGCAAAAATCGATGACGCCGCGCGCGGCAGGCGAGTCACCGACAAATATCACACGCCCGCCTCGGACCGAAGCCTCCCGCTGAATCAGCAACAGGAGCTGAATGCCGGCCGCGTCGATCGTCGTGAGGCCATGCAGGTCCACCTCGACGCAGCAGCCCGGCTGCAGCAACGCGAGCAGCCGGTTTTCCTCGCGCTGCACCGAATGCATCGACAGTTCGCCGACAATCTCGTGGCGTGCCGCAGACAGGTTTAAGGGCCCATTCATGTCGTCATCTCCGCCCGGTGTCGGCGACACTGCCGCCACGCGCTCGCACCTGACGCCAGCGGTACGCAGGAAGCGCGCTGAATGGGCGCGACCGCCAAAGCCGGGTACGAAACGAAGATCGAAGCCGTGCATGTCGGCGCCTCACCGGGTACTCGTCACAAAATCTAACGAAAGGCGCCTGCAAGGGCAATGGGGACTTTTGCGCCGGCTTCCGTAGAACCCCGCAGATCGCCACTCAGCGGGCGGAAAGCATCGGCCTGGCGCAGGGTGACCGGCTTCAGTGCTCGAGCAGATCCGGATCGGCAGCGAGGGTGAGGGTGACCAGCTCGGCGACCGATTGTGCCTTCATCTTGACCATCAGATTGGCGCGGTGGGTTTCGACCGTGCGCTCGGAAATGCCCAGCTCGGCGGCGATCAGCTTGTTGCGCTGGCCCGCCACAATGCCTTTAAGGACATCGCGCTCCCGCCGCGTCAGGTTGGCAAGGCCACTCTCCTCCTGCACCTTGCGGTGCTGGTCTTCCTTCTGGGCCAGCCGGTTCGCCTCATTGACCCGCTCGATCAACTGCTGCACGTTGAATGGCTTCTCGAGAAAATCGAAGGCGCCCTGGCGCATCGCCCGCACCGCAGTCGGCACGTCCGCATAACCGGTCAGGAAAATAACCGGGACGCCCGGGTGCTTGGTCCGCAGCCAGTCGTGAACCTCCGGCCCGGTGACGCGCGGCATGCGGATATCCAGCAGAACGCATCCGACCCGGGCGGCGTCGAAGCGACTCATGAACTCCTCGCCCGACGCGTACTCTTCGACCGACAAGCCGATGCTCGTCATCACTTCATGGATGAAACCGCGCACCTGCGTATCGTCATCGACGATATGGACGGTACCGCTATTCGAGCACTCCAGACCTGATGCCATCCAACACTCCACGACAGATTGCGGCACGCTCCCCGTGATTGCCCCGGGACGAAGCGGGAAATCCCGATGGCAAACGAGCCGTCCGGCCCCTATTCTAGCGTCGGGAGCCGAAGTACGAGTCGGCATGTGGTGTGCATGAAGGACAAAAGCCACATTTCGAACGTGGTTACACCCCCCGCGATGGAGCCCCGATCCCATGAGCCAATCCGCAACCGCCCGCTGCGCCCCACCGCCACCGGGCATCGACGCCCTGCTGGCCCTCATCGAGGAGGGCGCCATCCTGATCGACAGGGGTGGTCGCGCAGGCCACGCCAATGTCCTGGCTGCCGAGTTGCTGGGCTGCGGAATCGAGGGCATCCGCTCGCAGCGGCTGTGGTCGCCGCCGTGGGAGTGGCGCGACGCCAACGGTCGCCCACTGGGCGAAGCCGGTAACCCGCTGGCCACCGCGTGCCGCGAAGGCGGGGAGGCCCAGGGTGAGTTCGAACTGCGGCGGGATGCCAAGCCGGGCTTGCGCCTGCACTGCAGGTGTCGGCCAGTCCCCTCCGAATCTGCCGAATGGCATCTGCTGACAATCCGGCCCGCTTCGGCCGAAGCCGGTGACGGCAGCGAGGAAGCCTGCCGCGCCCTGCTCGACCGATTGCCGGTTCCGCTGTGGACCCAGGCCGAGCACGAGACCCAGCGCCACATCAACCACACCTGGCGGGAAACCTGCGGCGGCACCGGGCACACACAGCGCTGGGAAGACACGGTCCATCCGGCGGATCTGGCCGCCCTGCACCGGGCCTACCGGGCCATGCGCGAGGGCCGCGGCAGCGGACCGACCCAGTTTCGCCTGCGCAGTGCGGACGGCACCTATCACTGGTACCTCGAGCACATCGTGCACCGGCCTGCCACGCCGGCATGCCCGGCAGGCCATCTCGGGTTGGCGGTCGACATCGGCCTGCTGCAGCAACACGACGATGCGATCCGAACCCTGTCGCGGGCGCTCGAACAGACCGACGCACGCATCGTCATCACGGATCCGCAGGGCAGCATCGAGTACGTCAATACCGCCTGCTGCGAGGCCTACGGCTACTCCCGAGAAGCCTTGATCGGACAGAATCCACGCCTCTTCAAATCTGGCCGGACGCCGGACGCGGTCTATCGGCAGCTGTGGTCGGCCCTGGCGGCGGGGGATACCTGGCGTGGCGAACTGACCAACCGCACCCGCGACGGACGGCTCCTGGTCGAGACCGTGACGATCTCGCCTGTCCGCGACGAGCACGGGCACGCCAGGCACTTCGTCGCCGTCAAGGAGGACGTCACGACGGCGCGCGCTACCGCCCGGGCACAGCGCGAGGCGGACGCACGACTCGCGCAGATCGAGCGGATGCGCACCGTCGATGCCCTGGCCGGGGGCATCGCCCACGAGTTCAACAACATTCTCGTCGCGATCCTCGGCTATTCGGACCTCGGCGCCCGCGTGCTCGCGGCCGGCGGAGACGCCGCCCGGGTCGCCAAGTATCTGGTCGAGATCCGCAGCGCAGGGGAGCGGGCCCGGGAGCTGGTAGGCCGGTTGCGTGCCTTTGGCCGCAGCGGCGAGCACGAGCCTGCGACGGTTTCCCTGGCGCCCCTGCTGGGCGACTTCGCCGCATTGATGGCCGTCGTGCTCCCCAAGGATCAGCAACTGGAGGTCCAGGTGGCCACCGACCTGCCGGCGCTGGACATCGACCGGGGCGCCATCCAGCAAGTCCTGCTGAACCTGTGCCTCAACGCCCGCGACGCGATGGCCGACGGGGGCACCATCCGGGTCTGCGCGTCGCGCCACCTGCCGACCGCGACCGGCGAGGCGCGATGCGACGCCTGCCATCATCCGATTGCCGGCGACTATGTCGCGATCACGGTCGAAGACGAAGGTCCAGGCATCGCCGCCGATGCCCGGGGCCGCCTGTTCGAGCCCTTCTTCTCCACCAAGGATCCGGCCAGCGCCAGCGGCCTCGGCCTGTCGGTGGCCCATGGCATCGTCCACCGCCACGCCGGACACATCCTGGTGGGTCACGAGCCGGGCAGCGGCGCCTCAATCAGCGTTCTGCTGCCGCTGGAGACAGAGGCCCACTGACGGCGGGCGCCGGAAGAAAAACGGCGCGGCCGGCCTTCGCCGGTCGCGCCCGCTTGCCGCGTCGGGGTTCCTTGCCCGCTACATACCCGCCGCCATGCGCATCGGCCGTCGCGTCCGCTTGCGTTCGAGGCGGAAGCGCTGGGTCGTCTGGTCCAGACCGTCCACCTGCTCACGCAGGCTGTCCGCGGCAGCGGCCGCCTCTTCGACCAGGGCCGCATTCTGCTGCGTCACCTCTTCCATCCTCGAGACCGCCGTCGTCACCTGGTCGATGCCCAGCGACTGCTCCCTGCTCGCCTCTGCGATCTCGGCGACCACCCCATTGAGCTTCTCGAAGGCCGACAGCGCATCCTTGACGACCGTCTCCATGCGGCCCACTTCGCGAGCGCCGGTGGCGACGCTCTCCTTGGACCTCTCGATCAGCGTCTTGATCTCCTTGGCCGCGTCCGAAGACTTCTGGGCGAGGTTGCGCACCTCGCTCGCCACGACCGCGAATCCGCGTCCCTGCTCGCCGGCGCGGGCCGCCTCGACGGCCGCATTGAGCGCCAGGATATTGGTCTGGAAGGCAATGGACTCGATCAGGCTGACAATGCTCGCAATCTGCTGCGAGGAGCCCTCGATCTCGCCCATGGTGCTGACCAGCCGCCCCATCGCCTCTCCGCTGCGGGCCATGCTCTGGTGCGAGTCGTCGGCCATCTTGCGTGCGGCGACCGCATTCTCCGCGTTCGCGGCGACGGTCGAGTTGAGTTCGGCCATCGAGGACGAGGTCTCCTCGAGGCTCGCCGCCTGGGACTCCGTGCGGCGCGACAGATCCTGATTGCCGTCGGCGATCTCGCTGGCCGCGATGTTGATCGAGCTGGCTGCCGACTGGATCTCCTTGATCATCTCGTGCAGCGTCTGCATCGTCTGGTTGGTGTCTTCCTTCAGTTGCCCGAAGACCCCTTCGTATTCGGCCTCGATGCGCTCGGTCAGGTCGCCCTCGGCGATCGCCCGCAAGACCTTGGCCACGTCGGACAGGCCCTGCTCGGTCGTCTCGAACAAGGTGTTCACGTCCTGGGCGAGGGTCAGGAAGAAGCCCTGCTTGCCGCCGATGTCGATCCGCTGCGAGAAATCGCCGCGGGCGGCAGCACCGATCAGCGCGGCGATCTCTTCCTGGGCGGCACGCTCGATCCGCTCCGCCTCCGCCTTGGCCCTGGCGTTCGCCGCCAGCATGTCGATCGACGCCTGGTTGCGCTCCAGCGCCTTGGCGAACTCGCCGTGCAAGCCTGCCGTCTGGACACGTCGGTCGTAGTGGCCGTCGCCAGCGTTCTTGAGCACGGTCTGCTGCTCGCGGAAGCAGCTTTCGAGCTGGTCGAGCATGTTGTTCACGTACCAGCACAGCTCGCCGATCTCGTCCTTCTCTCCGATGTTGGTGATGCGGCTGGTCAACCGCCCTTCAGCCACTGCCCGGACAACGTCCTGCAGGCGCGAGATGCGGTCGTCGCCGCCCTCAGGCGGCGAGTACGAATTGCTCATAGCTCACTCCCTTTTCTTTCAGCACGTTGTTCAGCAGTTCGAGAGACGCCTCACAGGCATCCCGCGCACCGGCGGCCTGCTCGGCCCGGAGCATCTCCCGGTACAGGTTCTCGACGACCGGAAGGGCGGCCCGGTTGGGCGCGCGACGGACCGACAGGTAGCCACAGATGTTGCCCGCCGCGTCGTAGTCCGGCGTCACGTTGGCAATGACCCAGTAGTAACTGCCATCTCTGGCCATGTTCTTGACGTAGGCAAAGATTTCCTCGCCCGAACCGACGCTGTCCCAGAGCAGGCGGAAGACTCCCCGCGGCATGTCCGGGTGGCGGATGATGTTGTGCTGGGAGCCGAGCAGTTCCGACTCCTCGTAGCCCGAGAACTCGATGAAAATCTCGTTTCCGTAGACAATCCGACCCTTGAGGTCGGTCTTCGAGACGATGAAATCATGCTCGCGCATGACCCGCTCGACACTGGTCGGCTGAATCTTGTTCTTCATGCCCCCTCCGGCAGATCCGCGCCCGTCCGACAAAGACAGGCTCACCGGGCCACGGCAGGCCCTGATGCTGGTATCGGAGGCAATCGGGGGAACTTGAGGCGGCAGCCCGGCCTTGCCGGTCGGGCCATTCGCCGATGCGAGGCTCAGCCGGACTGCCAGGGCCCCGCGATCGGCACGCCGCCGATGCCGATGGACTGCCAGCGCATCAAGCGCGCGGCATTGCGGTTGCGGTAACTGAGCAGGGGCATCACGCCCCGTGCAAGGGCCGCATTGCCGGCCGGTTCGCTCATCAGGATCTCGGCACAGGGCTGCTGGCCCGCCTCGCCGTCCTCGCGATAGACGTGGCTCGGAAGGTCCTCCAGATCGAGCACGTCGTCCGGGTCCATGGCCCAGCCTTCCTGCTGGAAGGCCTGTCCGCAGAGGGTGGCGAGCGCGAGCGCTGGCGGGCCCCACAGGTAGCGCCCGTGGTCCCGTCCGGCCGCCATCTCCTCGAAGGCGAAGGCAGAAACCGGATCGGTCGCCTTGCCATAGGGCAGGCGCACCAGCACACCCGGCAGGGCCAGGCCGACCGAGGCCGCGACGCCACTGGCGCGCAGCGCGTTCCAGGCCGAGAAGGCAGCCTCGTCGGCAGCCGGCCACTCGGCCGCGCTGGCCAGCGCCTGCACCGAGTCGCAGCCCAGCAGTGCCGGCCGTGCGCCCGCCAGCAGGGCGGAGCCCGACTTGGCGGCCATGGCCGACAGCAGGGTCAGCAGCGCCATCTCGGCAGCATCCGGCCCGAAGGCCTGGTCGAGCGCGACCACCGACCAGCGACGGCCCTCGGCGCCGGCACCCTCGCGCCCGCACAGCAGCCGCTGGATCGTCGACGCGGCCATGTTGTCGGCGTGGGCAGAGACGTCCGCCAGCAGGTCCTGCCGGGAATAATCCATCAGGTACAGCTCGAGGGTCTCGCCGCAGTCGAGCTCGCGCACCATCCGCTCCACGCTTCGCCACAGGGCCTCGAGGGCCTGGAACTCGGGGTGATGGAGAACACGGCGCATGTGGTCGGCGATCGCATCGTCGGCGGCCGCCATGACCTGCTGCTGTTGCGGGTTGTCATGCACCACATGGGGGGCGACGACGTTGCGGATCAGCGCGTCGATGCCCTGGGCCGCGGCCTCCTGATGGCCAGCGGGCATCGCCGGTCCACTCGGCTTGCGACCCAGCAGGCGCTCGATGTCGCCACCGGTCTCGTCCGCCGCCGCATCGCCATCGACCGCTCCGGTGCCCGTCGGCGCGGCACCGAGGGCCGCGGCCGCCCGCGCGAACAGGGCCGGATCGCGTAGTTCCTGGCGCAGGCCCCGCAGCCCGGCGAAGAGGTCCACGCGCTCGTAGATCGCGTCCGGATGAAAATCTTCGATCTCCGAGAATGCCAGCGCGACCGTGGCGTCGCCCAGGTCGAGGGCGAGGCGCGGCGCGAATCGGGCCAGCACCTGGTCGATCGAATCGATGTCCACCGCGACCGGCACCCGCTGCGCCAGCGGCAGCCCGCCGTGACCGCTGAAGTTGCCGAGCACCAGCAGCCGGAACGGCGCCTCGTCACGGGGCTCGCCGCCCGACGGCCGGCCGAAGGAAAAATCGAAGTCCATGTCGCCTCCCGAGTTCGGATCGACGCCAGTGTCACGGCCCGCCGGCCGACGGTCAAGGCGAGGCCGGCGCCGGCGCGAGAAACAGGGTCAGGACACCGGTGTATCCATAGAGCCGGTCACGGGCAATCTCCCCGCCGGCGAAGAAGCCGGTCAATGGAACGTCGCCAAGGGCATCGCGGATCGTCTCCAGCTCGGCGTTGGGTCGGCCAAAATGCGCGCCGCCCCGCCCCGAGCAACTGACGTAGAGCGCGCCGGCGATCTGCCGCCCCGCCGCCGCGGCATGAAGTTCGCGCGCGATCCGGGCCAGATCCGCCAGCGCCGCGTCCGGGTTGCGGGCACAGAAACTCAGTTCCATGCCCTGCTCGAGCGTTTCGGCCACGGCCAGCACCTCTGCCTCGGGATCGACACCCAGGATGTGCCGGACCAGCGTCTCGCTGCCGAAGCGACCCGGCGCGTGGGCGGTGTCGTCGTGCCCCCGCGATATGCCGACCAGGGTCGCCGCCAGCATGCGGGCCAGCTCGTCGTGGTCCACCTCCTCGGGCAGCCCCAGGTCGTCGAGGGCACAGCCGAGCGCCGTACCGCCATCGAGGGCGATCAGGTAGTTGCCCTGGCACTCCACGACGCGCCGCGCCGGGCCCACGGGCTGGCAGCCCTGGGTCACCCGGGAGATCACCTCGACCCGGGGCGAAAAGGCGACCCCGCACAAGCCGCCGGAGAGCACCTCGTCGGCGATGGCCAGGTTGCGCTCGCGCGAGGCGGAGAGGCCGCCGAAGAGATAACCGGTGGCGGTCCGGTCGGCCTGCTCGACGAGGAGTTCCTGCAGATCCGGCGTGCTGCCCTCGGCGTGCACCAGCGCGGTGTGGGCTTCGAAGACATCCCCCCGCCCCAGGGGGCGGCGGCCCGAAAAGACGCGAAAGTCCGCCGCCGGCAGCGGGGCGAGCAGCAGGGACAGGGCCGGCTGGTCGAAATATTCGACGCCGCTGGCACAGACGCCGACGCCAACCGCCCCGACCCACTCGGTGCCCGGCAACTGGGCCTTCAGGGTTGCCAGAATCGCCTCGGCGTCGGCCGCGTAGTAGTCGGTGAGGTAGCACAGGCCCAGCGGGTAGGCCATCGGCACGTCACGGGACACGATCTGGGCCTGGAGCTGCGCAATGCACAGGTCGACCACGACCTGCCGGCTGGGGTGCGTGGCGTGGGCGGAGAGAAAGGCATGGGCGGGCATCGTGGCGTTCTCGCTCGGGGGCGCGAGGCAGGGCCCCGCATCGACCCCGCCAGTTTAGGGCCTGATGTGCGCCACGTCGCCCACCGGCAGATCGGCCGGACGGTCCACGTCGCGCAGGCAGCCCGGGTCGGGCACCTCGCAATCCACCCGCGCCGCGCCTGCCCGGCGGACCAGCTCGCGGGCCCCGACGTCTCCCGTCAGCGCGGCCAGCGAGTCGCCCCAGCGCGCATCGAATCCGACCGGATGACCAGGCCGGCCACCGTGGCAGGCGCGCGCCACCGAGGCACCGGCGAGCAGAGCGTCGCGCACGACACGATGCGTTTCGGGCCGCACGAAGGGCATGTCGGCTAGCGCCACGAGCCAGCCCGCCGCATCGCGTCTGGCCCGCACGCCCGCGGCGAGGCTGTGGCCCATGCCTTGCGCCGCGTCGACACAGACGATGGCACGGCAGCCGGCTGCAACGACGGCCTCGGACAGCGCTTCGTCACCCTCGCCCACGACGACGATCACCTCGCGACAGGCCGCCACGAGTTGTCGCGCCGCGACCAGCGCCATCGGCCCCTCGTGCAGTGTTGCCCAGCGCTTGTCGCGACCGAAGCGCCGACCCTGGCCGGCCGCGAGCAGCAGGCCGACGACCTCAGCCAAGCCGGCAGGCCGCCTCGGGTTGCCCGGGCGCCGCCGCGAGCACGGCGCCATGAAGCGCGCTTCGCGCGGCCACCAGTTCGGCAGCCACCGCCACCGCGATCTCCGGCGGCGTGCGGCTGCCGATGGGCAGACCGACCGGTCCGCGCAGGCGACCGACCTCTTCGGCCGAGAGGTCGAAATGCTCGAGCAGACGCTCCCGTCGCTTGCGGCTGTTGGCCTTCGAGCCGAGGGCGCCGACGTAGAAAGCTGCCGACTTGAGGGCCTCGAGCAGGGCCATGTCGTCGAGCTTCGGGTCGTGGGTCAGGGCGACGATCGCGGTGTGGGGGTCGGCCCCCATCGCCAGCACGACGTCGTCCGGCATGCCGGGCACCAGCGGCGCGCCGGCCACGTCCCACTCGTCGCCGTACTCCACGCGCGGATCGCAGACTTCGACCGAGAAACCGAGGGACTGGGCGATGGGCGTCAGATAGCGGGAGATCTGGCCGGCGCCGATCAGCAGCAGGCGCCAGGCCGGCCCATGCTGGGTGACGAGGCGGGCGCCATCCCAGTGCAGCGGCAAACCGGCCCGCCCGCCGGCCAGCGACACCCCACCGGTCGCGACATCCACAGTTCGCGCCACGAGCTCGCCGGCGGCGATGCGCTGGGCCATCGCGTCGAGTGCCGCCAGCGCCGGCGCCGGCTCGAGGAGCAGCTCGAGGGTGCCGCCGCAGGGCAGGCCGAAGCGGAAGGCCTCGTCACGGGTCACCCCGTAGCGCAGCACCCGGGGCGTCTCGCCGTCGAACTCGCCGGCCGCCATGCGCGCGATCAGGTCGTCCTCGATGCAGCCGCCGGACACCGAGCCCTGCACGTGGCCGTCGGCCCGCAGCAGCATCCAGGCCCCCGGCGGGCGGGGCGCCGAGCCCCAGGTCCGCACCACCGTGACCAGCGCGAAGCGGTACCCCTCGGCCGCCCAGCGGCGGGCGGCCTCGAGGACCTGCAGATCCATGCTGTCCATCGCGGCGCCCTCAGACCGCCAGCGCCGAGGTGTCGAGGGGCAGGCGGTAGAGGCGCTTGCCCGTCGCCGCGGCGATGGCGTTGATGACGGCCGGCGCGACCGGCGGCACGCCGGGTTCGCCGATCCCGGTCGGGGGCGCCGACGAGGGCACGATGTGCACCTCGATCACCGGCATCTCGTGGATGCGCAGCACCGGGTAGCCGTCGAAGTTGCCCTGCTGCACGACCCCGTCCTCGAGGGTGATCTCGCCGTGGAGCAACGCCGCCAGCGCGAAGCCGACGCCGCCCTCGACCTGGGCGCGGACGTTGTCCGGGTTGATCGCGATGCCGCAATCCACCGCACAGACGATGCGGTCGATGGTCAACGCCCCGTCCTTCGCCACGCTGACCTCGGCCAGTTGCGCCACGTAGCTGTTGAAGGACTCGTGCACCGCGATGCCTCGGCCGCGGCGGACACCGTCGGCCCCTGCCGCGAGCGGCGTGCCCCAGCCGCCCTTGTCGGCCGCCAGGCGCAGCACGCCGGCGTGGCGCGGGTGCTTGTCGAGCAGCGACAGGCGCAGCGCGACCGGGTCCCGCCCGGCGGCGGTGGCCAGCTCGTCGAGGAAGGTCTCGGTGGACACCGCGGTGTGGGTCGAGCCCACCGAGCGCCACCACAGCACCGGCACCGGCACATCGGTGGGGGTGTGCAGCTCGACCTGCAGGTTCGGGATCGCGTAGGGCAGGTTGGCGGCGCCCTCGACCGACACCTGGTCGATGCCGTCCTTGACCAGCATCTTCTCGAAGGGCGAGCCCGTCACGATCGACTGGCCCACCAGCCGGTGCTGCCAGCCGACCACGTTGCCGTCCGCATCGAGGCCGGCCCGCAGCGCGTGGTGGAACATCGGCCGGTAGTAGCCGGCGCGCATGTCGTCCTCCCGCAGCCAGACCAGCTTGACCGGCGCCCGCCCGCCGATCGCCTTGACGATCTGCGCGCACTCGAGGACGTAGTCGGAGTCCTTGCAGGCGCGACGGCCGAAGCTGCCGCCGGCATACAGCATGTGGATGTTCACCTGCTCGGGCTTGAGGCCCAGCAGGCCGGCCAGGGCGTACTGGTCGCCGGTGTGGAGTTGCTCGCCGTTCCACACCTCGCAGCCCTCGGCGCCGAGGCGCATGACGCAGTTCATCGGCTCCATCGCGGCGTGGGCGAGGTAGGGAAAGTCGTAGCTGGCCTCCAGGACCCGCGCGGCGCCGGCGAGGGCCGCCGCGTTGTCGCCTTCGGCGCGGGCGACCAGTCCCGGCCGCTTAGCCATCTCCCGGTAGCCGGCGAGGATCTCGTCCGAGCCCTTGCGGAAGGCCTTCGACTCGTCCCATTCGACGGTGAGCGCGTCGCGGCCCTTCTTGGCCGACCAGGTGTCCCGCGCCAGCACCGCGACCCCCTGCGGGATCGCGACCACGTCCTCGACACCGCGCACGGCCTTCGCCGCGCTCGCATCGAAGGACTTCACGGTCGCGCCGAAGCGCGGCGGGTGGGCCACCACGGCCACCAGCATGCCGGGCAGCTGGACGTCCTGGGTGAACATCGCCCTGCCGGTGGACTTGGCCGCCACGTCCTTGCGGGGCACCCGCTTGCCGATCAGGCGGAAGTCGGCCGGATCCTTCAGCGTCACCTCGGCCGGGGCCGGCAGCGCGGCGGCGGCCTCGGCCAGTTCACCGAAGGTGGCCGAGCGGCCCGATGCGCCATGGCGCACCACGCCGCCCTCGACGGCCAGCTCTCCGGCCGGCACCTGCCAGCGGTCCGCGGCGGCCGACACCAGCATCGCCCGCCCGGCCGCCCCCGCCTTGCGCATCTGCTCCCACGAGTTGGCCATCGCGGTGCTGCCGCCGGTGCCCTGCGCCGGGCCCCAGAAGAGGTTGTTGTAGCGCTTGGCGTCGGCGGGTGCGCCCTCGACGCGGACCTGTTCCCAGTCGGCATCCAGTTCCTCGGCCACCAGGGTGGCGAGGCCGGTGTAGGTGCCCTGCCCCATCTCCAGGTGCTTGGAGATCACCGTCACGGTGTTGTCGGCGCCGATGCGCAGGAAGGCGTTCGGCTCGAAGGTGACCGGCGCCACCGGCCCGCTGCCGGCCTGGCCGGGGCCCGCGCCGGCCATCACGGTGGCCGGCATCATCACGCCCAGGGTCAGCCCGCCACCCGCCTGCAGGAAGCGGCGACGGCTCAGGTTCTCGATTGCTTGGCTCATGTCAGGCCTCCCCGCCGAGCGAGGCGGCCGCCTCGTGGATCGCCGCGCGGATGCGCACGTAGGTGGCGCAGCGGCAGATGTTGCCCGCCATCGCCGCGTCGATGTCGGCATCGCTCGGGGCACGGTTGTCGGCCAGCAGGGCCACCGCGCTCATGATCTGGCCGGACTGGCAGTAGCCGCACTGGGCCACGTCGAGCTTCTGCCAAGCGGCCTGCACAACCTGCCCGACCTTGCCCGAATCGATCGCCTCGATGGTCGTGACCCGCTTGCCCTCGGCGGCCGACACGGGCGTCGAGCACGAGCGCACCGGGGTGCCGTCCAGATGCACGGTACAGGCGCCGCACAGCGCCTTGCCACAGCCGAATTTGGTACCGGTCAGCTGCAGGGTGTCCCGCAGGGCCCACAGCAGCGGCGTGTCGGGCGCCACGTCGAGCTGGCGCGCCATGCCATTCACATTGAGTTCAATCACCGGGTCTCTCCAGGGTTTGGGAAGCTCCGTCGCGGGAGCCTGGTTACAGTCTGGTCGATGGGCCACCTCGCCGGATACGCGAAAAATGCGGGGTTGTTGCCCGATCGTCCACAAATCCGGACTCGCCTCTTTCGCCCACCGGGGCGGCGAGACTAAGCTAGCTGGATGGATATCTCGATCGACGCGCCGCTCCCGGGTTCCCCGGCCCGCTCCGAACTGGCGGACATCATCCTGCGCCATTGCCGGACGGACGGCCGCGTCGACACCGCGGTGCCGGGTGTCGCGTTCTTCCGCGGCTCGAGCACCCAGCAGCCCAGCTGCGCGCTGATGAGCGCGACCTTCGCGACCATGGCCCAGGGCGCCAAGCGCATCGAGCTGTCCGGTCGCAGCTACGATTACGACGCGCGCCACTATCTGGTGTCGTCGGTGGACCTGCCGATGTTCGCCCAGGTTACGCGGGCCTCGACCGACGCGCCCTACCTGGGCATGGCCGTCGCCCTCGATCCGCTGGTGATCGCCCAGCTGGTGAACGAGATCGCCGACTCGCCGCTGCGCGCTTCGCCGCCGGAATTGGGCCTCGCCGTGGCGCCGATGACCGGCGAGCTGCGCGACGTGGTGCAGCGGCTGGCACGGCTGGTGGATCGGCGCCAGGACATTCCGGTGCTGGCCCCCATGCTCAGTCGAGAGCTGCACTACCGTCTGCTCACCGGTCCGATGGGCGCCCGCCTGCGGCAGGTGGCCGTCAAGGGCAGCCACGGCCACCAGATCGTGCGCGTCATCTCATGGATCCGCAGCCACCTCGACGAGCCCCTGCGCATCGACGATCTGACCCACATCGCCTCGATGAGCCGCTCCTCCCTGCACCAGCATTTCCGCGCCCTGACCTCGATGAGCCCGCTGCAGTACCAGAAGCAGTTGCGCCTGCAGGAAGCGCGCCGCCTGATGCTGATCGAGCAGGCCGACGCCGCCTCGGCGGCCCACCGCGTGGGCTACGAGAGTCCGTCCCAGTTCAGCCGCGAGTACCGCCGCCTGTTCGGCGCCCCGCCGGCGCGCGACGTCGCCCAGTTCACCGGGGCCTGAGCTGGCCAGCGTCGATGTGCGCCGGGCGGGGAACCCCTCCGCCACCCATGGTTCATACCGGCATGCCGCCCCGCGTCGCTCCCCTCCGCGCCGACAGCCCGACCGCCGCTTCCCGGACCGCGCCGCCGAGGCCCCGACGCCTGCGAAAGACCCTCGCCCTGACCCTTGCCCTGAAGGCGCTGCTGCTCCTGATCCTGTGGTGGCTGTTCGTGCGCGAGGCACGGGTCGAGGTCGATCCGGCGACGGCGGCCAGTCACCTCCTGCCGGCCGTGCCGGCTCGGCCGGTGGGACCCTCCGGTGATCGCTGAGACGCTGGTAGACCTCTCGCGGCTGCAGTTCGCCTTCACCGCGATGGTGCATTTCCTGTTCGTGCCGCTGACCCTGGGGTTGTCCTGGATCCTGGTCATCATGGAGTCGGTCTACGTCATGACCGGCAAGACCATCTACCGGGACATGACCCGCTTCTGGGGCAAGCTCTTCGGCATCAACTTCGCCCTCGGCATCACCACCGGCCTGACCCTGGAGTTCCAGTTCGGCACCAACTGGGCGTACTTTTCCCACTACGTCGGCGATGTCTTCGGCGTACCGCTGGCGATCGAGGGGCTGATGGCCTTTTTCCTCGAGGCCACCTTCGCCGGCCTGTTTTTCTTCGGCTGGGAACGTCTGTCGAAGACCCAGCACCTGCTGACGACGATTCTGCTCGCCATCGGCACCAACCTCTCGGCACTGTGGATCCTGGTCGCCAACGCCTGGATGCAGAACCCGGTCGGTGCCGAATTCTCGCCCGAGACCCTGCGCATGGAGCTGGTGGACCTGGCGGCCGTGCTGTTCAACCCCGACGCCCAGGCCAAGTTCGTGCACACCGTCTCCGCCGGGTACGTCACCGGGGCGATGTTCGTCCTGTCGATCTCCGCCTTCTACCTGCTGCGGGGACGCGACGTCGCCTTCGCGCGGCGCAGTTTCCGCATCGCGGCGGCCTTCGGACTGGCGTCCGCCCTGTCGGTGATCGTGCTCGGTGACGAATCCGGCTACACGGTCGGCAAGGCGCAGCAGACCAAGCTGGCGGCAATGGAGGCGATGTGGGAGACCGAGCCCGCGCCCGCCGGCCTGAAGCTGCTGGCCGGCATCGACGAGGCGGGCATGCGCAACACCTGGGAGCTGGAGATCCCGTGGCTGCTCGGCCTGATCGGTACCCGCTCCCTCGACCGCGAGCTGCCCGGCCTGAAGGACATCCTCGCCGAGAACCGTGCCCGAATCGTGTCCGGCGTCGCCGCGGTCCAGGCCCTCGCCGCGTTGCGCGCCGCGCCGGACGACCCGACCAGCCGCGCCCGCTTCGATGCCCACCGTGACGACCTCGGCTTCGGGCTGCTGCTCAAGAAATATACCGACGACTTCAGTCGGGTCACCCCGGCGATGATCGACCAGGCCGCGCGCGACAGCATCCCCCGCGTCACGCCGCTATTCTGGAGCTTCCGCGCGATGGTGGCCCTCGGCTTCCTGATGCTCGCGCTGTTCGCGGCCGCAGCCTGGGCCTCGGTCAAGGGCTACCCGGAACGACGGCGATGGTTGCTGCACTGGGCGCTGTGGTCGCTGCCGGCCCCCTGGATCGCCTGTGAGGTGGGCTGGTTCGTTGCCGAGTATGGCCGCCAGCCATGGACCATCTTCGGCATCCTGCCGACCCACCTGTCTGTCTCCGCCCTGTCCGTCGACACCCTCCACGCCTCGCTCGCCGGATTCGCCGGCTTCTACGGCCTGCTGGTGATCATCGAGATGGTGCTGATGGTGCGTTTCGCCCGGCTCGGACCGGCGAGCCTCGGCACCGGGCGTTACCACGGCGAGGCGGCCCATGGCTGAGGCCGCGAGGCGCAACCCGTGATGCCCGACTACGAGACCCTCAAACTGGCCTGGTGGCTGGTCGTCGGCGCCCTGCTGATCGGCTTCGCGGTCATGGACGGGCACGATCTGGGCGTCGGCGCGCTGCTGCCCGTCGTGGGCCGCAGCGACATCGAGCGACAGGTCGTGATCCACACCATCGGGCCCCACTGGGACGGCAATCAGGTGTGGCTGGTGACCGGCGGGGGCGCCCTCTTCGCGGCCTGGCCGCTGGTCTACGCGACGGCGTTCTCGAGCCTCTACTGGGCGATGCTGGGTATCCTCGGCGCCCTCTTCCTGCGACCCGTCGGCTTCCACTACCGCAGCAAGCTGACGTCACCGCGATGGCGGCGCGGCTGGGACGGCGCCCTGTGCATCGGGGGGGCCGTCCCGCCGCTGCTGTTCGGGATCGCCTTCGGCAACCTGCTGCTCGGCGTGCCCTTCGATCTCGATGCCACGATGCGGCCGCACGGACTCGGTGGCCCGGGCGACCTGCTTCACCCGTTCGCGCTCTTGTGCGGCGGCGTCGGCCTCGCCATGTCGAGCTTCCATGGCGCCGTCTACCTCCAGCACCGCACGACGGGCCCCATCCGCGCACGCAGCGGCCGCGCCGCCAGGGTTGCGGCCCTCCTCGCGCTGGTCGGCTTCTCTCTCGCCGGCGTCTGGGTGGCTTCGCTGCCCGGCTACCTGATCGTGGCCGGGGCCGACCCGTCCGGGCCCGCCGATCCGCTGGCCAAGTCCGTGGTGCGCGAAAGTGGCGCCTGGCTGCACAATTTCCGCGATTACCCGCTGACCGCCGTTGTGCCGGCGCTCGCCTATCTCGGCATGCCCGGCGCCCTGTGGCTGGCCGCACGCGGGCGGACCCTGGCCGCGTTCTGGGCCTCGGCGCTGGCCCAGGCCGGCATCATCGGCACCGCTGCGGTCGCGATGTTTCCGTTCGTGCTGCCCTCGTCGAGCCGGCCCGATGTCAGCCTGACGCTGTGGGACGCCACCTCGAGCCACCTGACCCTCGGCCTGATGCTCGCGGCCACGCTGATCCTGCTGCCCATCGTGGTGGCCTATACCGGCTGGGCCTACCGCGTCATGGCGGGCCCGGTCCGACCGGAAGACATCGAGGCCGGGCACCGCTCGCCCGATTGAGGAGGCACGCAAGGATGTGGTACTTCACATGGGTACTGGGCCTGGGTTTCGCAGTCCTGCTGGCGATCCTGAACGCGCTGTGGGGCGAGTTCCAGGGGGCTGACGATGACCCGACACAGAATCCCTGATGCAATGGCAGCGTCCCCGCCGCGCCCGACCGCACCCGACACCGGAGGACATCCGTGAGATCCCGCCCCGACAGGACTGCCCGCTTCTGGGACCGCGTCGCCGAGCGCTACGCCCGGCGGCCCGTACCGGACGAGGCGATCTACCAGACCAAGCTCGAGCGGACCCGCGCGCGGCTGCGACCCGACATGCAGATACTCGAACTGGGCTGCGGGACCGGCACGACGGCGCTGCACCACGCGCCCCACGTGGCGCACGTCCTCGCGACCGATATCTCGGCGAAGATGATCGAGATCGCGCGACACAAGGCCTCCGACCAGGGTGTGACCAATGTCGATTTCCAAGTCGCTTCGCTGGAAACGCTCGGCGCCGGCAACGACCGCTTCGACGCCATCCTGGCCCTCAATCTGCTGCATCTGTTCCCGGACTGGCGGAGCGCCATCTGCCAGATCCACAGCCTGCTCGAGCCGGGGGGCGTGTTCGTCAGCAGCACGATGTGCCTGGGCGACTCCGCCCTGCGGGTCTTCCGCTGGATCGCGCCGATCGGAGAGGCCGTCGGCCTCCTGCCCTCCCTGCGGGTATTCACGGCCACCGAGCTGCTCGCGGCCCACCGGGCCGCCGGCTTCGGGATCGACGACGACTGGCGCCCCGGCCCCAACCGCGCAGTCTTCCTGATCGCCCGCAAGGCCGGCGCGACCACCGAGGGAGATGGCTCGTGATGACGGTGCGCAAACCCTATGACGAGATCGGCGCCGAAGGCATCGAGCGCCTGGTCGAGCGCTTCTACCACCACATGCAGGTCCGGCCCGAGGCGGCGACGATCCTCGCCATGCATCCATCCGACCTGGGCGTGACCAAGGCCACCCTGCGCGCCTTCCTGAGCATGTGGCTCGGCGGCCCGGACGACTTCCGGCCAGTCCACGGCGAGCCCTTCCTGCGCCGCCGCCACCTGCGCTTCCCGATCGACGGTGCCGCGCGCGACGCCTGGATGCATTGCATGCGCCTGGCCCTCGACGAGGTGGTCGCCGACGCGCGCCTGCGCGAGCACCTCGTGGCCAACTTCCAGCAGATGGCCGATCACATGGTGAATCGCGCCAGCGCAGCGCCGCCCGGACACCGGGCCGGCCTGCGGGGCGTGGCCGCTGACGGATCCAATGAAACCTGATTGCCCGGACCCGCGACACAAATTGTAGCGGGACCCGCGGGGCCTGCCGGATGGCTGGTGTGTCGGACGATTCCCGCCCGATGACAGCGCGATCCGTGACATGAGGCCGGCATGGCCCCGGGGCGGGGCTTGACCCTCATGGCCGCTTGGGCCAGATTGAAACGGTCAATGACACTGCCCCGAAAGGACAGGAGAACACAATGACGGACAGGGACGACTTCAAGCGGCGCGGCCGCCCGACGATCGACAAGGACATCCGGCGGCTCGGCGGCATGCGCCGGACCTTGAAGCCCAGCGGCGCGTGGGAGCAGGTGCAACCGGGCTCCGGCGGACGGGTCAACACCGTGTTCGGCGGTGTCGGCGTTCAGACGGGAACGATCTATGGCGGCATTTCCCAGCGATCGACAGGAACGATCTATGGCGGGATATCCCGACGAATGGACACCATCTATGCGGGCAAGGGGCGTATGGACACGATCTATGCCGGCAAGGGGCGGATGGATACGATCTACGCCGGCAAGGGCCGCATGGATACGATCTATGCAGGCAAGGGCCAGTTGAACCCCGCTGGCAACCAGCTCACCTTCTGGGGCCGCCCGGCGTCCTCGCCCATCCGCACCCGCACCCTCACCAATCCCAGGGATGGCAAGCCCATGAGCGTCGTGTACAACGGCGCCACATCCCAATACCTCGACTCGCAGACCAAGCGCTGGATGCCGGCACCCGGCTGGATGCGCGCCCAGCTCGGCTGAGCGCGCCGCCGGGATGCGCTTCACCGTCACCTTCGAGGCGCCCGAGCCCGACGCCGCCGGCAGCGGCCCGGTCACCGTGGGCTGGCTGCACAACGTCCGCCAGGGCTCGGTCATTTACGACCCGCCCACGCGGGTCCGCAGCGACGCCCCCAACCGCGAGGTGGCCAAGTCGGCGAGCCGCTGCCCGGCGATCCTCGGCCTCGAGGGGCGGATGTTCGAGATCGCCTGCCCGGTGGATCTGTCCCTCGAGTTCGTGCGCGACGACTGCGGCCGCCCGGCCGTGGTCGATCGCCGCGGCGCCGCGGCGCCGATGCGGGCCGACCGCCTCGACGAGCTGATCGTGTGGACCGAGGAGTCCGAGTGGCGGCACCCGGAGCGGCCGACGCTGCAGCTGATGCTGCCCTACGTCTTTCTCGCGGACGAGCCGGTGTACATGGCCCAGCTCCCGCCCATCTGCCACTACCGCCCGGAAGGACTGCCGGGCCTGATGCTGGGCGGGCGCTTCCCGATCCACGTCTGGCCACGCCCGCTGATGTGGGCCTTCGAGTGGCACGACACCACGCGCCCGCTGGAACTGCGCCGGGGCGAGCCCCTGTGCTACGTCCAGTTCGAGACCCTGCCCCAGCACCGGCCGGTGCAACTGGTCGAGGCGACGCGCACCGCCGACCTGGAGGAATACCTCGAAATGATCGCCGGGGCGGTGAACTACGTGGGCCAGACCTTCTCGCTGTTCAAGGCCGCCGAAGCCCGCCGACCGGCGCGGCTGCTGGTGCCGCGGGAGCGCTGAGCGCGCCTCAGGCGCGGCCCAGCACCATCAGGTTGCGCGGCGTCAGCGCGCGCTCGCAGAAGCGCCCGACCTGCGCATCGAAGCCCTGCTCCTGCAGCGCCACCGCCATGTCGAGCACCAGCCACACCTCCAGCGGCCGACGGAAGGCGTGGCGCACCACCTCCAGCCGTCGCACCTCGCCACGGCGCTGCTCGCCGATCCGTTCCCAGTGGGCCCAGTCCACGTCGGGCGGAAGGACCAGCGCCTCACGCAGCGCCAGCGCCCGGGAGAAGTCCTCGAAGCGTTCGTTCATCCAGCCCGCCGGCACCGGCCGGAAGGTGGCCCGCGCCGGCACGCCGAGCCCGGCGCACAGCGCCTTGAAGCCGAGCTTCCAGGCCTGGTCGCGGGCCAGCCGCCGGCGCACGCCGGCCGGCGCCGTGACGGTCTCGGTCACCGCCATGCGCAGCTCTGCCGCCGACAGGGCCAGATCCGCCTCCGAACTCATCGCCCAGTAGCCGTCGTCGGCACCGCGGTAGTAGCAGCACGGGGCGATGGCGTAGGCGCGGGCGCCGTCCTCCCGGGCGTGGCGGACCAGCCGGCGGTGCAACTCCCCGCAGGCGTGCAGGGCCACCACCTCGCGGCCGGCCACCAGCGAGCGGGCGCCGGGGGCCAGCGCGTCGGCCGCATGCATCTGCTGGGTCACGCCGTGGCGCTGCGCCAGCGCCGCGCCGGCCTCGCACAACTGCGGGTCCAGCTCCAGCGAATCCACGCGGACGTGGCCGGCCATGGCCATGCGCCGGCCCAGGTGGCCCTTGCCGGCGCACCACTCGAGGAGCGGCGCGCCGTGCATCGGCGCGTGGCGGGCGAAGGCCTCGATCTGCTGCCGCTTGGCACCCGGGATGGACCAGTCGAAGCCCCGCGGTGCGTCGGCCAGCTCGCATGCCGGCAACTCGGGCAGATCGGTCAGGGCGAGCAGGCCGGCCAGCTCGGGGAGGTAGGCCTCAAGCCAGAGGCCGGCCGCCGCCGGGTCGGCGATGAAGGCCTCGAGGCGGGCCTCGTCGAGGGCCAGCGCGTCGGCCGCCAGCGCCGGATATTGCGCACACCACGCCGGCCGGGGCTCATGGAACGGGGCTGGGCCCCACAGGGCGCGGGCTTCCATCAGCGCGAGCTGAAGGCGCTGGAATCGGGTGACCAGATCCATGCTGGGGTGCGCGCCCGGGCCGGACGGCCGTCAGCCGTTCTTCTCGACGATGCCGGTCGGCAGACCGTCGATGCTGGTCTGGTTCTTCTCGGCCCAGTAGTCGCGGATGCCGCCCTCGCCCTTCTTGTCGGCCCATCGCACCAGCAGGTCGCGCTCGCCCTGGTAGTCGAACAGCGGCACCGCGAAGCCGCAGGAGGTCTGCACCGACTCGACGGCGAGGTCGAACACCTGGCGGGCACCCATCCGGTCGCCGAACAGGGCGGACAGGGCCGGCCAGTCCGCGTCGCTGCGATGCACCGCCCGCGCCTGCCCGTAAAGGCGGAGGATCATCGGGCTGCCCTCGAAGGCGCACAGCATCAGGGTCATGCGCGGGTCGACCTGGACATGGGCGGCCGACTCGTTGCCGCTGCCGGTCAGGTTCAGCCACACCACCCGGTTCGGCCCAAGCACGCGCAGCGCGTCCATCCCCTTGGGCGACAGGTTGATGCGCCCCTCGGCGGTGGCGGTCGCGACGAAGAACAGCTTCTGGGCCTCGATGAAGGCACGATGGCGATCGGAGATCTCCTCGAAGAGCTGGGACATGGACGGAACTCGCGGCGGAAGGGGTGACCGCCAGTATAGGTTGCCGGCGGCGCGCTCAGTCGGCCGCGAGCGCCTGCCACACCAGACGCAGCGCGAGCAGGGTCAGGACGATGTTGAAGAGCCGCGTGAAGTCGGTGTCCCTCATCCGCTTCAGCAAGTGCAGGCCGGCCCAGGTGCCGACCGCGCCGGCCGCGATCATTGACGCCATCGGCCCGATCCAGTCGGCCAGATCGACCCCGATGCCGACGAAGACGCCGGCCTTGAAGACGTGCTGCACCGACATCGCCGCCGCGAAGGTGGCGACGGTGCGAAAGCGGTCGGCATGGATCTGCTTGATGAAGGCCGCCACCAGCGGGCCCGTCGCGCCGACGAAGAGCGTCAGGAAGGTCGTCACGGCGCCGGCCGCGGCCGTGCCGGCCGGCCCGAGCACCAGCCTGGGCAGCTTCGGCCCCCAGCACAGGTAGAGGATGGCCGCGGCGATGGAGAGGTAGAGCACCGAGGGCGGCAGGCTCACCAGCAGCCAGGCGCCCAGGCCGGCCCCGAGCACCGCGCCGGGCAGGAAGGCGGCGATCACCCGCCAGTCGATGTGGCGCCAGGCCATGATCGCCCGCCCGACGTTCGATCCCATCTGGACGATGCCGTGCACCGGGATGATCACCTGGGGCGGCAGCATCTGGGCCATCACCGCGAGCAACATCACGCCGCCACCGGCGCCGAGCGCCGCCGTCATCATCGACGTGAACGCCGCCGTCACGACCAGCGCGGCCCACAGGCCCGGCGACAGCGGTCCGAGCAGCAGCTCGATCATGCCGCCGCCACGCGCCAGGGCGGGTATTTGTCCATCACCGCCGCGAACAGCGGCGACGCCAGCCAGCCCTCGAGCCAGCGGCACAGATTCGGCAGCGGCGCCAGGGCGGCATGGTCCGGCTCGACCCCGGCGAACTGCCGCACGAACGGGAACAGCGCCGCGTCGGCCAGCGAGGGCCTGTCGCCGCACAGGGCCGGCCCCCGGGAGAGCCGCGCCTCCAGGTCGGCGAGGTGCGCCGCCACCGCCGCTTCGCGCCATTCGGCCCGAGTCCGTTCGGGATGCCGCTCGGCGTACTTGTAGCGGTCCAGCAGCGGCTTGAAATCGACGTCGTTGCGGCGGATCAGCGCGTCCTGCACCTCGGCCGGTGCGGCCGCCAGCCAGCCCTGGAGATCGCACCGGGCGAGCGCCCAGCGCATGATGTCGAGGCTCTCGTCCAGCACCCGGCCATCGTCCAGCTGCAGCACCGGCACCGTGCCCTTGGGCGAGATCGCCAGCATCGCGGCCGGCTTGTCCGCCAGGCTCACTTCGCGATGATCGACCCCGATGCCGGCCGCGGCGAGGGCCAGCCGCGCGCGGATCGCGTACGGGCAGCGGCGGAACGAGTACAGCACCGGCAGCGTCACGGCTTGAGGCGGTAGCCGGTTCGGAAGATCCACGCCACCACGCCGATGCACACCGCGAGGAACAGGAAGGTCATGCCGAGGCTGACCGCCGGGCTGACGTCGGCGATGCCGTAGAAGCTCCAGCGGAAGCCGCTGACCAGATAGACGACCGGGTTGAACAGGGTCACGGTCTGCCACAGGGGCGGCAGCATGTTGATGGAGTAGAAGGTGCCGCCGAGGAAGGCCAGCGGCGTGATGATCAGGAGCGGCACCAGTTGCAGCTTCTCGAAGCCGTCGGCCCAGATGCCGATGATGAAGCCGAGCAGGCTGAAGGTGACCGCCGTCAGCACCAGGAAGGTCACCATCCACAGCGGATGTTCGATGCGGATCGGCACGAACATCGCCGCCGTGGCGAGGATGATGACCCCGAGGATGAGCGACTTGGTGGCCGCCGCGCCGACGTAGCTGATGACGATCTCCAGGTAGGACACCGGCGCCGACAGGACCTCGTAGATGGTCCCGGTGAAGCGCGGGAAATAGATGCCGAAGGACGCGTTCGACAGGCTCTGGGTCAGCAGCGAGAGCATGATCAGGCCCGGCACGATGAAGCTGCCGTAGCTCACCCCCTCGACCTGCGGGATGCGCGATCCGATCGCGGCGCCGAAGACCACGAAGTAGAGCGAGGTGGAGATCACCGGCGAGATGATGCTCTGGGTCAGGGTGCGCCAGGCGCGGGCCATCTCGAAGCGGTAGATGGCGCGGATTGCGTAGAGATTCATGCCGCCTCCCGCAGCAGGCCGACGAAGATGTCCTCGAGGGAGCTCTGCCGGGTGTTGACGTCCTTGAACTCGACGCCGGCCGCCGCCAGCGCGGCGAGCAGGTCGGCGATGCCGCGCTGCTGGTCCTCGGCGTCGTAGGTGTAGGTCAGCGCGTGGCCTTCGTCCGAGCGCTCGAGCCCCCACTCGGCGAGGGACTCGGGCACCGCGGCAAGGGGCTCCGCCAGCTGGACCGTGAGCTGCTTCTGGCCGAGCTTGTGCATCAGGGTCGCCTTGTCCTCGACCAGGATGATCTCGCCCCGGTTGATGACGCCGATGCGGTCGGCCATCTCCTCGGCCTCCTCGATGTAGTGGGTGGTCAGGATCACCGTCACCCCGTCCTGCTGCAGCTTGCGCACCAGCGCCCACATGTCGCGCCGCAGTTCCACGTCGACGCCCGCCGTGGGCTCGTCGAGAAACAGCACCCGCGGCTCGTGGGACAGGGCCTTGGCAATCAGCAGGCGCCGCTTCATGCCGCCCGAGAGGGTCATGATGCGGTTGTCGCGCTTCTCCCACAGGGACAGCGAGCGCAGCACCGACTCGATGTAGGCCGGGTTGGCGGGCTTGCCGAACAGGCCGCGGCTGAAGCTCACCGCGTTCCACACCGTCTCGAAGGCATCGGTAGTCAGTTCCTGCGGCACCAGGCCGATCAGCGCGCGGGCGGCGCGGTAGTCCGAGACGATGTCGTGGCCGCCGACCGTGACCGTGCCGGACGAGCCGCGTACCAGGCCGCAGACGATGGAGATCAGCGTGGTCTTGCCGGCGCCGTTGGGCCCGAGCAGGGCGAAGATCTCGCCGGCCCGGATGTCGAGGTCCACGCGCTTGAGGGCCTGGAAGCCACCGTCGTAGGTCTTGGTCAGGCCGGAGAGGGAGATCATCGGGTTCATCGCCACGACGATAGCAGAGCCGGGTGACTCCCTGCAGCCGCCCGACCCTCATCGAGGCGGGGTTTCTGCGCGCTGGACAGGTTTCTGCCGCTGGGGCACCCTGCCCCTGAGACCACCGTGGCGCCCAGCGGCGCCCCCACCCCGAGACCGCCCGCCCGATGCAATCCGTCGCCACCCTCGCCGCCCTGCTGGCGGTCGCCGTCCTGCTGGTTCCCCTGTTCAAGCGCGCCGGGCTCGGCACGGTGATCGGCTACCTCGCCGCCGGCGTGCTGATCGGCCCGTCCGGCGTCGGCGTCGTCAGCGATCCGGCCAACCTGCTTCACACGGCCGAGGTCGGCGTGGTGCTGCTGCTCTTCGTCATCGGCCTCGAGCTGCAACCCTCGCGCCTGTGGGCGCTGAGAAAGTCGGTGTTCGGTCTCGGCACGCTGCAGGTCGCCGGCTGCACCGCGATCATGGCGCCGGCGGCCCATTATTTCGGCCTCGACTGGCCGCTGGCCATCGTCGTCGGCCTGACCCTGGCCCTCTCCTCCACCGCCTTCGTGCTGCCGACGCTGGCCGAGCGGAACGAGATGGGCTCCCTGTTCGGCCGCGAGACCTTCGGCATCCTGCTCTTCCAGGACCTGCTGGTGATCCCGCTGCTGGCGGTGCTGCCCCTGCTGGGCGCCCAGACCCCCGGCCACGAGGGCGCCAACCCGATGATCGGCCTCGGCATCCTGGTGGCGGCGATCCTCGTCGGCCGGCCGCTGCTCGACCTGGTGTTCCGCCACGTCACGCGGATCAACAGCCGCGAGATGTTCACCGCCGCGGCCCTCGCCACGGCCCTCGGCCTGGGCCTGCTGCTGCAGGCCGGCGGGCTGTCGATGTCGCTGGGCGCCTTCGTCGCCGGCGTGCTGCTCTCCGACTCGGACTTCCGCCACGAGCTGGAGGCCTCGATCCTGCCCTTCCAGGGCCTGCTGATGGGTCTTTTCTTCATCGCCGTGGGCATGGGCATCGACCTGGGCATGATCGTCGAGCACCCGCTCAACGTGCTCGGCCTGACCCTGGCGCTGGTGGTCGTCAAGGGCGGCAGCTTCTTCACCCTGCGACGGCTCACCGGCTGCGACACCCGCCGTTCGCGAATGCAGGCCCTGATCCTCGCCCAGTGCGGCGAATTCGCCTTCGTGCTGTTCGGCGCCGCCCACGCCGGCGGCCTGCTCTCGTCCGAGGTGGTGGCCCAACTCAACCTCTCGGTGGCCCTGTCGATGGCGCTCGCGCCCTTCCTGATCATCTGGGGCGACCGCATGGACGCCCGCGAGGCCACCGCGAGCGGCGAAGCGCCCCCGCCCCACGACGTGCTGCCCGACGACGAGCACCCGGTGGTGATCGCCGGCTTCGGCCGCGTCGGCCAGATCATCGGCCGCGTGCTGCTGGCCCGCCGCGTCGGCTTCACGGCGCTGGACAAAGACCACACCGAGGTCAAGATGATCCGCCGCTTCGGCATCGAGGCCTACTACGGCGACGCCTCGCAGCTCGACGTGCTGCACGCGGCAAAGCTCGACCATGCCAAGGTCTTCGTGCTGGCCATCGACGACATCGAGGCCTCCCTGTGCAGCGCCGAGACGGTGCGCAAGCACTTCCCGTCGGTCACCATCGTGGCGCGCGCCCGCAACCGCTTCCACGCCTACCGGCTGATGGACCTGGGCGTCGAGCTGATCATCCGCGAGACCTTCCTGTCGAGCCTCGACATGTCGGCGCGGGTCTTCGAGGCCCTCGGCAAGTCGCCCGAGAAGGCGCGGGAGATCGTTGACCGCTTCGCCGAACAGGACGCGGTATTGCTGCGACGGGAGCAGGCGCTCTACCACGACGAGACCCAGCTCATCCAGAGTTCGCGGGAGGCCCTCGACGAGCTGGCCCATCTGCTCGAGGAGGAGGTGGGCGCGCCGAAGTCGACGATGGCCGAAGCGTCGGCGGAAGGGCCATCCGCCGAATCGCCCCCGCCCGAGGCCCCTCAGCCCGCCCGGTAGCGCGCCGCCAGCGCCTCGACGAAGCCGATGTACTGGCGGTGCCCGCCCGGGAAGGCGAACTGGATCGTCAGCGGGTCGTCCGGGTCTGAGATGCCCACCGCCCGCCGGGCCGCGGGTGCGGCCAGATCGAGCGCGGGCCGGCGAAGCGCGTCGCCGCTGCTGTCCACGAAGAGCACGGCATTGTCCGTGCCGAAATCCCGCCCCAGGTCCTGCACCAGCTGCAGGAAGCCCCGGTCGCTGCCGCCGCGTACCACTTCGCCACTCCGGGTCCGCTGAGCCGTGAGGGTGTCGCCGACGCCGACGATGCGCGGCATCCGCGCCGGGTCGATGCGCTCGCGCGCCAGCGCCCGCAGCGCGTCGTGCCCCTGCGGCGCCTCGCGCACGCTGAAGCCCTCGCCCAACGGATAGCCACCCCCGTCCCGCGCACAGACGCGGTTGAGCAGGGCCAGCACGCCGGCCTCCTTGACGCCGCCGGTGAGCATGAACTGGAAGTCCGTGGTGCCCGCGAGGCCATCGCCAGCGGGCATCAGCCGCTCGCCGTCCGGCCCCGACCCCAGGTTCGGTGCGAGGTGGAGGAAGAAGGCCCCGTCGAGCCCTTCTCGCGCAGCCTCTACCAGCAGGCCGCGCGTGAAGGCTTCCGCGGACTTCTGCAGGCCGTGGCAGGCAGCGGCGTCGCCACCCAGTGCGGCGAAGGCCATGTTCAGGTTCAGGGTTGGCGAGGCGAGATTGTCGAGCACGCAGGCCGAGACGATGTCCGCCCGTTGCGTCGCCGGCAGGTCGTAGGGTGCTGCCGCCAGCGTCGCCTGCAGGAAAGTGGCCATGCGCGCCGGCACGCCGGCCAGGAAGCGCATCTCGGCCGCCGATACGCCGGGATGGCTGACCACCCCGTCCACATCCTGCCACTGCACCCCACCGGCGGCGAGCCCGGCCAGGTAGCGGCCCCGGGCCGCATCGACGCCGCCCAGCGCCCGCTCGACGATGCCGTTCATGCCGCGGCTGCCCACGTGCTCGCCGTTGGTCAGCACGAACAGGGTGCCTGCCAGGCTCCGGGCTGCGGCGAGGTAGTCCGTCGACACGGTCCGGGTCAGGGGATCGCGCACCAGCGCCATGCACACCCCGTCCAGGTCCTGGATCAGCAGCAGCGGCCGGCCGTCGAACAGGCCATCGAGGAGCGCGCCGTGATCGGTGGAGAGACGGTGATCGGCGAGCGGCATCACGCCGCGTCGTCGTCCAGCGCCGCCTTCGCCCGCGCGATGAGCGCCGCGGTGGAGCCGTCGTGCGCGCCCGCCGGCCCGCCGGCCAGCTCGTCGGCGATGCCACCGGCGAGCTGCTTGCCCAGCTCGACGCCCCACTGATCGAAGGAATTGATCCCCCACAGGGCGCCCTGAACGAAGACCTTGTGCTCGTAGAGGGCGATCAGCGCCCCCAGCGAGCGGGGCGACAGGTCCGGCAGCAGGATCGTGTTGCTCGGCCGATTGCCGGCGAAGGTCCGATGCGGCACGAGGCGCGCGATCTCGTCGGCGGATCGCCCCGCCGCCGCCAGCTCGCTCCGCACCGCCTCGGCCGAGCGGCCGACCATCAGCGCCTTGCTCTGGGCAATGCCGTTGGCGAGCAGCAGCCGATGGTGATCCGGCAACCCGTGGCTCGGGCGCAGCGGCAGGATGAAATCCACCGGCACCACGTCGGTACCCTGGTGCAGGAGCTGGAAGAAGGCGTGCTGGCCGTTGGTGCCCGGCTCGCCCCAGATCACCGGGCAGGTCGGCACGCCGACCGCCTCGCCATCGAGCCGCACCGACTTGCCGTTGCTCTCCATCTCGAGCTGCTGCAGGTAGGCCGGCAGGCGCGCCAGGGGCTCGGCGTAGGGGGCGATGCAGAGGCTCGGATAGCCCAGAAAATCCCGGTTCCACAGCCCCACCAGAGCCAGCAGCACCGGCAGGTTGGCCGCCAACGGCGCCTCGGCGAAGTGGCGGTCCATCTGGTGGGCGCCGTCGAGCAGGGCCCGGAAGCCCGCCTCACCGACAGCGATGGCGAGCGACAGGCCCACCGCCGACCACATCGAGAAGCGCCCGCCGACCCAGTCCCAGAATCCGAACATATTGGCGGTGTCGATGCCGAAGGCCGAGACCGCCTCGGCGTGGGTGGACACCGCCACAAAGTGCCGCGCGATGGCCGCCCGGGGCAGCCCGGCATCGAGCAGCCAGGCCCGCGCGCTGTCGGCGTTGCGCATCGTCTCGAGGGTCGTGAAGGTCTTCGAGGCGATGACGAACAGAGTCGTCTCCGGCTGCAGCGCGTCGAGTACGCCGGCCAGGGCGTGGCCGTCCACGTTCGACACGAAATGCATCCGCGGCCCACCCGCGGCTTCGGCTGCCAACGCCTCGCAGGCCATCCGCGGCCCCAGGTCGCTGCCGCCGATGCCGATGTTCACCACATCGCGGATCGCCTCGCCGCCGTGGCCGGTCCACTCGCCGCTGCGCACCGACTCGGCAAAGGCGAGCATGCGCTCGCGCACCGCCACCACCGCCGGCATCACGTCGACCCCGTCCACCGCGAAGCCCGCCCCTTGCGGCGCCCGCAGCGCCATGTGCAGCACCGCGCGATTCTCGGTGCGGTTGATCCGCTCGCCGGCGAGCAGCGCGTCACGCAGCCCATCCACCTGCCGCTCGGCGGCGAGCGCCACCAGCGCGGCGAGCACGGCTTCGTCCAGTGCGTTCTTGGAGTAATCGAGGGTCAGCCCCGCCGCGGTCGCGGAGAAGCGCGCCGCGCGGTCCGCGTCGGCGGCGAAGCGCTGCGCCAGGGGAGTCGCGTGGGCGCCCGGGCGCAGGGCCTCGAGGGCCCGCCAGGCCGGGGAGTGCGTGTCGAACGATGGTCTTGTCATGGGCAGGTCCGGCGGTCAGCCCTGACGCGCGCTGCGCGACACGGCTGCCGGCTGGTGTCGCCCCGACTATACCGGATGCCCGTCCGGGCTGTCAGAAGGGCACCGGGCAGGAAAAGGCCACCGGCTGGCGCGTCCGCGGGTGAAACAGGTGAATCTCCACGGCATGCAGGTGCAGCCGGCCGAAGCGGTCCACCGACGTCGGCGTGCCGTAGAGGGGATCGCCGACGATCGGGTGACCGATGGCCAGCAGGTGCACCCGCAGCTGATGGGTGCGGCCGGTCAGCGGCTTCAGCGCCAGCCGGGTCAGCGCGTCGTCGCCCGCGCCCCGGCGCTCGAGCACCGTGTAGCGGCTCAGCGCCGGCCGTCCGTGAACCGTATCGACCTTCTCCCGCGGCCGCCGCTCGGCATCCTTGCCCAGCGGCAGGTCGATCTCGCCCGAGTCGGCCGCCACATGCCCATGCACCACCGCCTCGTAGCGCTTGCCGATCGTGCGTGCCTGGAAATCCCGGTTCAGCCGCCGATGCATCTCTGCCCCCCGCGCCAGCAGGATCACCCCGGAGGTCGGGCCATCCAGGCGATGCACGCTCAGGGCCTCGGGAAAGCGCGCCTGCACGCGGACCAGCAGGCAATCCTGCCGATCCGCCCCCTGCCCCGGCACCGACAACAGCCCGGCCGGCTTGTCGACGACGATCAGGTCGTCGTCGAAATGGAGGAGGTGAGCGTCGAGGTCGAACATCGGGGCGCGGCGTTTGCGGACGACGCCGGGATTGTGGCATGGCAGAACCGTGGGAGCGGTGCCGGGATTGGGCCGGACGCCGCCTTCGGCCGCCGATCGCACCGCGCGGGCGAGTAAAGGCGATGCATGTCATCCGCTCGCAGTAGCACGAACGCCACGCTTGTGAATCCGTCATTATTTTCTGTATTGACAGAATATACTGACAGTTATAGATTCAATCCATGGAACTGAAACCGATAGCGGAAAGATTCATCCTCCACTGGGGCGAAATGGGATCGCGCTGGGGCGTCAATCGCACTGTCGCGCAGATTCATGCCTTGCTCTACCTTGCTGGTTGCCCAATGGACGCGGAAGAGATCGCCCTCACGCTAGGGGTCGCGCGCTCTAATGTGAGTACGAGCCTGAAGGAGTTGCAGAGTTGGCGCCTGGTGCGGGTGGTGCATGTGATGGGTGAGCGGCGCGATCACTTCGAGACGTCTACAGATGTATGGGAACTCTTCAAGTTGATCGTTGAAGGACGCCGTCAGCGCGAGATCGATCCAACCATTTCGATGCTGCGCGAAAGCCTCGCAAACCCGGATCTCGACCGTGAGGAGGCGGGCACGGCGCAGCGCATCAGGGAGACGCTCGAGTTCATCGAGGTGCTGACGACCTGGTCGGACGAGATGCTCAGGATGCCGCCCGACAGGCTGATGAAAGCCATGGGCGTCGGTGCGAAGATCAGCCGGGCGGTCAGAAGGAAGACCTGACTCGACGATCAGAGGCAACGCGGACAGCAATGTCCGTTTTTTCGGCGCCAAATTTTCTGTTCTTACAGAACTTCTTGCAAACGGAGAAAGAAATGGACCAGTACCCGATCACACTCTTCCACGACGGCAACTGCCCGATCTGTCGCCTTGACGTCGCAAATCTGCGCTCGCGCGATGCCGCAGGGAGGCTCGCGTTCATCGACATCGCGGCACCGGCCTTCAACCCCGATCAATATGGCATGACGCAAGCGGCGTTCGCTGAGCAGATTCGGGCACAGTTGCCCGACGGCACATGGATCACAGGCATGGAGGTCTTCCGCCGTGCCTACCGCGCCGTCGGACTCGGGTGGGTCATTGCCGCGACAGAGTGGGGGCCTCTGAGGGCACCTGCCGACACCCTCTACCGCCTTTTCGCGCGACACCGTCCAGCCATCTCGAAGCGGTTCGGTTTCCTGTTCGAAGGACTCGAAGCCATCCACGTGAAACGCCGTGCCAATGCCTGCCGGTCGGGCCGATGCGGTATTTCGAACGAGCACTGAAGACGACACAGTTGCCGTCGGATACGACGCTGGCCTGCCCTGAAGACATGCCCGCGACCTGCACGAGATGCCTCAACAGCGCCAAGCGCCGCGTCTCGGGGCGGCAGCCGCCTCCAGGACTTCCCGGCGCCACCACGGAAGGAGTACCCCATGCGCATTCTTCTGATCAATCCCCCATATCGCGCCATGACGATTCATGGCATGGGGCCGCAGGTACCCTTGGGACTCCTGGCCATCGCTGGACCGATGATCGACGCGGGTCACGACGTGCAATTGTTGAACGCCGAGCAGCCGATGCTCGGCAATGCTGAGATCGTCCAGAGGGTGCGTGCGTTCAGGCCGGACGTCATCATGACAGGTCACAGTGGATCGACGCCCGCCCATCCCACCGTCCTGCGCATGCTGGCTGCGATCAAGGCCGCCATGCGTCAGGTCGTGTCCGTCTACGGTGGCGTGTATCCCAGCTATCACGCCAGGCGCATTCTGGAAAGCTCCCGTCAGGTGGATGTCATCGTGCGCGGCGAGGGAGAGCAAGTCGCGGTTCAGTTGGCCGCAGCGCTCGCCGCTGGCGAGACCCTCGCGACGATCGCAGGCATCGCCTACCGCAGCCCCGATGGAAGCATCGTCGAAACTCCGCCTGCGCCGGTCATCCGCGACCTCAATGCCTGCCGGGTCGCCTGGGAACTGATCGACGATTGGGATGCGCACCAGTGCTGGGGGCTGGGGCGATCCGCCATCATCCAGTTCTCTCGCGGCTGCCCTCACCGATGCAGCTATTGCGGACAGCGCGACTTCTGGGTGCGATGGCGGCACCGGGACCCAGGTCGCGTTGCCCAGGAAATCGCCCTGCTTCACCGCCGGCACGGTGTGCGCTTCGTGACTTTCGCCGACGAGAACCCAACCACCAGCAGCAAGCATTGGCAGCGCTTTCTCGAGGAAATGGCCGCGCAGTCGGTTCCGGTAGCGCTGACCGCCGCGATGCGGGCCAGCGACATCTGCCGCGACGCCGACCTCCTGCCGCTGTATAAGCGGGCCGGCTTCTGCGCCGTGTTGATCGGAATCGAAACGACCGAGGCGACAACCATCGAGCGCGTCGGCAAGGGCTCGAACAGGGATGTCGATCGCGAGGCGATCCGCTTACTGCGAAGAAACGGCATCATCGCGATCGCCGCCCATGTCGCAGGGCTGGAGGACGAAGGATGGGGCAGTCGCTGGCGCGCGTTCCGCGGTCTGTTGCGGTACGACCCCGACCTGGTGAACGTCATGTATGCGACGCCCCACGACTGGACGCGTTTCGGCGCCGAAACCACCCACATCGAGCGGGTCGAGCCTGACATGGGCCGATGGGATTTCCGGCATCAGGTGCTCGCCACAACGCGTCTGCGAGCGTGGCAGCTTTTCGTTGCGATCAAGGTGTCCGAACTTGCGCTACACACTCGACCTCGCTTCCTGTGGCGCATGGCCTTCCACCCCGACGCGGCCATCCGCCGACAACTGCGCTGGTGTTTCCGCAATGCCGCCAAAGTCTGGCTGGCAGAGATTACGGACTTCCGCTTCACCGGCGCAAAACGAGATTGCGTCCCGCTCGGCAGCTTGGCTGCGCGTCTGCGCATCGAGAAGTCGACCACAAAGCAGGCAACTGCACGTCAGGAAGGTCGCCTCGGGACGGGTCCATAAATGTAGGACGCCACCATGAACGCAATGGACCGCTACCCATTGCCCTCAAGACGGGGAGGTCCGACCGAACCGGTTTTCCGCGCCGGTCGATCGGCCGCCACGGGTGGGACGCATCCCGCCCGACGGCCCTTCGATATCGTTCGGCTCAGGTGGGCGAACGACCGGGCCGTCAGATCAACCCCGGCTTCGCGATTGCGGGCGCCGGAAGCCACCGGACTTTATCCACCCTCCGCGCCCCCTTCCACCCACCGCATCGCCGCCACCCACCCGGCCAGCACACGCCCGAGAAAGGCCTGGGGGCGGATGCGGTCGGTCATCGCGTAGAACGGGATGCGGGAGAGCATCAGGTGGCGCAGGGCGAGGCCGAAGCCGGTGCGCCAGGCGGCGGGGTCGAGGGCTTGCCCGGTGGCGGCCTCGAGGCCGCGGCGGTGGCGTTCGAGCCAGTGGGGGGCCTCGCTGGCCATGGCGGGGGCAGGCACGACGAAGCACAGCAGCTCGGCGAGGTCGCCCTGGGGCAGGCCGACGGCGGCCAGTTCCCAGTCGTAGGCGCAGCAGACGAGGCCGGTGGCGGTCGGGCGGAAGGCCAGGTTGCGGGGGTTGAAGTCGTTGTGCACGAGGGTTTGGGGCGCCGCCTGCCAGGCTGGCCACCAGGCAGGTAGCGTGCTCAGCACCTGGCGCTGCAGATCGGCGAGGCGGGCGATGCCGAAGCCGTCGAGGTGTTCCCGGGTAGCCGCTTCGAGGGCGCTCCAGAGGGGCTGGGCGTCTGGCACGTCGGGTCCGTTGGCGTGGGTGTCGAGCCACGCGGCCTCGGCCAGAGCCACGTCCTCGCCGAGCCAGCCGGCGTGGATATCCACCAGGGCATCCACCGCCGCCGCCAGGTGCGCCGGGCGCCAGTCGCCCGGACGGTCGGCCGAGTCGATCAGGGAGGCGTCGCCGAGCCACTGGTTGACGGTCAGGCCGGGGGCCAGCGGCGCGGCCGGGCCGAACTGGGCGGGCATGTGGCGACGGATGCCCGGCCCGCCGTGGCGCCAGACACCGAACTCCCGGTCCTGCCCGCCCCGGTGGGGCAGCACCGGGAGGTGGTCGCGCACCACCGCGCCAAGCCCCGGCCGGGTGAGTTCCGCCAGCTCGACGGCGAGCCGGTCGAGGGTGGCATCGTCGGCGCGCTGCTTGAGCAGCACCGCGGTCGCGAGCCCGTCCGCCCCGGTGAGTGTGGCCCGCCACAGGCCGCTCGGGCGGCCGCCGGCCTGGGCGCCCAGCTCGCTCAGCAGGCCACTGCCGGCCGCCTGGCGCCGCAGCGAGCCGGGCTGCAGGTGGTAGTCGGGGGCGAGCCCGTCCAGCGCCGCACGCAGGTGGTCGCGCGCGGCGGCGGCGGCGTCCGTGGCATCGGGTTCCCCGGGCAGGTAGCCGACCCGCCGGAAGTAGTGCAGGTAGCGGGCGAGCAGCGGGGCGTCGAGTTCCGGCACGGCGATGCCCCGCTCGGCGAGCCAGCGCTGGGAGGCCCCGTCGTCGATGCGCTGGCCGGCGCCGCCCAGGTAGAGCTCGGGCAGGCTGCGGCCGTCCATGCCCGCCGGGCGGGCGAGGAAGAAGCGCTGCAGCGCGTGCAGGCACGGGGCCCGCCCGGCGGCGTCGCGCCGGACGAAGGTCTGCCATGCGTCGAGCGGCGTGAGCCGCTGCGGATAGCCGCGCAGCTGCAGCCACAGCACCAGCTCCCGCCAGTGGCGGGGCCGGGGATGGCGCAGGTGGACAGTGCGCAGGCCCTGCGGCGGCGAGGCGGCGAGGTGGCGCAGGGCGGTGGCGACGGTGTCCACCGGGATGCAGTCGAGGCGCCAGTCCACGTCGGGGGCGAGGCCGGACAGGGCGCAGCCGCGCAGCATCCGCGCGATCAGGTCGCTGGTGTTGGCCTCGCCGCTGCGGGAGTCGCCGCAGATGAGCGCGGGGCGGGCGATGCTGACCGGCAGGCCCCGCGCCGCGGCCTGGCGCGCCAGCCCCTCGGCGAGGCACTTGGCCTGGGCGTAGCCGAGGGGGATGCGGTCAAGCCAGGGGCGCATGTCGGTGGTCTCGTCCACCTGTGCCGGGCCGTCGCTGGCGTAGCAGACGGCCAGCGTGCTGACGAGGACCAGCGACTTGGGCCGGCCGGTGCAGGCCAGCGCGATGGCGTGGCGCGTGCCTTCGACGTGACTGCCCGCGAGTCCCTGCCAGCGCTTCAGCCAGCTGACCTGGGCCGCGGCGTGGATGATCGCGTCCACCTGGTCGCCGATCCACGCGAGCCGTGCGGCGGGGAGGTCGAAGCCCGGGCGCTCGACCCGGCCGGCCAGGGCCTGCCAGCGCCCGGCCAGGGGCGGCAGGTCGTCGCCGAGATCGGCCAGTGCGGCCTCGAGGCGCCGGCGGGCGTGGGCATCGTCCTCCGCCCGGACCAGGCAGACGAGCTGCCAGTCGGTGTGGCGCAGCAGCTCGGCCAGCAGATGGCGGCCCAGAAAACCGGTGGCGCCGGTCAGCAGGACGGTGCGCAGCACGCTTGCGGCGGCGCCGACGGGGCGGATGTGCTCGTCGAGCCAGGCCACGTCGGGCAGGCGGAGGGCGGGGGCGTCCATCGGTCTCAGGCGCTCCAGGCGGCGAGGGTCGCCAGCGTCAGCACGACGAGGCCGACGGCGATCAGCACGCGGCCGGTCGGGCTGTCGCGCCAGGCGGGCTCGGTCAGGATCTCGAAGAGGGCGATCAGCACCCACGCCAGCACTGCCCACGGCCAGCGCTGTGCGGGGGCCGCCAGTAGCACGAAGGCCGGGTACTTCAGCAGCACCACCTGGGCGCGCCACAGGCGGGGCAGCCCGCCGGCGGCCGCGTAGAAGGTCACGAACCCGGTCAGCAACGCACCGTAGCCGACGGTGCCGGGCCAGCCGCCGCCGGCCGCCAGCAGCAGGCCGGCCGGCACGACCAGCGCCAGGGCCCAGGGGCGCAGCGCCGCCGCGGCCGGATGGGTCACCGTCACCCGGTGGGGGTGGGCCACCGCGTCGTGGGGCCGGTCGGCGAAGTCGTCGAGCATGCGGAACTGCACCACCAGAAGCGCCAGCAGGAAGATCGCCCCCGGCGACGGATCTCGCCCCCCGGCGGCCAGCACCAGCACCGCGAGAAGCAGCACGATACGACCCCGGAGCAGCCGCTCGCGCAGGTAGCGGTGCGCGAACTCAGCCAAGGATGCGCACCTCACCCCGGTCGCCGTCCACGAACAGGCGCTGTCCGCTCGCCAGGCGCCGGGTCGCGTCGGTGACGCCGACGACGGCCGGGATGCCGAACTCCCGCGCGATGATGGCACCGTGGGAGAGCATGCCGCCCCGCTCCACCACGAGGCCGCTGGCGAGGAAGAAGACGCTCGCCCAGCCCGGGTCGGTCTGGCGTGTGACGACCACGCGCGGGCCATCGAGCGCCGCGCCTTCCGCGGCGTCGGCGAGCACCGCGGCCACGCCCTCGACCTGACCGCTGCAGGCGCCGATACCCCGCAGGCCCTCGCCACCCTGCGCGGCCG
>JAGRGD010000290.1 GCA_020445665.1 Rhodocyclaceae bacterium
ACGCCGTCCGCTTCGGCACCGCCGATGAGGTGCTTGCCGCCGGCGAGGGCATCGAGACCGTGCTGTCGCCCCGTCAGGTTCTGCCCCGCATGCCGATGCTGGCGGCGCTTTCGGCCGCTCACCTCGCTGCCATCCTGTTCCCGCCGTCGCTGCGCCGGCTCTATGTCGTCAGGGATCGCGACCCGGCCGGGGACGGTGCCAGAGACGGCCTGGTTGCCAGAGCAGCGAGCCTCGGGATCGAGGCGATGTCGCTCACGCCACGCGAGGGCGATTTCAACGATGATCTGCGCCGGTGGGGCGCCGATGCCCTCTGGGCGGCCCTGAAGGATCAGCTTCATCCCGAAGACGTCCGCCGTTTCATGGAAGGGTGAGGGCGTGATCGGTCCCGGAGGCGCGGCCCAGCTTCGCCCCCTGCCGGTTTCGCTCTCTGGCCATCGGCAGGTGCATCCATCGTTGGAGAGTCCCGCACCCACGGCCTTCGGAGAGGGCGATCGGCGCACAAACGGGACGGGCAGGCAATGGCCGGGAGCGGCTAATTTCCGCCGGCGGCTGCGCCGCCTTTGCATCGCGAAAGGCAAATTAGCCGCACCCGGCCATCGAGGCCCTCGCGGGGCGGGCGAGGGCTGCCAACCCGTCCCGCCCGTGCGCTTCGACGCCTGCGAAGGCCGCGATGGGCGCGGTCTCCAGACGAAGGACGCAACCGATGGAAAACGAAACCGAATATGCAGGACCCGAGCCGGTCCACACCTCCTCCCAGACCGATCACGCCCTCTCCGAACTCCAACTCTACGGCTGGCATCCGTTCCAGGACGAACCCGATCCGAGGCCGCTGCCTGAGGCCAACACCGTCGCCGCCGCAGTCACCGACATCTTCGACGCCCTTGTCGCGACGCTCAGTGACACCCGTCTCGAGCCCGATCTCGAAGAGCTGCTCTGGGGGACCGTCAATCTCTTCCATCGCGCCACCGGCCGGGTGGACCGCGATCTCGACGACAACGAGCAGGCGCAGCGCCGGATGCAGCGGGAACAGGACGGCAGCGAGGTGAAGTCGGTCGAACTCGAACGCCTTACGGCCGAGGGGCAGACTCTGATCGAACGGCGCGCCAGCATGGAACTCTTCCGCGATGCCGCCGCCGAGGCGTTCGAGCACCACACCGGCAGCGCCTGGCGGCCGCGTTCCGGCTCGATGGTCAACCATCGCAACCTGACCGCCGCGATGATCGACAGCCGCGACTTCCTCGCCGCGAAGCGCCGGGCCGAGACCGAGGTGATGCTGCCCGCCGGTCCCAAGGTGGCGCTGACCGGCGGCGCGGATTTCAACGATCATCGCCTGATCTGGGCGAAGCTCGATCAGGTCCATGCCAAGCACCCCGACATGGTGCTGCTGCACGGTGGCTCGCCGAAAGGGGCGGAACTGATCGCCTCCCGCTGGGCGGACACCCGCAAGGTGCCTCAGGTCGCCTTCCGGCCCGACTGGACCAAGCACGCCAAGGCCGCGCCCTTCAAGCGCAACGATGCCATGCTGGACGTGCTGCCGGTCGGCGTCCTGGTCTTCCCCGGCACCGGGATTCAGGAGAATCTCGCCGACAAGGCCCGCAAGCTCGGCAT
>JAGRGD010000291.1 GCA_020445665.1 Rhodocyclaceae bacterium
CCTGTGGTGCACCGAACAGCTCGTCAAGGCCGGGGCCTGCGGCGCGCTGGTGGCCTGGTTGCCGCAGGCCCGCCCCGAGCAGATCCGCCGCCTGCAGGTGTGTGCGCAGGCCTGCGACGGCCCGGTCTTCCTGTTCCGTCCCGCCGCCGCGCAGCACGAAGCCTCGGCGGCGCCGCTGCGCGTGATGGCCCGCTTCGCGCTTGACTGGGCGATCCACGTCCAGGTGCTCAAACGCCGCGGCCCGTCGCACGACGGCGTCATCCGCCTGCGCTCGGTGCCCGGTGGGCTCGACGCGGTGCTGACGCCGCGCCTGATGGTGCCCAGCCGCCTCATGGCCTCGCGCGAGCCCTCGCGCACGCCTGCGCCCGAGCGCGAGCTGGCTTCCACCGTTCCCCAGGGAGCTGCAGTCCATGCTCTGGGCGGCACTACTCCTTCCGCCCGCGCCCGACGGCACGCCCCCGTCCGATGAGGCGCTTCGCGGAGTTGCCACTTGGGCCTTGCAGTTCACACCCCGGGTTGCCACCTCCGAAGAAGCTGTCCTCCTCGAGGTCGAGGCCAGCACGCGCCTGTTCGGCGGCAAGCGGGCCCTGCGTGACCGCGTCGTCCAGGAGGGTGCCGACCAAGGGGTGACCACCTTGGCGTGGGCCACCAACAGCCTGGCCGCGCACCTGCTCGCGCGTGCCGGCATCGAGAACGGCTTCAAGCGTCCCCTGGATGAGTTGCTCGATGCCCTCCCGATGAAGGTCCTCACCGCGGTGGCACCCCACGAGGGGATCCTGTCGCGCCTGGGGTGCCGCACCTTGGGGGATGTTCGCCGTCTCCCCCGCGGGGGGGTCAGCCGCCGCTTCGACAAGGAACTGCTGGGTGCGCTCGATCGGGCCTACGGCCTGCTTCCAGAGGCGCACGTCTGGGTCGAACTCCCCGACACCTTCGAAGCGAGGCTGGAGCTGATGTCGCGCGTCGAGATGGCGCCGGCATTGCTCTTCGGCGCGCGCCGCCTGCTGCTGCAGATGTGCGGCTGGCTCGCCGCCCGCCACAGCGGGATCACCGCCTTCACCCTGAAGTGGGCCCACGACGTGATGCGCTCCAAGGAGGCGGGGGAGGGCGGCGAGATCACGATCCGTACGGCAGAGCCGAGTCGCAATCTCGAACACCTGTGCCGGCTGCTCGCCGAACATTTGGCCCGCGTCGAGCTGAAGGCGCCCGCCGGCGAACTCTGGCTCAGTGCCACCGAGGTCGTCTCGCGCGACGAGAAGAGCCTCTTTCTGCTGCCCGACCCGTCGGAGAAGGGCGAGTCGGGGTAGTCGTACTTTTCGTGCAGATTGGTGCGCTTTGCTCTGAAAACCCGTTGCACGACAAGCACTTACGTTTCCAGCACTTTCGGACGCTCCATATTTTTCGTGCAGATTGGTGCGCTTCGTGGCTGGCAGCCCCATGCGGCCCGCGCCCTGCGGTTCCTCCCGATCTGCCGGGTCAGACCTCTTCGCTCCGGTCGCGAAACTCCAGCTTGAACTGCCAGCCCTCGAAAGCCGCCACCATGCGGCCGAGTTCGTCCCAGGAGATCTCTCGACCATCGATGACGACCATCGGTACACGATGGTCGTCGTCGGGGTCGCTGTCGACAGTGCCACGCAAGATCAGGCGATCGTTCACCTGCAGGCCGTGGTCGGTGTCCTCGATGTGGGTGAGAGCCAGGGCCCGGCGCATCTTGCCAATGAGCTTGCCTAGCAACTCCAGAGGGTCGTCATCTGGCTTCCCGATCACCTGAAACTCATACCCGGCCGGGCTGCCGTCGCGCAGCTCGAACGCGTCAATCGCCATGCCGGGCCCGAACAGCCTGGTGCGAAACCGGAACTCGTGCTCGGCGCCGCGCCCGTCGACCATGCGCACGGGTTCGAAGACCACGTGCTCGAACCCCTGCAGACCGACGCGGCTGGCGGCCGCCTCGTTGAAGCATCGGCCGCAGAGCTGCCGGTAGCCGCCCTCCATCGACCCGTAGTTCACGACATCGTGGGCGGGCGTGGGCTGACGGCAGGCGTCGCAGGTGATTGGCTGCATGGGTAGTGCGGTGTGCGTGTGGGCGAGACGACTGTAGGCTATGAACGCGGGGCAGCGAACCGATCGGCCACCTGCTTGGCCCGTCGGGCATCGTCGGTGTGCAGGTACATCGAGGTCGTGGCGAGCGAGGCGTGCCGCAGGTTGTCGCGCACCGTGGTCAGTTCGGCGCCGCCTTCGAGGAGGTGCGTGGCATGCGTGTGTCTCGTCCAGTGCGGCGTGGCCCGCCGCAACTTCTCGGCGAGGGCCGGGGAGCCTTCCTCCACGACTTCAGCCGCCGTGCCGAAGAACCGCTTCATCACTCGCCACAGCCGCCACGAGGAGATCCCACTTCCATCCTCGCCAAGACTGCCAATCAGCAAAGTGGACGGGCGCCACTTCGAAGGCGTCACGGGCAGCCCCCGTTGAACAAGGTAGCGATCGAGGGCGGCACGGGCCAGCGGCGGCAACACGACCTTGCCGGCCTTGTGGCCCTTGCCGACGACCCGGATCCACGTGTCGCCGTGCGCGTCCGAGTCGATCGCGCCCAGTCGCGCGCCCACGAGCTCGCTGATTCGCAGGCCCGTGGCGTAGGCAAAGTCCATCAGGAAGCGCAGCCGCTGCGCTGCCGGCTTGCTCCAGCCGTAGGACCACTCCAGGCCTTCGGCGACGACCCGGACGAGCTTCCACTCGTGCTCGGTGAAGGCGTGAGACGTGTCGAGTTGCGCCGGCCGCCCGCCTCGCACCTTGACGCCGGCGAACGGGTTGGCCAGCACGTAGCGCTGCTCGATGAGCCAACGGTACAGGGCGTTGAGTACAGACAGCGCATAGGCTGCCGAGCGCGCCGACAGGTCGCCAGCGAAGGGGCGCCACGCAGGCGACGACCGCGGCTGCGGTGGGCCGACCCAGCGTGCGCGAGGGCTCGGATGACGCAGGAAGGCGCGGTAGGCAATGGCTTCCTCGGTGGTCAGCGACGACAAAGCACGCCCGCGCTCGACGATCGCCCACAGGATCAGCCGCTCGGCCTCCTTGCGGTAGGCCCGCTGGGTCGCCGCCGACTCGTGCAGCGACAGCCAGGCGTTCACGGCCTGGCTGTCGTTGCAGGCGTCGAGCGCACAGCTGGCCCGCGGCGCTCGGAAGGTACCCCGGGAGCCATCGACGTCTACGGGGATGACCAGTCGCTCCCAGGGGACCAGTTCCTGCGCCTGGTTCACTGTGATCAGCGCGCGAGCGCGTTCGGTCAGCGCAGGATGTTGGGCAAAGAACGCCTCGATGTGACGGGCACCTGCCGGACCGAGCCCCGCGATGCCTGCCCACCACCGCTGGCGCCTGGGCACGCGCAGGGACAGGTCGGCCAGCGTGCGGATGCCCGCCGCGTGCAACACGCCAACGAGCCGCAGAGGTAGCCAGCGCTCGACGGCGTCGCCAAGGAGAGGCTGCGGAGTGGGCATCCCGCGCAACGTCTCGATGGCGGCAGCGCCGGCCTTGACGAGTTTCCGGTCGAGTGGACTGGCCGCCGACAAAGTGGCGGCCAGGTCTGCACGCGCGCGGCTCGTCGCGAAGGCCATCAGCTGGCGCTTCACCCTCCCGATCACCGAGCGCGCCGATGCGCCGGCAGCCCGGCGATCGACCAGATAGCGATCCACGGCGGCGCGGCTGGGCACACCTTGAAGCCAGGCGCGGAAGGCGGCCAGCGAAGCCTCGTCCGGCCACGATGGTTCTGTGGGCGAGCCCGACGTCGCTGACAGCGCGATTTCCATGCATACCAGTTTAGACCTTCGGCATGTCTACCAAGTTAATGTTGTTTATCTTGGTAGCGTTGTTGATGAACGGGTTTGCCAGCGAACTCTCACCGCGGTGAGAGTCTCGGCTGCCCGGGAGGCAGGTGCAGCCCAAGTTGAGGCTCCAGTAAGCTGCCGCTCGTGGATACCAGCCATCGGCCAGGAGCCGTCGCCCATGGCCGGCTGCTTCGCGGCAGATCGAACATGCCTCTCGCAGGAAAAAGCCTCACATCCCGGCGTAGTTCGGTCCGCCGCCTCCTTCTGGTGCGACCCAGACGATATTCTGCGTGGGGTCCTTGATGTCGCAGGTCTTGCAGTGCACGCAGTTCTGCGCGTTGATCTGCAGCCGCTCACCACCTTCGTCGGTCTTGACGAATTCGTAGACCCCGGCCGGGCAGTAGCGCGCCTCCAGCCCGGCGTAGGTCTGCAGGTTGACCTGCACCGGGACGGCCGGATCCTTCAGCGTCAGGTGCGCAGGCTGGTTCTCGGCGTGGTTGGTGTTGCTGATGAACACCGAGCTGAGCTTGTCGAAGCTGATCTTCCCGTCGGGCTTCGGGTACTCGATTCTCGGGCAGTCGGCCGCCGGCTTCAGGAAGGCGTGGTCGGGCTTGTCGCGGTGGCGCGTCCACGGCGGGGTGGCCACGCCGAGCTTGGGCAGCAGCCAGTGCTCGATGCCGGTCATCAGCGTCCCGACGGTCAGCCCCTTCTTGAACCAGGCCTTGAAGTTGCGCGACTGGTGAAGCTCTTCCTTCAGCCAGCTGCGCTCGAAGGCTTCCGGGTAGGCGCTTGGCTCGTCGCCACGGCGATTGGCCTTGACGGCGTCGAACAGCGCCTGCGCGGCCAGCATCCCGCTCTTGATCGCCGCATGGCTGCCCTTGATGCGGGCGGCATTCAGGAACCCGGCCTCGCAGCCGACCAGCACGCCGCCGGGGAAGACGACTTTCGGCAGGGACAGCAGCCCGCCAGCGGTGATCGCGCGGGCGCCGTAGCCGATGCGCTTGCCGCCTTCGAGGTGGGCGCGGATCGCCGGGTGGGTCTTCCAGCGCTGCATCTCCTCGAAGGGGGCGAGCCAGGGGTTCTGGTAGTCCAGCCCAACGACGAAGCCCAGCGTGACCCGATTGCCCGCCAGGTGGTAGAGGAAGCCACCGCCGTAAGTGGCATTGTCCAGCGGCCAGCCGGCGGTGTGCACGACCAGGCCGGGCTGGGCCTTCTCCGACGGGATCTCCCACAGCTCCTTGATGCCAATGCCGTAGGCCTGCGGGTCACGGCCGGCATCGAGCCGGTAGCGCTCGATCAGCTGCTTGCCCAGGTGGCCGCGCGCACCTTCGGCAAACACCGTGTAGCGGCCGTGCAGTTCCATGCCGAGCTGGAACTCGGCGGTGGGCTCGCCTTCCTTGCCGAGGCCCTGGTTGCCGGTGGCCACACCCTTGACCGAGCCGTCGTCCGCGTAGACGACCTCCGCGGCGGCGAAACCGGGGAAGATCTCGACACCCAGCGATTCCGCTTGCTGCGCCATCCACCTGACGAGGTCGCTCAGCGAGATGACGAAATTGCCTTCGTTGTGCATCACGCGCGGGACGAAGGTATCCGGGACGCGACGAGCACCGGTCTCGGACAGCATCAGCACGTCGTCGCGGGTGACGGGCTGCGACAGCGGGGCGCCGAGTTCCTGCCAGTTCTGAAACAGCTCGGTCAGCGCATGCGGGTCCATCACCGCGCCGGACAGGATGTGGGCGCCGGGCTCGGAGCCTTTTTCGAGTACGACGACCGAGACCTCGCGGTTCTCCTGCGCGGCCAACTGCTTCAGGCGGATCGCGGCAGCCAGGCCCGCGGGCCCGCCGCCGACCACGACCACGTCGTAGTCCATGGCCTCGCGCGGGCCGTATTGTTCGAGCAGGGCTTGGGGCGTCGGCATCGTCGTGCTCAGAATGCAGCCGTCAGTTCCGGCACCGCATCGAACAGATCCGCCTCCAGGCCGTAGTCGGCGACGCTGAAGATCGGTGCTTCCGGGTCCTTGTTGATCGCCACGATCACCTTGGAGTCCTTCATGCCCGCCAGGTGCTGGATCGCCCCGCTGATGCCGCAGGCGACGTACAGCTGCGGCGCGACGATCTTGCCGGTCTGCCCGACCTGCCAGTCGTTCGGGGCGTAACCCGCGTCCACCGCCGCACGGCTGGCGCCGAGTGCCGCACCGAGCTTGTCGGCCAGCGGCGTGAGCACCTCGTTGAACTTCTCGCTGCTGCCCATCGCGCGGCCGCCCGAGACGATGATCTTGGCCGCGGTCAGCTCCGGCCGGTCGCTCTTGACGATCTCGCTGCCCAGGTACTGGCTCTTGCCGCTATGGGCCACCGGCTCGATCGTCTCGATGGCCGCCGATCCACCGGGGCCCGCGGCGTCGAAGCCGGTGCCGCGCACGGTGAGGACCTTGACGGCGTCGACGCTCTGCACAGTGGCGATGGCGTTGCCGGCGTAGATCGGGCGCTCGAAGGTGTCGGGGGAGATCACCTTGGTGATGTCGCTGACCTGCGCGACGTCGAGCTTGGCGGCCACGCGCGGCGCGACGTTCTTGCCGTGGGCCGTGGCCGGGAAGAGGACGTGGCTGTAGTTCCTGGCGACCGCCAGCACTTGGGCGGCGACGCTCTCGGCGAGCTGCTCCGCCAGGCTCGCGCCGTCGGCGTGCAGCACCTTGGCCACGCCCTGGATCTGGCTGGCCGCCTGCGCCGCGCCGGCCGCGCCCACAAGTGAGGGAAGCACTGACGCCTCGGCCACAGAAATCCATCCCCGGCTGATCGTCGGCGTTCCCTATCTGGACGAGATCCTCGACGCACAACAAGCGTACGACGCTGGGGCTGCCACCGTCGCACAGATCGGCCAGGCGCTGCTGCGCATCGACAGCCAAACCGGTGAGGTGC
>JAGRGD010000292.1 GCA_020445665.1 Rhodocyclaceae bacterium
GGCAATGCTCTCGGCGTCCACCAGCTTCCATTCCGGCTGGGCCTTGCGCAGCGCTGGGAACAGCCCGGCCTGCAGCAGGGAGGTGCGGCCGCTGGCGCTCGGCCCGATCAGCAGCACCACCGAGTTGCGGGCCACGAGCTCGCTGAGCAGGCCGACCTCGCTGCCGCGGCCGAAGTAGAGATCGACCTGGTGCTCGGCGAAGGGGGCGGCTCCGACGTAAGGGCAGCGTTCCTCGCTTTCCACCAGTGGCGGCGTTTCCACCTCGAGGCGCGTGGTCGCCTTGGTGCGCGTCTGAGCCGGCGCCGGCTGGGCAGTGACGCTCGCCTCCTCGGGGACGGGCGCGGGCTCGGGGGCCGGCGCGGCGGGCTGCGGCTCTGGCGGACGCGCCTGAGGGCGGGTGAGCACGTCCACCAGACGCGACAGGCCATCGCTCGCCCGGTCCTCCCGCAGGTCGGCGGCGAGGCGCTCGAGGGCGCCGTCCACGTGGCCCTCGCGCAGGTCGATGGTGAAGAACTCGGCCAGCGCCGGGTCCGCCGGCCGGTCGCCGTCGTGGCCCGGCAGGAGGACCGGCACCAGGGCCAGGTCGCGGCCGGCATCGCGGGCCATCAGGCTCAGGGCGACGAGCTTCTTCTGCTGGCTCTCGAAAGCCCCTGCGCCGAGACACACGGCCACCGCGCGGGTGTGGGCCAGCATCTCCTCCATGCGCAGCCGCCAGTCGTTGCTGATGGCGCTCTGCGCCGCGTCGATCGCGACGCGTACCCCGAGCCCGGACAGCGCCCTGCGCAGTTCGGAGGCAAGGGGCGCATCGGCGGCGGCATAGGACAGCACCACGTCGAACTCGGCGAAGCGCTTGGTCTCGTCGTAGCGGGCCTGGGTCACCTGCTCGAGGGGCGGCGCCATCTCGCCGGCCTCGTCGCGGCTCGCGAGGCGCTGCCGCGCCTCGCGAGCGACCTTCGCCATCGGCTGGTCCCCGGGCAGATCCTCGGGCGAGAGGGCGGCGATCACGTCGGCGAGCTGGCCGAAGATCGCGGCCAGGAGCTCGCGCCCGCTCTGTTCGCTGCGGTTGCGGGCCACCCGCTCCTCGAAGGCGTACTGCGGGTCGTAGGGGATCGTCAGGTCGCGGAAATCCATGGCCAGCGCGGCGAGGCGTGCCGGCAACAGGTCGCCGAAGCGCTGTTCGAAGCGGGTGAAGAAGTCCTCCAGCAACTCGGGGGCTCGCTGCTCGACCCGCGCCGGCACCACCACGATCTCCATCGGGCGGCCCCGACGCAGGCCCTCCACCGGCTGGGAGCGGAAGTCCTCGAGCATGCTCCAGGTGCCGTCCACGTTCTGGTGGTTGGCGCTGCACATCATGACGATCACGTCCGCCAGCTGGTAGCCGCAGATGCCGCCCATCTCGGTCACGCCGGTGCGGCTGTCGATCAGCACCAGGTCGTAGCGGCCGAGCAGGGTGCGACGCAGCCACTCGAAGAAGAGGTCTCCCTCCCAGTTGAAGTAGAAGTCCTGCCAGTCGAAACTGCGCAGGGCCAGCGCGTAGCGGGCCAGCTGTTCGGCGGTGAGGCGCTGGCCGGCCGGCATCAGGTCGAGGCAGCCGCCGCCCGGGCGGCGCGCGAAGATGCTGGCGATGAAGCGGCCGATGTCGCGGAAATCCTCGCCGTCGCCGGTGACCGACATGGCGTCCTTGTAGGCCAGCAGCAGGTCGAGCAGGCCGGGCTGGCCGCGCACCGCATCGCGCGCCTCGCGCTCGTCGCTGCGATAGAAGTACTGCTCGAGCCCCGGCGCCTCCAGATCGAAGTCGATCATCAGCACCTTGAGGCCGCGTCGCGACAGCACGTCGGCGACGTTGGCCATCGCCATCGAGCGGCCGACGCCGCCCTTGTAGGAGTAGAAGGTGCAGATCACCGGCGGCCCCCGCCGCCCCAGCCATAGTCGGGCTTGGGCTGGAGACCGCCTTCGCCCAGCTCCGCCGCCAGCGCGCCGAGGGCGCTGCGGTCGGGCTGGGGCTCCTGCAGGCGCAGCAGGGTGGCGGGCAGGCTGCAGTGCAGCCATCGGCGGAAGCGGCGTTCATTGCCCACCGCCAGCTCGCATTGGGGGTCGAAGTCCACCGCGTAGCGGTCGAAGGCGCCGGCCAGGCGCCGCCGGGTGGCGTCTTCGAGCACCGCCTCGACCTTCTCGCGGCCCGGGTCGAAGGGCGACACCGTGACGATCGCGACCAGCTCGTTGTTGAAGAACGGGGAGTTCTGGAAGGTCTCCCGCAGGGTCGGGTGGAAGAGGGAGATCTCGTCCACCAGCACCACGCAGCCGGCCTTGGCGATGGCCCGGTAGGTCCGGCGCAGCAGCGCGTCGTTCTTCACCAGCGCATCGAAGGGGTACCACTGCAGGCGCACGTGGCGCTGGCGCTGCTGCACCTGGCCGCGCAGGCCGACCGCGTCAGCGATCTCCTCGGCGATCATGCGCACGCTGTGGCCGTCGCTGTGGAAGGGCCGCCAGCGGTGACGGCTGTCGTGGTAGCGGGCCTGCCAGTCGATGCCTTCGTCGGCCAGCGCCCGCTTCAGGTCGGCATAGTGCTGCTGCTCGGCGCCGGTCAGGCGGGCATGAACCGCCGGGTCGTTCTCGAGCTGGTCGAGCTCGGCCCGGGTCATCGCGACGATGCACACCGGTACGCCGACGCTGCGGCTGCCGCCCCGCGGCTGGCGCCCGGCCAGCCAGGTGCGCACCGGCAGCAGGGGCTCGGAACCGGCCAGCGCCTGGGGCGCGAGGATGAAGGTGTGGTCGGCGACCCAGTCGCGGGGCAGCTCGTCCTCGCGCACGTTCGAGAGCAGCAGCGCCAGGGAACCCGAGCGGGCCCGCAGCACCTGCAGCGCGCCGGCCATGGTCGCCGCGTCTGCCAGCATCAGGGGCAGTGACTGGGGTGTGATCAGCGCCGCGGCGGCGTGACAGGCGATGACGTTCTCCTCGCGCAGCCGCACGCCGCGCTCGTCATCGGCGAACAGGCTCTCGCTCGACAGCTTGGTCGGCCGCTCGAGGCCGAGGGCCAGCTCGCGGGCGAGGGTGCCGGCCTGGCCGGTGTCGGCCGGGTGATGGGCCAGATAGAGGGAGTGGGTGACCTCCCGCTGCAACTTGCGCTCCTGGGGCCGCGGCGCGTCGCCGGCGGGGCGGTCGCTCCACTGCTGGATGGCGTTATTGACCGCGTTGCTGACCGCCGTGGCGAGGGTCGCCGGGTCGGCGAACTGGGTGGCCAGGCGGGCGTCCAGCAGGTGCTTGCGCAGCGCATTGATCCGTTCGCCACGACCGTTCTCGCCGGTCACGCTGTCCATCATCAGGGGCGGCCACGGGGCGGTCTCACTGAGCACGAAGACCAGTCTCGGCTTGTCGGCGGCGGCCTCGTACTCGAGCTGGGTGATCGAGTGCTGCTGCGGGTTCCCGGCCTCCGGGGGGACGAAGCCGTAGCGCCATGCAAACAGGCCGACGTAGATGTCGCAGCTGGCGACGTCCGCGAGGCAGGCGTCGAGCGGCCGGTCGTCGCGCGCCACGTAGTCTTCCATGGCGATGACCTTGATCCGGTTGTTCTGGTTCAGCGCCCGATAGACCGCTGCCCGGTGCGCCTCCAGATCCTTGAAGCTCGACGAGAGGTAGACCTTCCGGAGTTCCGCCATTCGTGTTCCCGTCCGCAGGTGAGCGGCCCGCGCAACCTGAGTATAGGCAGGCGGCATCGGGCCGTGGCGGACAGGGTGACATCATCCCGTCCGGCCCTGCAAGACGCGAACGGCATTTTCGGGGCGGTCGGGCGCCCGGTGAGACGGGCTCAGGCGGTCTGGCGGGAAGCGGACGGCTGGACGAGGCGGAAGAGGAGGCCCGCGCCGAGGGTCAGAAACACCACCCGCAGCACGTGGCAGGCGGTGACCAGCGGCACGCCCAGGTGCAGCTCGCGGGCGGTCACGCTCATCTCGGCGACGCCGCCCGGCGCGGCAGCCAGCGCCATCGAGGCCGGCGACAGCCCGCCCTGCCATGCGAACAGCAGGGCCAGTGAGGTGCCGAGCACGATGGCCAGCAGGGCCGACATCAGCGCCGCTGCGATGAAGCGCGGCGCGCGGGAGAAGAAGCCGGGCGAGAAGCGACAGCCCAGCGCGACGCCGATCAGCAGCTGGCCACCGTTGACCAGCCACGGCGGCAGGGACGACAGGGGCATGCCGGTGGCGGTCAGCAGGCCGACCCCGAGCAGCGGCCCGAGCACCCAGGCGTTGGCGACCCGCAGCAGCAGCAAGGGCGCGGCGCCGAGCAGGCTCGCCAGCACCAGCAGCGGCATGCGGCTCCAGTCGGTGGCTGCGGCCAGCGGCGCATAGGCGTCGCTGCCGTGGGCGCCGCCGAAGCTCAGCGCGAACGGGATCGTCACCACCACCACCGCCACGCGCAGAGCGTGGGCGGCGGCGACCCGGTCCACCGCGCCGCCGTGGCGCTCGGCCAGCACCGACATCTCGCCGGCGCCGCCGGGCAGCGCCGCGAAGAAGCTGGTCGGCGCATCGGCGCCGGAGAGGCGGCGGATCAGCAGGGCGCCGAGCACGCCGATGGGCAGCGAGGCGGCGGCGATGGCGAGGACCACGCCGCCGTGGCGCATCAACTCGTGGATGACCGCCGGTGTGAAATAGAGGCCCAGCGCGGCGCCGATGGCCCACTGGCCGGCCTGGCGGCCGCCGGGCAGGGCGGCCAGCGGCTGGCCGGCGATGCGCAGGGCGGCCACGACCAGCAGCGGGCCGATCATCCAGGGCAGCGGCAGGTGCAGCCACTGGGCCATGGCACCCCCCGGCAGCGCCACCGCGAGGGTGGCGAGCAGGCGCAGCATCGAGGCGTCTGGGCGGACAGGCATGCTTTCAGTCTAGCGGTGAAATGCCATGGTGCAATGCGGGATAACCGAAAATGTCCCGTGACCTTGATCCGGCTCACCGCGGCCGGCGGCTCAGGCGTCGCAGACCCGCCCGGGCAGCAGCACCGCTGCCCCCTGCAGGCGGCCCGCGCGCAGGTCCGCGAGGGCCTCGTTGGCGTGGGCGAGCGGATAGGCCACGGCATGGACGTCCAATGTCTGGCGCGCGGCATGGGCGAGGAAGTCCTCGCCGTCGGCACGGGTCAGGTTGGCCACCGAGCGGAGGCTGCGCTCCTGCCACAGGCGGGCGTAGTCGAAGGCCGGGATGTCGCTCATGTGGATGCCGGCGCACACCACCCGGCCGCCGGGGCGAAGCACCGCGAGGGCCGCCGGCACCAGGGCGCCGACCGGCGCGAAGATCATCGCCGCGTCGAGCGGGCGCGGCGGCAACTGGCCCGAGTCGCCGGCCCAGCAGGCACCGAGCCGGCGGGCGTGCGCCTGGGCGTCGGTGTCGCCGGCGCGGGTGAAGGCATACACCCGCCTGCCGTCGGCCACTGCCACCTGGGCGATCAGGTGGGCGGCGGCGCCGAAACCGTAGAGGCCGATGTGGTCCACGCCGCCGCCGACCGGATGTTCGAGGGCGATGCGGTAGGCGCGGTGGCCGATCAGGCCGGCGCACAGCAAGGGTGCGGCGTGGAGGTCGTCGTAGGTGTCCGGCAGGGCAAAGCAGAAGCGCTCGTCCGCCACCGTGAACTCGGCGTAGCCGCCGTCGAGGGTGTAGCCGGTGAAGCGGGCCGAGGGGCAGAGGTTCTCGGCGCCGGCCTCGCAATAGCTGCAGTGGCCGCAGGTCCAGCCCAGCCAGGGCACGCCGACCCGGCTGCCGACGGCGTGTCGCTGGGCGCCCGGTCCGGTGGCCACCACGGTGCCGACGATCTCGTGGCCGGGCACCAGCGGCAGGCGCGGCTCGGGCAGTTCGCCGTCGACCACGTGCAGGTCGGTGCGGCACACCGCGCAGGCCGTCACCCGCAGCAGCACCTGGCCGAGCCCCGGCACGGGCAGCGGCAGGCGGCGGGCCTCGAGCGGCGCGCCGGGGGCCTCGAGCACCATCGCCTGCATGGTCTCGGGCAGCACGGGCACGGCAGCATCGGTGGCCGTCATGGGGGGGGCTCCTGATCACCCTGACGCGTCCATCCTACGCCTGCCGGGCGCGACCGGCGCAGGCCGGCGGCACAAAAAAGGCGGCACCCGAAGGTGCCGCCAAGACTCCTCACAAGAAGGAGCGGAGGAATGGAATCAGTGGGCGCTGGCGCCAGCGGCACCGACGCCGGTCTGCGAACGGACGTACTGGTCGTCGAACGCAGCGATCTCCTTGTTGGCACGGGCGCTGTTGTCCGTGACCGAGAGGAACCAGGAGAAGAAGAAGGCGATCGGCAGCGAGAACAGGGCCGGCTGGGTGTAGGGGAAGATCGGGGCAGCGTTGCCCATCACGTCGACCCACACTGACTTCGACAGGATGACCATGGTCACCGCGGAGACCAGGCCGGCGAGACCGCCGTACAGGGCACCGCGGGTGGTCAGGCCTTTCCAGTACATCGACAGGATCAGCACCGGGAAGTTGGCCGAGGCGGCGATGCCGAAGGCCAGGCCGACCAGGAAGGCCACGTTCTGCTTCTCGAACAGGATGCCGAGGATGACCGCGACGACGCCCA
>JAGRGD010000293.1 GCA_020445665.1 Rhodocyclaceae bacterium
AGCCGATCAGGCTCGCCAGCGGCATCACCGCGACGCAGCCGATGTCCTCCAGCATGCGGGCCTGGACCGGGTCGTCCGAGCAATACACCATCACCTCGAAGCCATCGGCCACCAGCGTTTCGGCGGCCTTCAGGGTCTCCGGCATGTTGGGGAACAGGGTGCGTTCGTCGCCCAGCACCTCGAGCTTGACCAGGGCATGGCCGTCCAGCAGCTCCCGCGCCAGCTGCAGGGTGCGCACCGCGTCGGTCGCGCTGTAGCAACCCGCCGTGTTGGGCAGGATCGTGAATCGATCCGGCGGCAGGACATCGAGCAGGTTCGGCTGCGACGGATCCTGCCCGATGTTGCTGCGGCGGATCGCCACCGTGACGATCTCGGCCCCGCTCGCCTCGGTGGCGGCGCGGGTCTCGTCGAAATCGCGGTACTTGCCGGTGCCGACCAGCAGGCGGGAGCGGAGGGTGTGGGACCCGATCTTCAGCGCGTCCATGGGCAGGTCCTTCGCAGCGTTCATGGCGAAGCTCCTCAGGCCGGCCGGGCCATCTTCTTGCCGAGGGCCTCGCTGGCGTAGCCCAGCGCCAGCCCCGCGATCCACGACAGGATGACGAACACGATGCTCTCGTCCACCTTGCCGCCGGAGCCGAAGTAGGTCGCCGCGCCGAGGAAGGCCGCCGGCGTATAGGAGAGGGCCGCCACGTCGGAGATCACCACCAGCACGAAGGCCAGCACGGCCACCAGCCCGATCAGGACACCCAGCCCCCCGCCCGCGGCGCCGACCGCGTACATGGTCAGCGCGGTGAGCAGGATCGCCACGGTGCTCGCGGCGAGGGGCTTCAGGACGCCGTCCAGCCCCCCGCCGGCGGCGAAGAAGGCGGCCCAGGCGACGAAGCCGATCCAGGGATAGAAGCCGAGGTCCGGCAGGCCGATGCTGACATAGACCCACAGGGCGACCAGCAGGGCGATGCTCAGACCAAGCGCATGCAGCAGTTTCATGGGTGTCTCCTTTGGTGGTGTGGTTGGGGCGGAGAAACCGTCAGCCGCCGCCCACGGCAACGACGATCTCGATGCGATCGTCCGGATTCAGGGGGCTCCCGTCGTGGCGGCTGCGGGGCACGATCTCGCCGTTCTGCTCGACCGCCACGCGGCGACCCTGGTAGCCCAGGTCGAGGAGCAGGTCGGCGATGCGCCAGCCCTGGGGAATGTCCATGGGCTCGCCATTGACGTGTATGCGGTTCATCGGGCAGCCACCCGGGCCGCCGCGCCGGCGACCTGCTCGGCATGGTACGAGGAGCGCACCAGCGGTCCGGCGGCGACCTCGTCGAAGCCGAGGGCGAGGCCGATCCCGCGCAATGACTCGAAGGCCTCGGGGGTCACGTAGCGGCGCACCGGCAGGTGGTCCCGCGAGGGCGGCAGATACTGGCCCAGGGTCAGGATGCGGCAGCCGTGGGCGCGCAGGTCGCGCATCACCGACACCACCTCGTCGTCGCGCTCGCCCAGGCCGAGCATCAGGCCGGACTTGGTCGGTACCTGGGGCAGGGTGCGCGCCGCATCCACCAGCAGCTGCAGCGAGCCCAGGTAGTCGGCGCCGGGGCGCACGGCCCGGTAGAGCCGCGGCACGGTCTCGATGTTGTGGTTGAAGACGTCCGGCGGCGCGCCGGCGAGGACCGCCAGGGCCGCCTCGGCGCGCCCGCGGAAGTCCGGCGTCAGCACCTCGATGGCCAGGTCCGTCGACACGGCCCGCAGGGCATCGATGCAGGCCGCGAAGTGGGCGGCACCACCATCGCGCAGGTCGTCCCGGTCCACCGAGGTCAGCACCACGTGGCGCAGGCCCATCGCGGCGACGGTGGCCGCGAGGTGGGCGGGCTCTTCGGGGTCGGGCGGCGCGGGCCGGCCATGGGCCACGTCGCAGAAGGGGCAGCGCCGGGTACAGATCGCGCCGAGGATCATGAAGGTGGCCGTGCCGCTGGCGAAGCACTCGCCGATGTTCGGGCAGGCCGCCTCCTCGCAGACCGTATGCAGGCGCTGCGCCCGCAAGACGGATTGCAGGGCGCGCACCGCCGGTGTGCCCGGGTCGCGGGCGCGCAGCCAGGTCGGCCGGGGTGGCGAGGGGACGCTGCGGTCCACCTGCACCGGGATACGGGCGAGCTTGTCCGCGCCGCGCAGTCCTGCGGCGAGCCGTGTCGATTGCATGCTTGTCGCTCCGAGCTTGGTCGGGCGGCGCCGTCGCTGCGCGCCGCCCGAAGGGACCTTCAGCCGAGGAAGTGGCCGATCAGCCGGTTCACCTCGTTGGCCGCCTCCATCTGGACCATGTGGCCCTGGCCGGCGAGCACCTCGACCCGAAGCTGTCCGCCGGCCGATGGCGCGTGCGCGACCGGAATGATCCGGTCACCCTCGCCCCAGATCACCAGCACCGGCTTGCCCAGCGCGGCCGGCACGCCGGCCATGACCTGGGCCTGCCTGCCGCCGGGGAAGAGCTGGCCGGCCAGCGTGGCCAGCGCCGTGCCGACCCCTTCGAGGCGCTTGTACTTGAGCATGTCGTCCACCAGCTGGCGGGTGACCAGGCTGGTGTCGGCGAACAGCTCACCCAGCAACGGCTTCAGCGAGCGGCGGTCGCCGGCCGCGACGAAGCCCTCGAGGTAGCTGCCGTTGATCTCGTCGCCGAGGCCGGCGCTGCCGATCAGGATCAGCGAGTCCACCCGCGCCGGCGCACGGCGGGCGATGTCGAGGCACACCGCGCCGCCCATCGAGTGGCCGGCGAGGTGGGCCGAGTCGATGCCGACCGCGTCCATGAAGGCCAGCACCGTGTCGGCCAGCATCGACAGCGAGCCGTCCCCGACGTCCTTGGCCGATTCGCCGTGGCCCGGCAGGTCGAGGGCATACACCGCCCGGTCGCCCGCCAGGGCCTCGTGGTTGAACAGCCAGTTGTTGAGGTCGCCGCCGAAGCCGTGGATCAGCACCAGCGGCTGGCCCCCATCGCCGTGCTTCAGGTAGCGGATACGGCGGCCGACCACCTCGATCTTCTCCGGGGCCGGGCCGCTCTCCTCCTCGTCGTCGGAGGGCGGCACGAAGTCGGCCAGGAAGGCGGCGACCGCGGCGTCGATCTCGCTGTCCGCGACATCGGCGTCGGCGACCACGCCGAGCAGGCCGCCGACCGGCAGCACGTCCTCGTCGCCGGCCAGCTGCCGGCGCAGCACGCCGGCCACCGAGGCCTCGACCGCGCCGGCGATCTTCTCGCTCTCGACCTCGACGATCTCCTCGCCGGGCTCGATTCCGTCTCCGACACCCTTCAACCACTCATTGACCTTCCCCTTCTTCATGGAAAGGCCCCACTTGGGCATCGTGAGCATGTGGATTGCAGACATCAACGGTACTCCTTGACGCGCTTGACGGCGGCCTCGATGGCGGCCGCGTTGGGAATGTAGAGGTCCTCCAGGGCGTCGGAGAACGGCACCGGCACGTGGGGCGCCGTGACCTGCTCGATCGGCGCCTTGAGCGCGCCGAATGCCTTCTGGGCGACGATGCCGGCGATGTCGGAGGCCATGCTGCAGCGGGGATTCGATTCGTCGACGACGACCAGTCGGCCGGTGTTCTCGACGCTCTCGAGGATGGTGTCCTCGTCGAGCGGCGAGGTGGTGCGGGGGTCAATGATCTCGCAGTGGATGCCCTGCTTCTGCAGCGAGGCGGCCGCCTCCTGGGCGAAGCCCACCATCCGGCCGATCGCGACGATGGTCACGTCGCCGCCCTCGCGCACCACCGCCGCCTCGCCGAAGGGCACCGTGTAGAGCTCTTCGGGGACCTCGCCCTCCATCGTGTAGAGCACCTTGTGCTCCATGAAGATGACCGGGTCGTTGTCGCGGATCGACTGGATCAGCAGGCCCTTGGCGTCGTACGGGTTCGACGGCACCACCACCTTCAGGCCCGGGATGTGGGTGAAGATGTTATAGAGGCACTGGGAGTGCTGGGCCGCGGCGCGGAAGCCCGCGCCGTACATGGTGCGGATCACCACCGGCGTCTCCGCCTTGCCGCCGAACATGTACTTGAACTTGGCGGCCTGGTTGAAGATCTGGTCGAAGCACACGCCCATGAAGTCCACGAACATCAGCTCGGCCACCGGCCGCATGCCGTTGCAGGCCGCGCCCACCGCCGCGCCGATGAAGCCCGACTCCGAGATCGGCGTGTCGAGCACCCGGCCCGGATGCTTGTGGTAGAGGCCCTTGGTCACGCCGAGCACGCCGCCCCAGGCGTCGTCCTCACCAGGCGAGCCGGCACCGCCGGCGTTGTCCTCGCCCATCACGATGACGGTCTTGTCCCGCCCCATCTCCTGGTCCAGGGCCTCGTTGATGGCCTGCTGGTAAGTGATCTTTCTTGCCATGTCTGGTCTCCTCGCTCGGTTCAGTAGCTGACGTACACGTCGGTCATCAGGTCGGCCGCACCCGGTTTCGGATCGGCCTTGGCCTTGGCCACCGAGCCGTCGATCAGCGACCGGATCTCGGCGTCGATGGCGTCGAGCTGCTCGTTGGTGATCTCGCCGTTGGCGGTGACGCGCTTGCGGAACTGCATCAGGCAGTCCTTGGTCTCGCGCAGCTTCTGCACCTCGCCGTCGGCACGGTAGGTCTGCTGGTCGCCCTCGAAGTGGCCGTAGTAGCGCGACAGCTTCATCTCGATCAGGGTCGGGCCGCCGCCCTCGCGGGCACGCCGGATCGCCTCCCCTGCCGCCTCATGGACGGCGAAGAAGTCGAAGCCGTCGACGATCACGCCGGGCATGCCGAAGGCCGAGGCGCGGTCGGCGATGTTGTCGCAGGCCACCGAGAAGGTGGACGAGGTGGCCTCGGCGTAGCCGTTGTTCTCGGCGACGAAGATCGCCGGCAGGTTCCACACCGTGGCGAGGTTCATGGCCTCGAAGATCGTGCCCTGGTTCGAGGCACCATCACCGAAGAAGCACACCCCCACGGTCTTGTCGCCGCGCAGCTTGGAGGCCAGCGCGGTGCCGCAGATCAGCGGGCCGCCGCCGCCGACGATGCCGTTGGCGCCGAGCATGCCGACCCCCAGGTCGGCGATGTGCATCGAGCCGCCCTTGCCCTTGCAGGTGCCGGTGGCCCGACCCCAGATCTCGGCCATCATGCCCACCGGGTCGACGCCCTTGGCGATGCAGTGGCCATGGCCACGGTGGGTACTGGCGATGTAGTCCTCGCCCCGGAGGTGCATGCACACCCCGGTAGCCGAGGCCTCCTCGCCGGCGTAGAGGTGGACGAAGCCGGGGATCTCGCCGGTGGCGAAGTCGTTATGGACCCGTTCCTCGAATTCCCGGATCGTGCGCATCGTCCGGTAGGCCTCGAGCAGGCCCTCGCGATTCAGCGTCTCGCTCACTATCAGTCTCCTTCCTGGGTTGTGGTCTTGCAGACCGGTTGCAGCGGCGCGGAGCCGATGGCCCGTGCCGCGTGTTCTGTGATGGCGCTCATGGCGCGGTCGCCTCGGGCGCCACGTCGCCGAGCACGCCGCTGCGCACCGCCTCGCGCAGCGTCGCGCTCACATCGAGCGTCCGTGGGCCATCGAGGGACAGGCGCACCTCGGCGCTGTCGCCATCGATCAGTTCGATCTCGCGCTCGCCGTCGAGGGCGATGCTCCCCTGCCGTGTCGCCACCAGATAGTCGATGCCCGGGCGCATGCGATCCGAGCCGGTGACCCGCAGGTGGGTCAGCAGCCCGGGGGCGATCGGCGCCCATACGGGCCGGCCCTCGCTGCCGCAGCGCACGAAGGCGCCGGCCGGCTCCTGCCGCCCGACCGGCTCGACCATCGCCGCGATGCTCGACAGGCCGATGGCGTCCGGTTCGGCGAAGGCGACGAACAGCTCCTCGATCGTGTCGCCGGACCACACGGCCCGGGCGCCGACGTGGGTCATGCGCGTCACGCACACATCCACCAGCGCCAGCTCGTGGCGCTCGCCGACCCGGACATGCAGGCACTTGTTGCGCTTGAGGGCGATCTCGGCGGGTACGCGGCCGGTGGCATAGAGGGCCGCCGCGAGGCCGGTGACGGTCGCCTCGCGCAGGTCCGGGAAGACGTTGTTGGTGCCCGACGACAGGGTCGCCAGCGGCATCTCCGGCACCGCGCCGGCGACGTTGCGGTGGGTGCCGTCGCCGCCCAGCACGACGATCAGCCGGGCACCGGCCTCGGCCATCGCCCGGGCGGCGCGCTCGCTGTCCGCGGCGCCGTCCTCGAGGGTCATCTCGACGAACTCCACCAGCGGCCACGGCGGCAGGCGCTGGGCGTGGTGGGTGCGGATGGCGCGGATCACGCCAGCGGCGATGCCGGTCGCGTCCGGCATCATCAGGACGCGATGCACGCCGAGCTGGCCCAGCGGGCCGAGCAGGCGCTGGACCATGTTGGCCTTCTCGGCGGTCGGGAAGACCGAGGCCTTGGCGGTCAGCCGACGGATGTCGCGCCCCGAGGCGGGGTTGGCGATCAGGCCGACGACGATCTCCGATGAAGGGCTGGGGGACACGGCAGGGCTTCCGCAGTTCGATGTTCCCACCAGCGCACAGGCTGTGCCATGCGCATTCTCCAGCGCAGGGCCCCGGCCCCCTTCTGTCGGCTTTTACCTTTCATCACAAGCCCTTGCGCGCCCCTCTCGCCGATCCCGCCGTCGCCCCGGACAGCCCCTGCGACTGCCGCGGCGGGCGAACACGTGAGTCACCGGGGGCGTCACCGGCAGGACAGCTGTTGCACCTCGTGAGACACGTGTACGCATTGCGCGCCCCCGGTGCCTTCAATAACCTTCGACATAGGGGATCCCCCTGACGACACGATCCGGTGGCTACGACTCACCGGACGGAGGAGACAAGAATGCGGACTCATCAGACCATCGCGCGCCATGTGGGGCGCGTCATCGACGTGGTCGAGCGCGGCGCCACCCTCGGCAGCGACGGTTCTTCGGGCCGGCTGGCCCGATCGTGGCAGCGCTCGCTCAACAACCACCAGGTGGACCCGGCGCAAATCAACGTGCCGCGGGTCGTCACCTCGCAGGAGCTGCGCGAACACCGCGACCGCCTCGAGGCCTTCATGCGCATCTCGCGCGAGGGCATCGACCGTCTCTACGCCCAGGTGCTGCCGGCCAACTACTGCGTGCTGATGACCGACGCCGAGGGCATCACGATCGACTACCGCACCGTGCCGGGGCTCGACAAGGAGTTCAAGGAAGAAGGCTTCCGCGTCGGCACCTGCTGGTCCGAGGAGCGCGAAGGCACCTGCGGCGTGGGCACCAGCCTGGTGGACGGCCAGCCCACCCTGGTCCACCGGGACGAGCACTTCCGCACCCACAACATCCAGTTCACCTGCAGCTCGGCACCGATCTTCGGCCTCGAGGGTCGGCCGATCGCGCTGCTCGACGCCTCCGCCCTCAATTCACCGGAGCAGCGCGACAGCCAGATGCTGGTCTTCCGGATGGTGATCGAGCGGGCGCAGCAGATCGAGAACGCCTTCGCCTACTACAGCCTGCGGCCCTACTGGGTCCTGCAGTGCGGGCGCCTCGCCGAGTATCTGAGCGTACAGACCGACTACATCGTCGCCTTCGACGACACCGGCCGGCTGGTGGGCGGCAACCGACGCGCCAACCTCGAACTGCTGACCCGCGACGGCTACAGCCCGGTGTTCGTGCACGACCTGTTCGAATTCACTGCCAACGACATCCTCGCCGCGGCCCATGCCCGCCCCGGCCAGCCCTTCCCGCTGCGTCTGCAGGGCTCGGGCGAACGCATCTTCGCCACCCTGCGGGCACCGGCCACGCGCACGCGGGCGGCCGAGCTGCAGCGCCGGGGGTCGGTGCCGGAAGCCACCCGCCCGGCGGCAACCCCGACCGAGGTGCCGGGTTTCAGCCACCTGGCCCTCAACGACCCGCGCGTGCGCGCCAATGTCGAGCGGGCCCTGAAGATCGTCAACCGGGACATCCCGGCCATGCTGCTGGGCGAGACCGGCACCGGCAAGGAGGCCTTCGCGCGCGCATTGCACGAGGTAAGCGATCGCCGCGCGAAGCCTTTCGTGGCCCTCAACTGCGCGGCGATCCCGGAGAACCTGATCGAGAGCGAGCTGTTCGGTTACCGTGAGGGCGCCTTTACCGGTGCGAAGTCCAAGGGCGCCCGCGGCAAGATCCTGCAGGCCGACGGCGGAACGCTGTTCCTCGACGAGATCGGCGACATGCCCCTGCAGTTGCAGTGCCGCCTGCTGCGAGTGCTGGCCGAGGGCGAGGTCCTGGCGCTGGGGGCCGAAACGCCCGTGCCGGTGCAGTTGCACATCGTCTGCGCCACCCATCAGAACCTGCCCGAGCTGGTCGCCCAGGGGCGATTCCGGGAAGACCTCTACTACCGCCTCAACGGCGCGGTCTTCCAGTTGCCGCCGCTGCGCGAGCGCACCGACATCCGCGAGGTGATCGACAAGGTGCTGCGCGAGGAAGCGGAGGCCATGGAGCGCGGCGGGCTGAACCTGGACAGCAGCGCCAGCGCGGCGCTGGAGGGGCACGACTGGCCCGGCAACATCCGCCAGCTGCGCCACGCGATGCGCTACGCCTGCGCGATCACCGACGGACACGTGATCCGCAAGGAACACTTCCCGCCCGACCTCTTTACCGGCCTGCGGGTGGCGGCGCCCGCCGACGGCAGCCCGACGGCCCTGCGGGAGGCCGCCTACGGCCAGCCGGTGCGTCCGCCCGCCGCCCCGCCTCCGCCGATCAACCTGACGGACAGCGAGGCCATGCTGCGGGCCCAGATGATGGAGACCCTCCGCCGCAACCAGTGGCAGGTCAAGCTGTCGGCCCGGGAGCTGAGCATGTCGCGCGCGACCTTCTACCGCAAGCTCGCGCGCTTCAACATCGTGCCGCCCAACCGGCGCGAGTAGCGGCCGCTCAGGCGGCGGCTGCGCCGACGGCCGGATAGTCGGTGTAGCCCTCGGCGCCCGACGTATAGAAGGTGGCCGGGTCCGGCGTGGCGAGGGACGCACCGCGCTTGATGCGCGCCGCCAGGTCCGGGTTGGCAATGTAGGCCGAGCCAAAGGCGACGGCATCCAGCTGGCCCGCTGCCACCGCCCGGGTCGCCTCGTCCGGCGAGTAACCCATGTTGCCAACCAGCGCGCCTTCGAAGGCCCGGCGCACCGGCGTGACCACATCGCCACCCTGGCGCCCCATGAAATCGGCGCGCATCAGGTGCAGGTAGGCGAGGTCGAAGCGGTTGAGCTCGCCGGCGAGCCAGCCGGCGAGCCCGACCGGGTCGCTGTCGATCATGTCGTTGAAGCTGTTGAGTGGCGACAGCCTGAGGCCCACGCGACCCCGGCCGACCGTGTCCCCGACCGCCTCCAGGACCTCGAACAGCAGCCGAGCCCGGTGCGCGCGGGCGCCGCCGTAGGGACCACTGCGGCGGTTGCTGCCGTCGCGCAGGAACTGGTCGATCAGGTAGCCGTTGGCGCCGTGCACCTCGACCCCGTCGAAACCGGCCCGCATCGCATTGGCTGCCCCACGCGCGAAGGCGGCGACGATGCCGGGGATCTCCGTGTCGTGCAGCGGTCGCGGCACGGTGTAGGGCTGCTTGCCCTCCGGGGTGTGGGTCGAATCGTTGCGGATCGCCAGCGCGCTCGGGGCCACCGCCGGCGTACCGCCATTGAGCAACGGGTGGCAGGCGCGGCCGCCGTGCCAGAGCTGCAGCACGATGCGCCCGCCGGCGGCATGGACGGCGTCGGTCACCTGCCGCCAGCCCGTGACCTGGGCACCGGAGTAGACACCCGGCTCCATCCAGAAGGCCGACGCGCCCTCGGAAACCATCGTCGCCTCGGCGATGATCAGGCCGGCACCTGCGCGCTGGGCGTAATAGGTCGCCATCAACTCGTTGGGCAGATGCGCCTCACCGGCGCGGCAGCGGGTCAGAGGTGCCATCAGGATGCGGTTCGGGAGCCGGAGCTCGCCGGCCTGCAGCGGGGTGAACAGCGCGGTCATCAGGAAAAGTCCTCCGGTTGGGTTCGGTCGTGGCCGCTCTCCGGCCATCCGCCGCCAGTCTGGAGACAGTGGTTACAAAATTCAACCAGTAGTAATTTGGTAACCTGCTCCCCGCCCCCAGGACACCCCCATGCCGCCCGCCACCGAGATCAAGCGCTGCACCGAACCCTGCCCCATCGAACGCGGCATGCGCGTGCTCGGCGGAAAATGGACCGGCTCGGTGCTGTGGCACCTGAAAGCGGGGCCGGTCCGCTTCAACGACCTCGCCCGCCAGCTCGGCGGCGCCAGCAAGAAGATGGTCGACCAGCGTCTGAAGGAACTCGAGGCCCACGGCCTCGTTCGCCGACAGGTCCTCAGCACCCGCCCGATCGCGGTGGCCTACCAGATGACCCCGGCCGGCCAGAGCGCCCTCGATGTCCTCGAGCGCCTGCGGGAGTGGACCGAAACCAACGGCATCTGAGCCGCCCGATTACGGCAGCTCGACGAAGCGCACCACCGGAATCCAGCCGCGCGTGCGGCGCGCGAGCCGGGCGGCCAGGTCCTCTTCGCCAAAGCTCGCCGCCGCCTCCTGGATACGGTCGGGCGCCACGTTGTCCATCGCCCGCACGCTGACCACCGCATAGGTCCGCCCCTCGATCTCGGAGGTCACCACCGGGACAGCGCCGCACCGCCGGCAGACATGGAAGCGCGCCGAGCCGGTGCCGAAACGGTAGTCCCCCGCCCCGCCGGGCCGGACACGCACCTCGAGCGCACCAGTCGGGCTCGAGGTCCATAGGCCGCCGTGCTTGCGGCAGAAGCTGCAATCGCAGGCCCGCGCCGGGATCGACTCGGGGTCACTGCCCCAGTCGAGCGTGTATGAGATATCGCCACAGTGGCAGCTGCCGGTTATCTCCATCGTCTCTCCTCACGACCCGGGTCGCGCCGCCCGCCGCGGGTGCGCCCCCGGGTAAAACAAGACCGCCCTGCGGCATCCTTCCTTTCCGCCGGGCCGACAATTTGTAAAAATTAACGTCTTTTGCACCTTGAGACCGGCGCCCCCCCGTTGAAGCCTGCCGGCCGCTGCGCGCGCTCCATGCAACTCCCCACCGCCCTCACCGCCCCGCATCGCCTGCTGGCTGCGTTCACCCTGGTCGGCGCCCTGCTCCTTGCGCTGCTGTGGGCGATCGTCCTGACCGAGGTCGAGCGCCACCGGGCCGAGGTCCTGCGCGATGTCGAACAGGTCGTCGTGCTCAAGGCCCAACTCTACGCCGAGGCGACGCGCCCCGTCCTCCAGCGGCTCGACGCCCTCCTGCTGGATCTGCGGGAGCACTGGTCGGGCGATCCGGATGCAATGGCCGCCCTGGTCGCCTCCCGCCAGCGCAGCACCCCGGACCTCCCGTTTCGCATCACCGTTTTCGACGCCGACGGCGGGCGCGCATTCGAGAGTCATGGCAGCCCTGGCGAACCGCCGGATTCCGCAGCACAGAGCCGCTTCGCCGCCCATCGCGGTGCCCCCGGGCGTGACGCGCTCGCGGTTGGCGCGGGTCTCCGTGCCGGGCGGCGCGAGATCGTCCTGTCGCGGCCGATCCACGCGCGCGAGCACTTCATCGGCGCGATCGAGGTCGGCCTCGCCCCGACGGTGTTCTCGCGGATTCATCCAACCCTCGGCCTGGGCCCCGCCGGCATCAGCCTGATCGTCCTCGACGACGGCCAGCCGCTGGTCCGCCGCCCTGACTCCGGGCTGCCCGCGATGGCGCCGATCGAAGCGCTGGCCCATCAGACCGACGCCGAGCCGACCGGCCTGCGCCGCTTTGCGGATGCATCCGATGGCGCAGATCGGATCGCCGGCCTGTCGCGGCTGCCGGCCTACGGCTGGACCTTCGTCGCGGCCGAGTCGGTCGATGCGGTTCTGGCCCCGAACCGGACGTTTCGCACGGTCGCCCTGGGTGGCGCGGCCGCCGCATCGCTGGTGACGGCCCTGCTGCTCTTCGCCGCCTGTCGCGCCCGCCTGACCCGGCTTCGGGCGCTGGATTCGCTCGCCGCCCAGGAGCGGATGCTGGCCGACCAGAGACACCTCACCCGCGCCTTGCTCAACACCGTCGGCGACCTGATCTGGCTGAAGGACGCCAACGGCGTCTACCTCGCCTGCAATACCCGCTTCGAGCAGTTCTTCGGCGCCGCCGAGCACGAGATACTCGGCAAGACGGACTACGACTTCGTCGATGCGGCGCTGGCCGACTTCTTCCGCCAGAACGATCGCCGTGCCATGGAAAAGAATGGCCCGACCACCAACCGAGAGTGGGTCCGGTTCGCCAGCGACGGCCACAGCGAACTGCTGGAGACCACCAAGACCCCGATGGTGGACGCCCAGGGCCGTCTGATCGGCGTCCTCGGCGTCGGCCACAACATCACCGACGCCCAGGCCCTGCAGGACGCACTCGAGGCGTCCCACCGGGAACTGCTGGAGGCACAGGCGGTGGCCCGCCTGGGGAGCTGGTCGCTGGACCTCGACTCCGAGCGCATCATCTGGTCGCCCGTCGCCTACGAGCTGTTCGGCGTCCCGGCCGGCGAGCCCATCGACCTGTCGCGGTTTTTGTCGCTGATCCACCCCGACGACCTGCCGCATGTGGAGGCCCAGTGGCAGGCCGCCATGAGCAGCGGCAGCTATGACGTGGAGCACCGGACCATCGTGAACGGCGAAGAGCGCTGGCTGCGGGAGCGGGCCGACTTCGTGCGCGACGATGGAGGGAACGTCACCCGGGCCATCGGCACGGTCCTCGACATCACCGCCCGGCGCCGACTGGAGGGCGAACTGCGCGAACAGCGCCAGCGCCTGGCCGCGATCATCGAAGGCACCGGCGTCGGCACCTGGGAGTGGTTCATCCAGAGCGGCCGGGTGCTGTTCAACGAGCGCTGGGCCGAGCTGACCGGCCACACCCTCGACACTGTCGGTCCCTTCGGCATCGACACCTGGATCGACGCCATCCACCCCGACGACCGGGCGCGCGTCGAGGCCCAGCTCGAGGCACACGTGTCGGGCGCCAGCGAAAGCTTCGAGAGCGAGTTTCGCCTGCGCCACCGGCAGGGTCACTGGGTCTGGGTCCTGGCCCTCGGCCGCATCAACCAGTGGAGTCCAGCCGGACAGCCCCTGCGGATGTCCGGCACCAAGCTCGACATCACGGTGCGCAAGGCCACCGAGCAGGCGCTCTCCGCCCTCGCAGGCGCCATGACCCAGCTCGCCGGCACGGCCCTCTACCAGGGCATCTGCCGCCACCTGGCGCTGGCGCTCGACCTGGACTTCGTCTTCACGGGCCAGCTCGACGACTCGGGCAAGCAGGTGGATGTGATTGCCGGCTGGCACGCCGAGCGGCCGATGTCCACCTTCTCCTATGCGCTCGAAGACACCCCGTGCGCAGACGCCATGAAGCGCAGCACCGCCGTCTTCCCGAGCGCCGTGAGCGCGCGTTTTCCCCAGGATGTGATGCTCGCCGACATGGGCATCGAGTCGTACATCGGCAGCACCCTCTTCGACAAGAACGGCCACCCCATGGGCATCCTCGTGGGGCTGGGCCGGCGGACCATCCACCAGACCGATCTCGCCAACCGCCTCTTCGGCGTTTTCGTCGACTCGGTCAGCGCCGAGATGATGCGCGCCCAGGCCGAGGAGACCGTCATTGCAGCCCGCAACCGCCTCGACGCGATCCTGCAGACCACCCGGGATGCGGTCTGGCTGGTCGACTACGACGGCCGCCTGACGGACGTGAACCCCGCCGCCTGCGCGATGTCCGGCTACCCTCGGGCGCACATGCTGGCGATGAACGTGACCGACCTCGACGCCAGCCACGACGCGTCGAGGGTGAGCGCCACGATCGCGCGCATCCGGCAGCGGGGCAGCCTGCGCTTCGAGAGCCGCCACGAAACCCGCGACGGGGCGCTCGTCAATGTGGACGTGGCGATCAGCGACCTGCCCGGCGAATCGCTGATCGTGGCCTTCATCCGGGACATCACGGCCCGCAAGCGAGCCGAGGAAGGGCTGCGGCAGGCGGCCAGCGTGTTCGAGTTCTCCCACGAAGGCATCATGATCACCGACCCGGCGGGCACGATCATCGACGTGAACGATGCCTTCTGCCGGATCACCGGCTACGCCCGCGGGGAGGCGATCGGCAGCAACCCGCGCATCCTCAAGTCCGGCCGCCACGACGACGCCTTCTACCAGACCATGTGGCAGGGCCTGCAGCGGGAGGGCCACTGGACGAGCGAGGTCTGGAATCGCCGCAAGGATGGCGACGTCTACGCGCAGAAGCAGACCATCAGCGCAGTGCGCGACACCGCCGGCGAGGTCCTGCGCTATGTCTGCCTGTTCTCCGACATCACCGAACTCAAGGAGCACCAGCACCAGCTCGAGCGCATCGCCCACTACGATGCCCTGACCGGCCTGCCCAACCGGGTGCTGCTCGCCGACCGCATCAGCCAGGCCATGGCCCAGGCGCGCCGCCACGACACCCGGATGGCGGTCGCCTTCCTCGACCTGGACGGCTTCAAGGCAGTCAATGACAACCACAGCCACGAGATCGGCGACAAGCTGCTGACCCAGCTCTCCGGCCGCATGCAGGACGCCCTTCGCCAGACCGACACCCTGTCCCGACTGGGCGGCGATGAGTTCGTCGCGGTGCTGGTGGACCTGGAGAGCCTCGAGGCGAGCGCCCCGGTCATCGACCGCCTGCTGGGGGCCGCGGCAGAGCCCGTCTATGTCGATGGGCTGGAGATGCGGGTCTCGGCGAGCATCGGCCTAAGCTTCTATCCGCAGGCCAGCGAGGTGGACGGCGACCAGCTGCTGCGCCAGGCCGACCAGGCCATGTACCTGGCCAAGCAGGCCGGCAAGAACCGCTTTCATGTCTTCGACGTGGAGCACGACCGCTCGGTGCGCGGCCGCCACGAGAGCCTCGAGCGTATCGGCCTGGCCCTGGCGCGGGGCGAGTTCGTGCTCCATTACCAGCCGCGCGTCAACATGCGCACCGGCGACATCCTGGGTGCCGAGGCGCTGATCCGCTGGCAGCACCCGGAGCGGGGACTGCTGCCACCGGCCGCCTTCCTGCCGACGATCAAGAACAACCCCCTCACCGAAGCCGTCGGCGGCTGGGTCCTGGAAACTGCGCTGGCGCAGATCGAGGCGTGGAGTGACGTGGGGCTGAACGTGCCCGTCAGTGTCAATGTGGATGCCCGCCAGCTCGACCGCCCCGATTTCATGGACACCCTGAGGGCGGCCCTCGCGCGCCACCCGAGCATCCGCCCCGGCGACCTGGAGCTCGAGGTGCTGGAAACCAGCGCGCTGGAAGACATCGATCAGATCTCCGAGATCATCGACGCCTGCGGCGAGCTCGGCGTGCACTTCGCCCTGGACGACTTCGGCACCGGCTACTCCTCGCTCACCTACCTGCGCCGACTTCCGGCCCGCAACCTCAAGATCGACCAGAGCTTCGTGCGCGGCATGCTGGACTCGCCCGAGGACCTGGCGATCCTGGGGGGCGTGCTGAGCCTGGCCGAGGCCTTCCGGCGGCAGGCCATCGCCGAAGGCGTGGAGTCCGTCCCCCACGGCATCAAGCTGATCCAGATGGGCTGCGTCATCGGCCAGGGCTACGCCATCGCCCGCCCGATGCCCGCCGACGCCTTCGCCGCATGGGCGGAGAGCTGGCAACCCGACCCGGCCTGGACCGGCCAGCAGCCCGTCGACCGCAGCGACCTGCCGGTGATCTTCGCGATGGTCGAACACCGGGCCTGGGTCGCCCAGCTGCATCGGCATCTTCACGAAGACGAGGTCCAGGCGCCGACCCTCGACCCACACCAGTGCCAGTTCGGCCGCTGGCTCGACGACATCGGCTCGATCCGCCACGGCAGCCACCCGGCCTTCGCCCGCATCGTCGGCCTGCACGAGACCATCCACGACTGCGCTGGCGAACTGGTAACACTCAAAGGGGCCGGCGAATCCACCAAGGCGCAGTCACGCCTCGGGGAAATCAGCGCCCTGCGGGACGCCCTGCTGCAGGAACTCGACCGCCTCGCGACCTGAGGCGAAACGTCGGAAGTGTCGAATGCCTCGCCGGGCGAGCGCTCCGGTCGAGCTGATGGAAGAGTTGCCCCTACGGCGCCAATCAGCCAGCAGCCCGCATGAGGGCGTGGGGAGGACGGCGTCAGCATCTGGTCGGCTTGCGCCACGCCCAAAGCGGCGTGTGGCGGATGACGCTGCGCTCTTCCGCCCTACGTGAGAAACGGTCTATGAGCGACTGAGTCCGGCCAAGTGCCGCCACTCAGTGATTCCGGTAAGCAGCCAACTGAGCGACAGCTGTACCTCAGGAACCGCCAGTAGGGCAATGCACGCAACTCGGCCTTTGGGGCCCTTGTCGCAGTCGCCCCGCGGAGACACGTTTGCGATTCCAAAGCGCACGCATAGCACGTGCGCGGTTGCAACCAAGCGCGACCGCTGCGCGAATCGCCCGCCCGCCCCGAAGAATCGCACTAGAGGTAGGAGGCCCGAATCAGGTCGACGTCAAATGGTGTGACGCTGCCATCTACTGAAAAAACCAAATCGGCTGTATCCCGTGATTCGGCATGGTGTCCTCGGGCCCGAACATGGAGATCAAATAGGTCATACAGATTCGGGCGGCGGCTATGCGCGAATGCGCGCAGCATGAGCGAAACACCACTCAGATTCTGGATGGTGTTGTTGAAGCCAGGACTGCGCTTGAGCGCAAGATCAAGCCAGATCACTCGATTCTCGAGCAGATCGAAGACCAATGGCAGGCAGATCTGACTGTTCGAGGCGATATCGATTCGATCTTCGACCGTCCTTGCATCGAAGATCTCGCCGGAGTTCGCGTCCAATCTGCTCATCCAGCCCGCGAAGCACTCAGGTAGCTCGCAAAATGGCTGCTCTGAGTAGCTATTGATCGATGCGACGACAAATCGTACCTGCGATACTCGCAATCGCTGAAGATCCAGATCTATAAACTCCGCGGCCCCCTGCGGCGCATCGACTATATCTCCGCTGTGGCATCCGCCCCAGCCCGCGAGGTTGTAGTAGGCCAGTGAGTCAACGTAGCGGAAATCCGCGTCAAACATGGCCGCTGATAGGTCAATATCGGTGCGTGAGCGACCGTTCTTCCACCATAGAAATAGCCGAACAAATCGCGAGGACGGCAATGGCAGGCGACTGCCACGGGTAACCGTGCGCAGGCTGGTCGAAGCGCCCCGCTGCGACATGGGAGCACAGTAGTCCGCCAATTCTGGCGCAACGTAGCAGGTGCCCAGCGGCGGCAGCTTCGAAAACCGCTCGAGCAGGATGCGATCCGTGGTTTTGACAATGCGTTTCGTCGCCTCCACCGGCACCTCCGGTCGCAAGTCTTGCGTTGCAAAGGCCCTTACTAAGTCACCCTTAGGCAAGAAGACCCTCAGTCCTGGCACCTGCCGGTGCTGAAAGTGGGCACGCATCTGCAGAAGCACCGCTGTCGACACCTTCGCGGCGACTGTGTCAAAGGCGACGCAGACCGCGTCCTCGCTTCCATTCAGTCGGAGCATGTGGTCGAGCCGACGTGCAAGCTCACCCGGACGCTGTCGCAGCAGTCGGCTGGCCGACTCAGTGTCGCCAATCGCAAGCCAGTGCTCAACCTTGCGATTGAACGACTCCGCGCGCGTTCCAGCGCGAACGTTGGCAAACGCTCGGTGGCATACGGGGAAGCGACGAGCGTACTCACCCGGGTGCAACGCCTCTCCTAGTCGCTTCCAACGCTCTGGCCACCGAAACATATCTTCCTCGACTTCTTCACAAGCTTCGACCAGTGAAAGAAGGAAGCGGCGCATCGCCCGCGAAAACCCGGTGAACTTTGTCGGCTCGAAGAGTGAAACATCACCCTTGCACTGGGCGACGGCTAGCCGCAGTACATCTGTGGGAGCGCGCATCTGCCGCCTGACGTATGCCTTGACAGCCGCTTCGTCGGGATACATGGCTAAGAGTTGAGCACAGACGATTGCGGCAATCTCTTTCACCGAGATGCTCTCAGGCAGCAGGCAGAGGGTATCCGGCCCAAAATGGACCATCATCTTGATGAGATCGTCCTTGTCCTGGGGCGAGAGGCTGCGCTTGGCGCCGGCGAGCTCGGTCATAATCGACGCAAGCTCAGCCGCACTACCGGCCTCGATCACCCGAGGCGCCTTGTCATGAAACAGTGGAGGGCGAGGTGACGCATCGAGTGGCAAGCGCCGAAGTGTCACGTAGTGCCAGAGGGCATTGAGATACAACTCCACACCACTCCTTCGCTGCACGTCTGCGGGAAAGTCAGGATAGAGCGGACTAAGGCCCCGATTGGCGCCAACAAGCGCGCGAAGGTCATCAAGCAGTGAGCGATGGAGCCGGGCGAGCGCCAAACCATCGAAGGTCTCGATGACGGCGCAAACCTCTGGCGCCAACACATAGCCCAGACGTTCGAGTTCCTCCTGCAGCGCAACGATTGACTCCGCCGCCGCCTTACCGCTACCCCGCGTCAAGAGCAACTTGCCGCGCCGCCTCAGATAGATGGATTGCATGGTTTGTCACCCTAGACAAGACAACGCCTGCGAATCGCAGGCGCTGTAGCGGAAAGCGGAGACCCTAGTTCGAAGGAAGGAAGGAAGAACCTCCATAGCCGCCATGCATAGTCTATTGGGGACCAAGAAAAATGTCCATTGCATGAAATCTGCCTTCAACGGCAATCTGCGCGGCCACCCTGCTCACGAGACCGAAGCGGCTATTCCTTCGGCATTTGATCAGGCTCGATGCTCGCGGGAAAACATGCGCTCTATGTCGTGCATGGTTGCATCTCAATCTGGTTGGGAAGATCTGTACTTCTCATCATAGCCCTCCGTCCGCAAGCATATTCCTGACCGACCCTTCCGGCCGACAAGCGCTCGGTCGTCGACCGACTTTGGCGACCGCTTCGCGCGGGAACCGGCTAGGTAACCAAGGGAACAACGACAGTCTGTTTTGGGTCGGCAGCGGTCCGCGCGCAGCGCAAGTTTCAGATCCGATGGTCGTGTCCGGCTGACCCTGGCTGCACCCTTCCATCATCCGTGGCAAGGTCACCACAGCCAATTCGGACGGCACGCGCCTCTGGGGCGCCCGACGACGGGAAGGGAAAAAGAAGCGGAAAGGTGCCCGCGGCGAAGCCGTGGAGAGGAGGACCCGTGAGCGCCGCGTTGGCGGCACCTTTCCGGAACAGGCTGATCATCGCGGCCGCCCGCGAGGGGGGAGCCGGACGTCCCACCCATGAGGGGACGGCCGGCCGATCAGCCTGGGGAGATACCCGGGACCAGCCGGCGATCAGGCCGGCAGGCCGCCGAAAGCCGGGGGCCGCCCACCGGCAGCCCCCGGCCCGTCATCAGAAGACGTAGGCGAAGCGCAGGTTCACGTTGTTGGACACCGGCATGTTCTCGCCCTCGATGCCACCCTGGTAGTGCACCGACAGGTGGTAGGTGGGCGCCAAGTGGAACATCATGCCGACGGTGCCAACCCACTCGTGGGCGCTCGGGGCGTCGCCCTTGCTGCTCTGCCAGGCGTAGTCCAGACCGACGTAGGGCTCGATCAGGTCGGTGGCGCGATAGCCGAAGCGGTTGGTGAAGGCATAGGGGTTGGCCGGATCCGCGGCGCCGTCGTCTTCCGTGGGGCCGAGGATCGTGGCGGCCACGTTGCCGGTCCAGTTGAACTTGTCGAACTGACCATCCCAGAACACCGAGGTGACGAAGTTCCAGCGCGTACCGCGCAGCTCGCGATCACCGATGGGCACCTGCAGGAAGCCGAAGTCGGCACCCAGGGTCCAGTTGGCGTTGGGCTTGATCCAGAAGGCCGGACCGACCAGCGCGTCGCCGATGCCGCTGACGCCGCCGCCATTCTCCCGGTCGTTGACGCTGACCTTCGGCACGATCAGTTCCATGGCGATGCCGACGTCCGGCGCGATTTCCCAGAAATGCACGAACTTGGAGAGGCTGACCAGGGTCTCGACGTCGCCGGCCTCGGTGCGGTCACCGCTGCCGTTCCAGACCTTCTTGGTCTTCTGGAACGTGGAGTACTCGACGAACACGTGCCAGGGCTCCATGCCGGCCGGGTTGGGCAGGGCGTATTCATGGGCGCCGATGAATCCGCGCTGGACCTGGGCCTGAGCCACGCCTGCGCCCAGGGCGCAACCGGCGATCACGGCGCTGGCGACGAACTTGCCGAACTTGTTTTGCTTCATTGCGAATTTTCCTTTTCTGGATGGGCGGCCTCGTGGCCGCCCTTCGGTGCGACGGTTGGGGTAAGGGGTGCTCAGTGGGTCTGCAGGTAGACGACGTGGGTCTCGGTGTACTCGTAGAGACCGTGCTTGCCGTCGGCGCCGCCGATGCCCGACTTGCGGCGGCCGGCGTGGAAGCCCTGCATCGCCTCGAAGTGCTCGCGGTTGACGTAGGTCTCGCCGAAGCGCAGCTCGCGGGTGGCCTTCATGGCGGCGTTGAGGTCGCGGGTGAAGACCGACGACGTCAGGCCGTACTCGGAGTCGTTGGCCAGGGCCAGCGCCTCGTCCAGGTCCTCGACGATCTGGATCGGCAGCACCGGTCCGAAGATCTCGCGGCGCATGATGTCCATCTCGCTGCGGCAGCCGACCAGCACCGTGGGCTCGTAGTGGAAGCCGTCGCGATCAGCGACGCGACCGCCCGAGAGCACCTCGGCGCCCTGCTGGCGCGCGCTGTCCACCAGCGCGGCGACCTTGTCGAGGCCGATGCGGTTCACCAGCGGACCCATCTGCAGGCCCTGCTCGGTCATCGGGTTGCCGTAGCGGGTCTCGGCCATCAGGGCGGTGACCTTCTGGGCCAGGGCCTCGGCGATGCCGCGCTGGGCATACACGCGCTCGGCGGCGTTGCAGACCTGTCCGGTGTTCAGCACGCGGGAGGCGTGCAGGGCGCGGGCGGTCAGCTCGAGGTCGGCGTCATTCAGGACGATGGCCGGCGCCTTGCCGCCCAGCTCCAGGTTCACCCGGGTCAGGTTGCGGGAGGCCGTCTCCATGATGCGGATGCCGGTCTCGACGCTGCCGGTGAAGCTCACCAGGCCGACGTCCTTGTGGGCGGACAGGGCCGCACCGGTAGCACCGGCACCATTGACCAGGTTAAACACGCCGGCCGGCAGCTCGCACTCGGCCACGATCTCGGCGAACTCGACGGCGTTGAGCGGCGTCTCCTCACTGGACTTGATGACGATGGTGTTGCCGGTCACCAGGGCCGGGGCCATCTTGCGGGCGATCAGGAAGAACGGGAAGTTCCAGGGCAGGATGCCTGCCGTGACACCGATCGGCTTGCGGTGCAGGAAGATCGTCTCGCCCGGCCGGTCGCTGGGGATGATCTCGCCTTCGATGCGGCGTGCCCACTCGGCCATGTAGTCCATGTAGTTGGCGGTGAAATCCACCTCGACACGGGCCAGGTCCAGGATCTTGCCCTGCTCCAGGGTGATCGTGCGGGCCAGTCGCTCCTTGTGCTCGCGCAGCTTGTTCGCGATGCGGCGCAGGTGGCCGGCACGCTCGATCGCGGGCAGACGCTCCCAGGCGGGCTGGGCGCGGCGGGCCGCCTCGACGGCGCGATCCACGTCGGCCTGGGTCGAGGCCGGCACGACGCCCAGCAGCTCGTTGGTGGCAGGGTTGCGGACCTCGATGGTGGAGGCGCCTTCGGCATCGACGAACTGGTTGTCGATGAAGTTCTTGGTTGACTTGCTCATGTGCATGTCCTCACGCGTCTTGGGGGCACCGCCCTCTCACCATTCCGAACTCCGTATTCAGTTTGCACGGACAAAATGAAACGGAACGGGGTTCGATGACGGCGCCTCCGGATTGGGTCACTGGGATTACTTGGCCAGCTTGTAGACCATGACCGTGCCGCCCTGCGGAACGTGGGTCACCTCGCCCAGCAGCCGGTCGATACCGCCCTGCATGCGCTGGGCATCGACGCCCCAGCCCGACTGCACGGCGATGTACTGCTCGCCATCCACCTCAAAGGAGGTCGGCACGCCGGTCACGCCCGAGGGGGTCGCGGTTTCCCACAGCTGCTTGCCGGTGGAGGCATCGAAGGCGCGGAACTTGCGGTCGTTGGTGCCGCCAGCAAAGACCAGGTTGCCCCCGGTGGTCAGCAGCGGGCCCCAGTTGAAGGTCGGGAACTTGTGGGTCCACACCTGCTTGCCGGTCTTGATGTCCCAGGCCTGGATTTCGCCAATGGTCTTCGGCGCCTCCTTGGTATCCTTCGCCCAGCGCAGACCGGTCAGGATGGCCTCGATCGGGTAGCCGATGTAGAGGTCGCCCTTCTTGTACTTGGTCGGCTCCGGCTCGGGCAGCTCGGCGCACAGGTTATTGTTGGCCGGAATATAGAACAGGCCGGTCTTCGGGTTGTACGCCTCGGGCGTCCAGTCCTTGCCACCCCATAGGGCCGGGCAGAAATGCACGTCACCCTTGCCAAGACCCGGGCGGCGGTCTTCGAAGTAGGTCGGGCGACCCGTCTTCTTGTCGATGGACTTGATGGTGTTGTTGTTGACGTAGGGGTAGGCATCGACAAAGTTCAGCTTGCCGCCCTCGCGCTCCAGCACCCACAGGTAGCCGTTACGGCCGGCATGCACCGCCACCTTGCGGTTCTTGCCACCGATTTCCTTGTCGAACAGCACCGGGGCCGATACCTCGTCCCAGTCCCAGGCGTCGTTCGGGTTGTACTGGAAGTAGCCCTTCAGCGCGCCGGTATCCACATCCAGGGTGATCGTCGAGCCGGTGTAGAGGTTGTCGCCGGGGCGACCCTCGGTCGGCCACGGTGCCGGGTTGCCGGTCCCCCAGTAGGCCAGGTTGGTGGCCGGATCGTAGGTGCCGGTGATCCAGATGCTGCCGCCGCCATTCTTGTAGGCGCCCTCGGGCCAGGTGTCGCCGCCCGGCTCGCCCGGTGCCGCGGTGGTGAAGGTGCGCCAGGCTTCCTCGCCGGTCTCGGCGTCGAAGGCCGCGACGAAACCACGCACGCCGGTCTCGCCACCCGAGGAGCCGACCATGATCTTGCCCTTGGCGGCCAGCGGCGCGAGGGTGATGTACTGCAGGGCCTTCCAGTCGCCGACCTGCTTGGTCCAGATTTCCTTGCCGGTCTTGGCGTCGAGCGCGACCAGGTGGGCATCGACGGTGGCCACGTAGACCTTGTCGCCATACAGCGCCACACCCCGGTTGGTCGGGTGGAGCTGCAGCATTTCCATCGGCAGCTCTTTCTTGTAGCGCCACAGCTCCTTGCCGGTGGCCGCCTCGAGGGCGATCACCTGGGCGCCCGGGGTCGTCACGAACATGTAGCCGTTGTTGACGATCGGCGGCGACTGGTGGCCTTCGAGCTGGCCGGTGGCAAAGGCCCAGGCCAGTTCCAGCTTGCCAACGTTCTTGTCGGTGATCTGCTCGAGCGGGCTATAGCCGAGGCCGGCGTAGGTACCGCGGTACTGCAGCCAGTTGGCCGCTTCGGGATTGGCCAGACGTGCATCGGTCACCGGCGAATACTCGCCCACGGCCGCGACGGCTGCAGCGACCGGCAGTGCGGCCACGACGCTCAGGGCGACGCCCTTCAGCAAACGCTTCATTACTTGTCTCCTTTGGTGGATATGTCGACGACCCGGCAAAGACCGTCTTGCTGCAAAAAAAATCAGTGAGGCGGGAAAGGGCTCAGCCCTGGAGCATCGAGCCCGGTGGCGAGCTGAACTCGCCGGCGACCACCAGCTGGTCTCCTTCGAGGCGCAGCGGCAGGGCCGGCAGGGACCGCGGAGCCGGCCCGCCGGCGACGGCGCCCCGCTTGGTCGGGTTGAACTTGGACGAATGGCAGAAGCAGGCGAAGACCTTCTCACTCTTCATCCAGGTCTTGATCTCGCAGCCCTGATGGGTGCAGATGGCCGAGAAGGCCAGTACGCCGCCGGCGGACAGCGCCTTGCTTTCTGCATCCAGCTCGGCTTCGGGCAGGCGCAGCAGCACGATCTTGTTGAGGCGCGATTCGGTGCGCGGTTTGCCGGTTTCGGCGTTGAGCGCAAAGGCCAGCAGCGGGCGTCCGACCGTCAGATCCTCGACCTTGAGGGGTGTCAGCGGACCCTCGGCGTCGTCTTCGACCAGGCGGTCGCCGATCGCGACGCGGGGCGCGGACGACGCCTCCTCGGCGTGGGCCACGCGCGCCGAGAGGGCCATCCCCCCCACCAGGCCGGCGGCGCCGGCGGCAGCCATCCGGAAGATCTTGCGGCGGGAAGGCATCCCGGGGGTCTGGACGGCCTCGGCCGTGCCCATGTCCTGCAGTTTCATCATGTCTCTCTCCATCCTGATCTGCTGGGTAGCGGGAGCACCTCCGCTTTGCATTCAGAATTCGTTATTTTTCGCTACTATACACACTCTGAATTCAGCGTCCACAGTTTTTCAGAACTTTCTTGCCACGTTGCCGGCCGACGGCGGATCAGGTCAGCAGGGCGACCGCGGCCGAAAACGTGACGAAGGCCAGTGCCGTGGTCACGAGCACGATCTGCGCGATCCGCCCTGTGTCGGCCTGGAAGCGCTCGGCTAGCATCGGCACGTTGCTCGCGCTGGGCAGCGCAGCCACCAGCACCAGCACGGTCACGGCAAAGGGATCGACGGGCAGGCCGACGCGCATGGCCAGCGTGCCGACCCCCAGCACCAGCAGGGGATGCACGATGAGCTTGTACAGGACCACCTTCGGCACATCCCCCCAGCCCCGCCCACTGCCGTCGGCGGGTGCCGTCATGCGGGTCCGCGCCAGCACCGCGCCAATCGTGAACAGGGCCGTCGGCGAGCCCGCCTCGGCGAGCATGTCGATGATCTGCATCACCGGGCCAAACAAGGTCAATTGGAAAGTCGAGGCCAGCCCACCCAGCAGGATCGCCCACGGCAAGGGATTGACGACGACACCCCGCAGCGCGCGTTGTGCCGCCTCGCGGGCGCCCTCCGCCCCACCACTGCCAAGGCGCGAGAGCGCAATGCACAGGGAGGACGTCACCACCATGTCGATGGCCAGGGGCACCATCACCGGACCGGCCGCCTGGGCGCCCAGCAGCGAGATCAAGAGCGGCATGCCCATGAAGCCGGAGTTCGGGAAGGCCGCCACCAGAGCGCCAAACGATGCATCGTTCCAGCCGATCCGTCCGCCTCTGGTGGTCTGGATCGCGAGCGCCACCATCGCCAGGGCGCACACGATCCAGACCACGAACACGCCCACGTCGAGCAGTTTGTCCAGGGGTGTGCCGGCGGCGAATCGGTACAGCATGCACGGCAGCGCGAAGTACAGGACGAAGCCGTTCAGGCCCGGGATGGCATCCAGCGGCAGCATGCGGCTGCGCGCGGCCAGGTAGCCGCACAGCACCAGCGCGAAGAACGGGAAGGTGACGAACAGGATCTGTTGCACGGGGCGAGTTCCGTCCCCCCACCCCGGCAAGGCCGGCATGGGGGGCATCAGGCAGTCGGCAACCGGGCCCATCGGCCCGGTACGGGCTCAGGCGGCGGCGTCGAGCGGCTGGATGCGCTGGCGCAGCACCCGGTGCAGGATCTTGCCGGTGGCCGTGCGCGGCATGTCCGTGTCGCTGATGAAGACGATCGATCGCGGGCACTTGAAGGCGGCCAGGCGTTCGCGGCACCAGGCGGTCATCCCGGCGACATCGCCGGTCTGGCCTTCGTGCAGCACCACCACGGCCTGGACCGTCTCGCCCCACTTGTCATGGGGTATGCCGATCACCGCCACGTCCTTGACCTGCGGATGGGCGCCGAGCACGCCTTCCACCTCCGACGGGTAAATGTTCTCGCCGCCGCTGATGATCATGTTGCTCTTGCGGTCCACCAGCCAGATGTAGCCGTCTTCGTCACGGCGGGCCATGTCGCCCACCGAGCACCATTCGCCGCGGAAGGCCTCGGCGGTCTTCTCCGGGTTGCGCCAGTAGCCGTCGAAGACGTAGGACGTGCGCGAGAAGAGCTCGCCCACCTCGCCGTCCTCCACCTCGTTGCCGTTCTCGTCCAGCAGACGGATCGCGCCGCTGCCGGCCCACTCGCGACCGACCGAGCCGAGCTTGACCAGTTGCTCGTGGGGACGCAGCAGCGTGACCCAGCCGGCCTCGGTGGAGCCGTACAGTTCATACAGCTTCCCGTTGCGGAAGTACTCGAGGATCGCCGTCTTGGTGCTCTTGCGTGCCGGCGCCGACGAGATCATCAGCTTTCCCACGCTGTCCATGTTGTAGCGCGCCTTCACGTCGTCGGGCAGCGACAGGATCATGATGTAATGGGTCGGCACCAGCGATGTGAAGGTGACCTTCTCCCGCGACAGGGTCGCCAGCAGGCCTTCGGGATCGAAGCTGCGGCGGTCGTCCACGATGATCGTCGCGCCCATGTGGATGAAGGTGGTGCCGAAGTACAGCGAGTTGGCATGGCACAGGGGCATCACCAGCAGGCCGGTGTCTTCCGACGAGAAGCCCATCTCGAGCGCCGTCGCCAGGGCGATCAGCGTGCTGCCGGCGTGGTTGCGGATCGCCCCCTTCGGGCGGCCCGTGGTGCCGGAGGTGTACATCAGTGCACACATGGCCTCGGGGGCGACCTGCGGAAAGTCCGCCTGCCCCGCCGCGCCGGCGACCAGCGCCTCGTAGCCGATCCAGCCCTCGTGGGGCGCGTCGTCCAGCACCACGTAGCGCTTGCCCGCGATCGGCAGCTCGCCGCGGATCGCATCGACCGTCTCCACGAACTCGACGCCGGAGATCAGTGCGCCGGCTTCGCAGTTGTTCAGGATGTAGCTGATCTCGGGCCCGCTCAGGCGGAAGTTCAGGGGCACCTCGACCAGCCCGGCACGGGCGAGGCCGACGTACATCTCCATCCACTCGACGCAGTTGTAGGCCAGGATGCCGACCCGGTCACCGGCCGCCAGACCCTGCGCCAGCAGGGCTTCGGCGAGCCGACTGGCACGGCGGTCCCACTCGGCGTAGGTCAGGGAGCGACGCGAATCCCGGGTGCCCAGCTTGTTGGGCTGCAGGCGGGCGTGGGCGGCGACGGCGTCGGCGATGGTCAGAAGGTGGCTCATGTTCGGTGTCTCCTCCGGGGTGCCCCGGCCTGGGTGTGATTGGTGACGTAAATTTTTCTGTCTTCTGAATTCAGAATGCTCTATGATGCATCACAAGTCAATCACCTTTTTTCTTCGCTGAGACACCGGCCGTCGGATGGGACCACTCCCGGAGAACCGGCGCGGGGGCGACACCACACCAGGAGACAACACCATGAACACCCTGCAACCGATCTCGGATCAATCCGCCGCGGCGCTCATCGCCCGCTTTCTCAAGCAGCGTGGCATCCAGCGGGTCTATGCCCTGTGCGGCGGCCACATCATGCCGCTGTGGATGCGGCTCGATCACGAAGGCATCCGTATCATCGACGTGCGCGACGAGCGCGCCGCGGTCTACATGGCGCACGCCGAGGCCCAGCTCACCGGCAACTTCGGCGTGGCCCTGGTCACCGCCGGCCCGGGCGTCACCAACGCCATGACCGGCATCGCCAATGCCGACGTGGCCCGCGCGCCCGTGCTGGTGCTCTCCGGCACCCCGCCCCGCCAGCAGGAGAACCGCGGCGCCCTGCAGGACATGGTGCACACTGACCTGGTGCGCAGCATCACCCGCTACGCCCGCACCGTGCGCGAGCCCGAGCTGGTGTTGCGCGAGCTGGACGAGGCCGTCACCCGCGCCCAGGGCCACGGCGGCGAGCCCGGCCCCGTGTATCTGGACTTTCCGGTGGACACCCTGCGTGCCGACGTGCCGGCCGCCATCCAGCTGCCCGAGTACTTCGCGCCGAAAACGGCGCCGGTCTGCCCGCCCGACCCGGCCGCCATCGCCGATGCGGTCGAGCTGCTGTGGTCGGCCAGGCGACCGCTGTTCATCTCCGGCCGCGGCGCCCAGGGTGCCGGCCCAGAGCTGTGCGCCCTGCTATCCGCCCTCGGCGCCCCCTATCTGGATACCGGCGAGAGCCGCGGCCTGGTGCCGGAAGAGCACCCCTCGGTGGTCGCCGCCATGCGCGGCTCGGTAATGGGTCAGGCCGACCTCGTCGTCACCGTCGGCCGCCGCCTCGACTTCCAGCTGGCCTACGGTTCGCCGGCCGTCTTCGGCGAGGCGAAGTTCCTGCGCATTGCCGACTGCACCGCCGAGCTGCGTGACAACCGCCGCGGCGCGGTCGAGTTGCTCGGCACGCCGGCCCTCGCCCTGCAGGCCCTCCTCGATGCCGCCGGCGACCGCCAGCCGGCCACCGACACCGACTGGGCGGCCACCCTGCGCGCCAAGCACTGCGAGCGCTCGGAGAAGCTCGTCACCACGATGCGCAACTCGCCCGATGGCCCGGACGGCCTGATGCACCCGAACCGGGCCGTCGCCGCCCTGCGCGACGCGCTGCAGGCGGACGCCGTGGTGGTCGCCGACGGTGGCGACTTCCTGAGCTTCGCCCGGGTCGGCCTGCCCGCCACCACCTACCTCGACCCGGGCTCCCTCGGCTGCATCGGCGTCGGCACCCCGTTCGGCGTCGCCGCCAGCCTGGCCTGCCCCGACCGCACCGTGGTGGTGGCCACCGGTGACGGCGCCTTCGGCTTCAACGCCATGGAAATGGACACCGCTGTGCGCCACGAGGCGCCGGTGCTGATCATGGTGGCCAACAACGGCTCCTGGGCGATCGAGGTGCGCGACCAGCAGGAGACCCACGGCCGCGTGGTCGGCACCCACCTGCGCTTCTCGGACTACGCCGGCATGGCCCGCGCCCTGGGCATGCATGCCGAGCGGGTCGAGCGTGCGGAAGACCTGCCGGCTGCCATCGAGCGCGCCCTGGCCAACCGCCCGGCCCTGCTGGACGTGCTCGTCACCCCCGATGCGGCCTCGTCGGACGGCAAGAGTGGGCTCGCGTGGGTACCCGATCTGCAACCCCTCGCGGCCTGGGACCAGGCGGAGCGCCGCTGGCGTGCCGGGGGCGCCGAGGCCGGTGATAAACTCTGAATACCGTCACTCACCGCGTGTCATCATGAAAGTCCTCGAGGCCCAGCCAAAACTCGTCGAACAGGTCTACGAAGCCATTCTCGAAGAGATTTCGACCGGCAGGCTGAGCCCCGGGGAGCGGGTCATCCAGGAACAGCTGGCGAAGGAACTGGGCGTATCGCGCCAGCCGGTCCAGCAGTCGCTGCTGCTGCTGCGCAACCAGGGCGTCCTGCAGGATGCCCCGGGTCGCGGCCTGCAGGTGGCGCCCCTCGACATCGACTACGTGCGCAACATGTACGACATGCGCGCCGTCCTCGAGGGGCTGGCCTGCCGACTGGCCGCAGAGAACCAGGCCAAGGCCGCCAAGGCGCGCGGCCCGGCACTGATCCGCGCCGGCAAGAAGGCGGTCGAATCCGGCTCGGTGAGCGGCATGATCGCCGCCGACATGGCCTTCCACAACATGATCTACGAGCTGTCGGGCAACCCGCTTATCGCCCCGACCATGGAATCCCACTGGACCAGCGCCCGGCGCGTCATGGGCGAGGTGCTGCTGCTCGACGACCAGCCCCGCAACGTCTGGAGCCAGCACGAGGCCATCCTCGAGGCCATCGGCAATGGCGACGGGGCCAAGGCCGAGTCGCTGGCCCGCACCCACATCTCGGAAGCGGCCGCGTTCATGATCGACAAGCTGCGGGAGTTGCAGGCGGCCCAGACGGCCGAGCCCGCCGCGGCGCCCCGGCTAAAGCGCTGATTCGCCGCCCCACCGCGCGGCGCTAGTCCATCTCGCCGAAGCGTTCCCCGATCAGCACTGCCAGCGCGTCGAGGGCATCGGCCGCATCCGGCCCGTCGGCCCCGATCGTGAACGGCGGATTGCCCTGCTCGTAGAGCGTCGCCCCGAACAGCATCACGCCCATCATCGACTTGGCATCCACCTCCAGGTCGCCGACCGCAAGCGTCAGCTGCGAGGCGAACCGCGACGCCATGGTCACGAGCCTGTTGCTTGCCCGCGCATGCAGGCCGCGGCGGTTGGCCAGCTGAACCGCCCGCCGCATCACACCCCCGCCCCACCCTGCTGTTCCAGCGCAATGCCCTCGATGATCGCGTCGTGCAGGCGGTTCAGTTCTGCAACCGTCGGCCTCAGCGCCTCCCGGCCGGCGAGGTAGGCCTCGCGGTCGGCCAGCTGCTCGGGTCGGGTTCGCACGTCATGGAAACCCGCCACATCCTGGGCCGCCCGCTTGAAGTCGTGCAGGCGCGTGAAGAGCGCCGGGGGCAGGTAGTAGCGCCAGCGGATCAGTGCCGGCGTCAGTTCGCTGCACATCAGCGGCAACTCGTCGTCCCACTGGGCAATGTGGTCCCGCTCCATGCCGTCGTTGGTGGCCTTGCGGATCCGGTAGCAGAGCTGCGAGATCTCCGGGTAGATGCCCAGCCGCGCATCGACGAAGTGGGCATCGATCTGCTGGCGCCGCTTGAGCTCGGCCTCGAAGGCCAGCTCCCGCCGCTTGAACTGCCAGTCGATCTGCTGCCCGAGATAGCGCCGCACCAGGAACACCAGCAGCGCGGTCACCGTGACCGACGAGAGAATCGAAATCAGGAGGGTTTCAGCCAGCGGCATGGCGGGTTCCGGCACAAGGGATTCCGGGGGCATCTTAGCCCGATCGGGCCGCCCTCGCCTGCGCTCGCGCCGCCGCAGAGCGGCGGCGTCAGGGGGCCGGTTTTCGCATCAGATGCCGCGCCAGCGCCTCAAAGGCCGGCAGCGAAGTCGGATCGTTGGCGGCGTTGCCGGCCACCGGATGGCTGGCAAAGCGGGCGATGACCATCTCCGCTTCCGGGTCGATGTAGAGGGCCTGCCCATGGACGCCCCGCGCCATGAAGGCACCATGCGCGTTGTGGGTCACCCACCACATGTTGCGATAACTCCAGCCCGGCAGCTGCCGGTAACCGGCCTTGGCGAAATCATCCGGGCTGGCGCCGCGACGGATGTCCGCCACCACCTCGGGCGGCAGGATCTGCTGCCCGTTGTAGTGCCCGCGATTGCGCACCATCTCGCCAAAACGGGCAAGGTCGCGCAGCCCGGTGTTCAGTCCGCCGCCGGCGAACGGGGTGCCGGTGGAATCCACCGACAGGTAGGCATCCTGCTCGGCACCGAGCCGGCGCCAGATGCGCTCGGAGAGCAATTGCGCGACGTTGCGGCCGGTGACCCGCGCCAGCACCCAGCCCAGCGCATCGGTGTTGGCCGTGCGGTAGTGGAACGCCTCGCCATGGGCCCCTTCCGGCCGGACGGTCACCAGAAACTCGTAGTAGCTCCGCGGCCCGGTGTAGTCCGCCGGCTTGGGCAGCGGATTGCCCGCCGCCGCATGGGCCCAGACCTCGGCCTGGGGATCCGCGTAGTTCTCGCTGAAGCGGATGCCGGTGGTCATGTCCATCAGCTGGCGCACCGTCGCGCTGCCGAACGCGGACGCTGCCAGCTCGGGCACGTAGTCTGCGACCGGGCGCGCCGGATCCAGCGCACCCTCCGCCACCAGCAGCGCGGCCAGGGTGCCGACAAAGGTCTTGGTGACCGACATCGCGCCGTGCTGCCCGTCGGCCTTCAGGACACCGAAGTAGCGCTCGTAGACCAACGCGCCCCGGTGCAGCACCACGATGCCGTCGGTGTAGTTGGCCAGCAGGGAGGCTTTCCAGGTCATCGGCTCGCCACCGCCGAGGGGCTGGAACGTGACCGCATCCAGGTCGTCCCGCAACCGCCGCGCGAGCGGTGCCGGCTCGGACAGCCCCCGCGACACCCCGACGGTGGGCATCAGCTGGCGAAAATTCGAGACGCTCCAGCGCATCGCCGGGAAACGGAAATAGCTGCCATCGTCGAAGCGGAGGATGCGGTCGGCCGGTGGCGGCGCGCCGACCATCCAGCCCAGCGCAGCGGGATCGCTGGCGAGGGCGTCAGGGAAGTCGGCTGGCTCCCCGGCGCGGGATGCGAGGGCGGAGGCACCAAGCAAGAGCGCCATCAGGAACCGGATTCCGGCGGTCAGGCGGCACACAGTCATGTCGCGTTCCTAGTCGTTCGTCGGCGGAGAACGCCTGCCCGACCCCGCCGGCACAGCCGTCAACGGACATTCTGGAACAATTCTGGCGGCCCTGCCCAGTCGGACCCGGCCGCCGCCGCGACAGCCGCGGACTTACGCCCCGCGCCTATGCGACGGGCGCGAACCCGTAGTACGAGCCGTAGGCAGAGGGCTCGGGTTCGTAGGCCGCCACCTTGATCGCATCCGCCACCGTGACCCGGTCGGTGAAGCCATCGACCCCGCCCTCGTCCTGCTTCCAGCGCGCCTCGACCTCCTGGTCGCTCAGCCCCTTGAGGCTCACGTTCTCGTCGAAGCGCGGCGAGCGGTACTCGATCGCCGTGTCATGAGCGATGAACAGCGTGTGGGCGCAGGCGGTGATGCGCGTCTCGTCCGCCGGATCGGCCCCCATTACCCGCTTGCCGCAGAACGGGCAATGCACCGGCGTGTAGTAGTAGGTTCGAAGTTCGGTTCGCTGGATCGCTGGCTTCATGCGGGCTCCTTGTCGCTGAAAGTTGAACGGCCCCTGGTTGCGCTGCCCGTGTGCTTCCCCACGCCGCCCGCGCCCCGGCCGCCGCCCGGAGGACGCGGCCCCCGGCATCGAACCGAGGAACGAAGATGCGAAATCGACGGCAAGACCGGCTTCACCGCCAGGATCGGAAGGAGGCTGGGGAACAACCGCCTCCCGGTACCACGTGATCTGCACGCAGCCTGCGATGCGCCTCGGGGAAACCCGACCGCAAGGCCCCGGCACAGGGCTCGATCAGACCCGCGAAGCAAGCAGGGGAAGGGCCCCGCAAGAGCGCGGAGGCCGGACCAACACACTGACAACACAAGCAGAAATTGCTGAGCCGACGATACGCGAGCGGCAGGGGAATCGCAAACGAGGGTGTCACGACGGGGAGTGGGAACCGTGTCGGAAACCCCGGCGCAGATGTCCGGCCAGTCCGGACACAGGCCGGGCGGGCTTCGCCGGCCTGAGGGTCTGGGCGGCCGATCGACCGGGACGCACGGATTGGCGACGCAGGGCTGGATGCATCCCGCCCTGCTGCATCTCGATCTCGTTTGTCACCGGCAATCGGCGATTCAAGCGAACGCGCGATCCGCGACGGTGATCCGCGCACCTCGCCTCTGGCGGCCGATGCTTCACTCAGCTCCCGCCACCGGCCCGTCCAGCGCCCACGGCCGCGGCCCGAACTCACCGATCAGGAAGTCGATCATCGCCGCCACCTTGGGCGCCCGCTGGCGACCCGACGGGCACACCGCATACACCGGCACCTTCTCCGAGATGTGAACGTCGGTGAGGAGCGGTACGAGGCTGCCCTTCGCCAGCGCCGGCCCGACGATGACGTCGGCGAGGCGGATCACGCCGACGCCTGCGACGCCGAGCTGGAGCAGGGTTTCGGCATTGTCAGAGCCGGCGATGCCGGCGACTTCGACGTACTCCCGCGTGCCGTTCACCTCGAAGGGCCAGCGGCGCAGTTCGGGCATGCCGGTGATGTAGAGGCAGTCGTGCTCGGCGAGGTCGGCCGGCGTGCGGGGCGTGCCCCGGCGGGCGAGGTAGGACGGGGCGGCGCAGATGATGCGCTCCAGGGTGCAGATGCGTCGGGCGGTGAGCGAGGAGTCGTCGAGGGTGCCGATGCGCAGGATCAGGTCGGCGCCCGACTCGACGATGTCCACGCGCCGGTCGGACACCGACAGTTCCAGGCGGATGTCGGGATGGCGCGCCAGGAAGCGCGGCAGCGCCGGCGCCAGCTGGTGCAGCCCAAGGGCGGAGCCCACGCCCATGCGCAGCAGGCCGGAGGGGCGGCCGCCGATGCTCGACACCTGCTCGTCCAGCTCGCGCATCTCCTCCAGGATCTGGCCGCAGCGCGCGGCGTAGAGCTCACCTTCGGCAGTCAGGGCAAGCCTGCGGGTGCTGCGGTGGAGCAGCCGAACACCCAGCCGGGCCTCCAGCCGGGAGACCAGCTTGGAGAGGGCTGACGGGGTCTGGTCGAGCTCGCGGGCTGCGGCCGAGAAGCTGCCGAGCTCGACCACGCGGACGAAGCCGGCAAGTTCCTGAAAGCTGTGGTCCGGGCTCATTTTTTCCCCACAGGAACAGATGATGTGCCAATGCGCTGGATTTATTTTTATCCATGCACAGATACATTGGCAACACGCCCAACCCGTCAGGGCCTGCCTCAGAAGGAGATCGACATGACCCCGGTGAACTACGATCAGTTTCGCGAACGTGCCCTGCAGCTACGGGCAGCCGAGTTCTCGCGCCAGTTGGACCGTCTGCTGCACGTGCTGACTTTCCGCCAGTCCCGTCGCGCGCCGCAGCCCGCCGGACGCGGCTTCAACCCGGGGCGGCCCCAGGCCTGCTGAGGCGCATCGATCCGGACCGCGGCGTCGCGCCAGCGATGCCCGGCCCGGACACCGCTGCTCCGCGCGTCGCCACGATCAGATGCCGGAGCCCAGCCCCTGCGGCAGGTGGCCGGTGCTATTGAAACTCCTGAGGGTGCAGCGCCCGCCCGAGTAGACGATCTCCGTCACCGACGCGTTGCCGAGCACCCGCAGCAATTCGGCCCAGCGCGTGTCGTCGAGGCCCAGCACCTCGCAGGTGAGGGCGCAGATGACGCCGGCGGACGTCACCGCCAGGGTGTGTTGCCCACGCAGATTCTGGGCCATCAATTCTTCCAGCCACTGGCGCACGCGAGCGCGGAAGGCCCCGTAGGAGGCCCGCCCGCCCAGCGCGATCTCGCCGCGGAACCACGCGAGATACGCGGCCTCGTAGCTTTTCAGCTGCTCTGCTGTCGTCGGCGCGTCGCGGCCCCACATGGGCCGGCCGGCTTGCCGCTCGGCGGCCGACAGGATCTCCTCGCCCTCGGCGAATTCGTCGAGGCCCGCATCGCTCACTGCGGCGGGCCCCGCGCCGGCGCCCTCGAGGATCAGCGCCGCGGTGTCGATA
>JAGRGD010000294.1 GCA_020445665.1 Rhodocyclaceae bacterium
CGCGGCCCGCGGGCCGCCGCCTCAGGCCTGCGCCTGGAGCTTGTCGATCACCTTGTCGAGCGCCTTGAGCAGCGCCGCGTGCTTCTCGCCCTCGCGGGCGGCGCGCAACACCGTGAGCGCCGCCGGGTCGCGCAGGCGCCCCAGGGCCTCGACCAGCGCGCGGCGATCCGCCACCTCGACGGTCTCCTCGAACAGCGCCAGCACCCGGCCAGTGGCGCTCCGATCGCGCAGGACGCACAGCAACTCGGCCGCCGGCCGACGGCAGCGGCTGTCGAGGCGGGGCTCGTCGAGCACCGCCAGCGCAATCTCCCGGCCCTGGGGCGCCCTGAGAGCCAGCAACCATTCGAGCGGCTCGGTCAGGGAGCGCATGTCGCTCGGCAACGACGCCGCCCACGCCGGCGCGGGCGCCTGCCGCTGCGCCAGATCGTCCCGCAGGCGCTCGACCAGTGCGTCGGCCGCCACCGCCGCATCGTCGCGCAGACGCTTGAGCATGCGCTTGCGCACGTCCGCGCGGACGCTGCCGGCCGGATCGGCCAGGGCCAGGGCTCGCGCCGCCACCGGACCCGGCTGCGCGATCAGGAACTCGAGACCCGCCGTGTCGATATCAGGCTGGGTGCTCACGAACCGGGCCACGGCCTCGAGCATGCCCTCCGTCGGTGGCGGCAAGGGTCCGCCCCAGCCCTTGCACAGGCGCACGCGGGCCTCGTCCACCGGGCTCTCGGGCGTCCAGCCCAGGCGACGCAGCCAGTCCGCGATCGACCGCGCCGTGTCGTCGCTGCGACGGAAGGCGACGACCAGGTGGCGGATCGCTTCTGCACCGCCGACGCCGGCGACAATGCCGGCGAGCGCAGACTTGATCTGCACGGGGACGGGCGCCTGTGGCTCGAGCCAGGCCGACAGGGCCGGCAGGGCGGCAGCCGTGGCACGCGGCCGGATAGCCTCCACCGACGGCAACATCTTCGCGAGGGAACCACTCGCCACCGCGACCACCAGCTCGTCGAGCAGCCCGTCCGGTCCGGTTGGGAGCGCGCTCAGGTCGCACGCGGGGGGCGGGGCCGGGGTCACCGCCGCGGGTGGCGGCGGGGCCGGCCGCGCTGGCGCCCCGGGCTCGGCCGGAGAGACGCCCCGCGCACGACAGGCGGCGTCGGCCTGCCGGCACAGTAGCGGGTGCCGGCACCGGGCCAGTTCGGCCAGCAGCGCATCGGCCGCCCCGCTGGCCATCTCCACCAGGAAGTCGGTCAGCGCCGTGCTCTTGCCCGGCACCGTACGCGGCGCGAGCGCCAGGGCGCGAAGCGCAGTGACATCGGCGTCGTCCGCGGCCGGCCGCAGGCTGCGCGCGGCGGAGGCGGCGGAGGCCTCGGTACCGCATACCAGCATCTCGCGGAGGGCCTCCCGGACCACCGGGTGGGCGGCCTGCCCCCGCAGCTGACGCAGGATCGCCAGGCGCATCGTCTCGGGCGTACGCCCGCCGAGCAACGGCACGATCTGCGCCAGTTCGGCATCCCCGAAGGGCGGCGACAGCAGCTCGATGACCATCTGGCGGGTCACCCCCGAGCCGCCGGCCAGCAGCGGCAGCAGGTCGCCTCGCAGCGATCCGGCGCGCGGTTTCAGCCACGCCTGCGCCAGTCGCGCGACGGGCTTTTCCCGGTGTTTCAGCATCTCCAGCATGAACGCCTGCCGTGCATCGTCCTGCCTCACCAGCAGGGTCATGGCGCTGCGGCTCACCTCCAGGTCGTCGGACTGGGCGAAGTGTTCGAGAAAGGTCCGGTCGACCGGCGTGTCGAGCTTGCCGAGGTCCCGGAAGACATCCTGCTGCCAGCGCAGCTCGGTGCCGGCCAGCACCCCGATCATGTCGTCCCAGGGCAGCAGGGCGCCCCGCGTGCTCACCAGTTCGAGCAGGGTGTCCGCGTAGCCCCGGGTCGCGGGCGCCGCCATCAGCTCGATCGCCATCTCCCGCCGCTGCGCCGCGTCCTCGGTCAGCACCGCCACCGCCAGCGTCGCGGTGCGACGCAGCCATTCGTTCGGCGACTCGCGCAGGCGGGCGATCTCGGCCAGCCCGTCCCGGTCGCGCCAGTGCATCAGGCAGCCGACGGCCGCCTCGGCGAGGTGGGCGTCGGCGTGGCGCAGCAGCGGACGCACCCGCGCGAGCACCAGCGGCCGCACCGCCGCGTGCATCGCCGGCGACACGCTGCGGGCCCGCCTCGCGAGCTCCCACACCACCGCCACCAGCTCCGCATACGAGATCTCGCCGACCCGTTCGGCGAGGGCCGGCGTCGCGTCCTCGTCGAGTTGCGCGAGTTCCCATCGCACCCGCGTGCCGATGCCGTAGGCGCGCATCAGCCACTGCTTGACGTCCTGCCGCCAGAGCCAGGCGTAGTCGTGGTGGGCCTCGTGGCGGTCCGGCATGTCGTCGAAGCGCAGCGGCGCCAGCGCGCGACGTATCGCCAGGGTGTGATCGACGGGGTTCGATTCCCGCCCTTCCGCGACCGCGCCCCGATCGCCCTTTCTCCCCGCTTCCTGCATCACGGCTCCCCTCCGTTCCTCTTGCCATCGGCATGCCCCGCACCGGTTCGGCGCCAGGCATGCCCTGAAGGCTATCGTCCGTCATACGCGGGGCTTGAGTCGCGCCCATGACAGGCGAGTGGAAAGCCCTGAGCGAGGGCTTGCAGCGCGGTCAGGGCGATCCGTGCGGATGCGCGTGGCCGACCGCGCCACGGCAGCCGCGCCCTAGCAGGCGAGGCGCCACAGGCTCGTGACCTCGCCCTGGCGCGCGGCGTGGAGCGGATCGGAGGCGTCCTGCGCCCTGGCGTGGCGCGGGCGGGTGTCGAGGCGGCCCAGCACCCGCAGGCCGGCGGCAGCGATCCAGGCGACGAGTTCATCGCGGGAACGCAGGCCGAGGCGCTCGGCGAGGTCCGACAGCACCAGCCAGCCCTCCCCGCCCTCGGCAAGGTGCGCCGGCAGCCCGGCCAGAAAGCCGCGCAGCATCCGGCTGCCCGGGTCGTAGATGGCCTGGTCGAGCAGCGATGAGGGCTTGCCGGGCAGCCAGGGCGGATTGCACACCACCAGGGCCGCGCGGCCCTCGGGGAAGCCGTCGCCGGCCCGCACGTCAATGCGGTCGGCCAGCCCGAGCCGCCTGACATTGTCTCGGGCACAGGCAAGCGCCCGCGGGCTGGTGTCGGTCGCCACCACCCGCTCGACCCCCCGCGCTGCGAGGATCGCCGCCAGCACGCCGGTCCCGGTGCCGATGTCGAAGGCCAGGCCGCCCGCCGGCAGCGGCGCGTCGGCGACCAGGTCGAGGTACTCCCCGCGGACCGGCGCGAAGACGCCATAGTGGGGGTGGATGCGACGCCCGCCCAGCGCGGCGACCGGCACCCCGTTCCGTTGCCACTGGTAGGCGCCGATCAGGCCGAGCAGCTCGCGCAGCGACACCACCGCATCCTCTGAGGTGTCACCCCAGGCCGCCTCGCAGGCCGCGGCGACATCGGGCGCCCGCCGCAGCGGCACGACGCCGCCCGCGCTGACCGGCACCAGCAGCATGCCGAGGGTCCGGGCCCGCTGGGCCTGGGCCATGCGGTAGCGGTGGAAGGCCTCGGTGAGCGTGCCCGGCGCCTTGCTGCGCCGGCCCGCCCGATCAGCCCGTCTGGCGAGAGCCTGCAGCAACTGGCGGGCATTCTGGTAATCGCCCTGCCACAACATGGCGGTGCCCTCGCAGGCAAGCCGCCAAGCGTCGTCGGCCCGCAGCGTGTCGTCCGCCAGGATCACCCGGCGCGGCGGTGGCTGGCCCGCCTCGGCGCGCCAGCGGGCGCAGAGCACCCCGTCACCCTCGCGCCATTCGATGCGGTCATGCGGATCGCTTTCCGGTCGGTCGGGCGTGTCGCTCATCGGGGGGGGGTATCCGGGTCGGGCCGCCCACGGTAGCGCCAACGGGTCGGCGCGGCAAACGCCGGCGCATGCCAGTGGACTTGTGCTGCAGCGCCGCGATACCATCGCTCCCGCTTCAGGTGTCCCGATGGCGATCCGCCCGAGGGATGAAACGGGAAGCCGGTGCGACGTCCGCCCAGCAAGGCGCGCGTCAATGCCGGCACTGCCCCCGCAACGGTAAGCGAGTCAGGTTCCGCACGCAGCCACTGTGTCGAGACACGGGAAGGCGCGGTTCCGGCGAAGTCATCCTTCGCGCTCGCGAGTCCGGAGACCGGCCTGATGCATTCGGCTTGGCATTGCGGAGGGCGATGTCGCGGCAAGCGGCGCCCGTCCGCTCTCCGTCTGTCCTCCTCCCTGCCCGTTTTCAGGAACCCTCGCGCGGGTGAGCGCGAAGAGGAGGACCCATGCGACGTTTCGCGCTGCCGGCAGCCCTGCTGCTGGCGCCCTCGCCAGCCTGCCTGGCCCAGACCCCATCCCTGCAGCACCGCCTCGACGACGTGATCGTCACGGCCAACCGGACAGCCCGTGGTGCGGACGCCACGCTCGCCGCCACCGATGTGATCCGCCGCGCGTCGATCGCCCGCAGCGGCGCCCGCTCGGCCGCGGACGCGCTCGAGGGCCTCGCCGGCATCGATGTCGCCCGCAATGGCGGAGACGGGAAGAGCACCTCCCTGTTCCTGCGCGGCACCGAGTCGGACCACGTGCTGGTCCTCATCGACGGCGTCCGGATCGGCTCCGCCACCTCGGGTGCTGCGGCCCTGCAGGACATTCCGGCCGGCCTGATCGAGCGCATCGAGGTGGTGCGCGGGCCCCGCTCGAGCCTCTACGGGTCCGAAGCCATTGGCGGCGTGATCCAGATCTTCACCCGACGTGGCGCCGGCGAGGGCTTCCAGCCCAGCCTGCATATCGGCGCCGGCAACCACAATGCCTTCGCGTTCGGTGCTGGCGTGCGGGCCGGGTCCGATCGGGGCTGGTTCGCCATCGATGCCGGGACGCGCCATACCAGCGGCGAGAATGCCTGCAACGGCCGGCCCGCGCCGGGCGGCGCCGGGTGCTTCGACCTCGACCTCGATCACGACGGCTATCGCCAGCACGCCGCCAGTCTCGCCGGCGGGGTCACCCTTGGCGACACCACCGAGCTGACTGTCCACTGGCTCGAGAGCCGCGGCGACAACGAATTCGACGGTGCGACCGCCAACCGGGCCCACACTCGCCAGAAGAGCCTCGGCGCCAGCGCCGAGACCCGGCCGACGGATGGCTGGCTCAGCCGGCTCTCCCTCGGCCAGAGCCGGGACACCGCCAACAACCTCCTCGACGGCACTTTCCAGTCCCGCTTCGCTACGCGCCGCGACCAGGCAAGCTGGCTCAACGAGGTGGCCGTGGGGGACGGCCAGGTGCTCGCGATGGGGGTCGACTGGTCCCGCGAGCGGGTCAGCGGCACGACCGCCTATGCCGAGGACCGGCGGAGCAACACCGGCGTGTTCGGCCAGTGGCAACTCGAGCACGCGGCCCACCGGCTCGATGCCTCCCTGCGCCACGACGACAGTGAACAGTCCGGCCATCGCAACACCGGCAGCATCGCCTGGGGCTATCTGTTCCCGGGGCAGGTGCGCCTGACTGCCACCTACGGCACCGCCTACAAGGCGCCAAGCTTCAACGAGCTCTACTTCCCGCGCTTCGGCAATCCCGATCTACGGCCCGAGCGCGCACGCAGTGCCGAAGTGGGCCTGGCCGGCGGCGAGCGGATGCGCTGGCACCTGTCGGCCTACCAGACGCACATCAGCGACCTGATCGCCTACGACGCCAGCATCGGCGCGCCGGACAACATCGACCGGGCGCGCATTCGCGGCCTCGAACTGCGCCTCGACACCGGCCTGGCGGCGTGGCGCCTGGCCGGCAGCCTCGACTGGCTCGATCCCCGCCACCGCGGCCAGGGTGCCCTCCATGGCAATCTGCTGCCCCGCCGCAGCCGTGCCCATCTGCGCCTGGACGCCGGCCGCGACTTCGGTGCGACACGGCTCGACCTGAACTGGCGCGCCGCCGGGCACCGCTATGACGATCTGGCCAACACCCGTCGCCTGGGCGGCTACGCCACCCTCGACCTCACCCTCAGCCAGGCCCTCGACCCGGCCTGGCGCCTCAAGGCCAGCCTCACCAATCTCTTCGACAAGGACTACGCCACCGCGGCCTTCTATAACCCGCCGGGCCGCGGGCTGTTCTTCTCCCTCCATTACCTGCCCTGACATCCCAACCGGACAACCCACATGACCCTGACCCGAAACACGACCCTCGCCACGGGCGCCAGCCTGGCGCTGCTCCTGATCCTGACCCGCGGCCACCACGTCGCCAGCCTCGAGGCGCTCCCCGGCGCGTCCTGGGCGGTGTTCTTCCTCGGCGGCATGGTGCTGCGCCGCGCGCTGCCTTTCACCGTCTTCATCGCGCTGGCCGCCGGCCTCGACCTGGCCAGCGTCACCTGGGGCGGCACCTCGAATTACTGCACCTCCCCGGCCTACCCCTTCCTGCTGCCCGCCTACGGCTGCCTGTGGCTCGCGGGCCGCTGGTTCGGACAGCGCCACGCGCTGCACGCCCGCACGCTGCCGCGCTTCGCCGCCAGTGCGCTGGTCGGTGCCCACCTCTGCGAACTGTTCTCCAGCGGCAGCTTCTATGTCTTCTCCGGGCACTTCCCGGACCCGACCCTGGCCGGTTTCGGCGAGCGCCTGCTGCGCTACTACCCCCAGTCCCTCGAAGCCTTCGGCTTCTGGCTCGGCGTAGCGCTGCTGGTGTGGGGCGCGTTCGCGGCGGTCGGCGCCCAGCGGCCCGTATCTGGCGAAGCGCGCCGCGGATGAGCACTGCCAAGCACCGCTGCCGCGCCCTCTACGTCGCGGCCCCCGCGTCCGGCCAGGGCAAGACCACGGTCAGCGCCGCCCTCGCCCGCCACTACACCCGCCAGGGGGTTCGCGTCCGGGTGTTCAAGGCGGGACCGGACTATCTCGACCCGATGATCCTCGGTGCCGCATCGGGCGCCCCCGTCCACAACCTCGACCTGTGGATGGGCGGCGAGGCCCACTGCCGGCAGCTGCTGGCCGATGCGGCGCGCGAGGCGGATCTGCTGCTCGTCGAAGGGGTGATGGGCCTGTACGACGGCACGCCCTCTGGCGCCGACCTGGCCCGGACCTTCGACCTGCCCGTCCTCGCCGTGATCGACGCCTCGGCCATGGCCCAGACCTTTGGCGCGATTGTCCATGGCCTCGCCACCTGGCCCGGCCACCCACAGGTCATCGGCGCTTTCGCCAACCGTGTCGGCAGCCACGGCCACCGCGCAATGCTGGCCGAGGCGCTGCCGGCCGGCCTGCCCCTGCTCGGCACCTTGCCCGGGGATGCGGCCCCTGCCCTGCCCGCTCGGCACCTTGGCCTCCTGCCGCCCGGGGAGATCGGCGGTCTTGCTTCGATTCTCGAGGCGCTGGCGCAGGCCATCGAGGCGCCGCCCCTGGACGCCCTGCCTCAGGTGGACCTGTGCGACGCGCCACTGCCGACGCCGCCGCGGGATCTGGCTGGCATACGCATCGCGGTCGCGCGCGATGCCGCCTTTGCCTTCTGCTACCCGGCGAACCTCGAACTGCTCACGGCGATGGGCGCAACGCTCTCCTTCTTCTCGCCCCTCGCGGATCGGTCCCTGCCTCCCTGCGACGCCCTCTACCTGCCAGGCGGCTACCCGGAACTTCACCTGTCGCGCCTGTCGGGCAATCTCGCCATGCACGACGCGATTCACGCCCACCATCGCCGGGGCCGCCCGATCGTCGCCGAATGCGGTGGCATGCTCTACCTGCTCGAGGCCCTGACGGACACCAACGGCGCCGCGGCGGCCCTGGTCGGCCTGCTCCCCGGCCGAGCCCACCTGCAGCAACGGATCGCCAACCTGGGCCTGCATTCGCTCCGCCTGCCCGAGGGCGAGATGCGCGGGCACAGCTTCCATCACTCGACCACCGAGATGGCACTCGCCCCCGTCGCCGAGACGCACCCCGCCCGGCACCATGGGCGCCCGGAGCCGGTGTGGCGCGTGGGCCGCCTGCTGGCCGGCTACCTGCACCTCTATCTGCCCTCGAACCCGGCCATGGCCGCCGCCCTGTTCCGTCCATGAGCGCCGCGGGCAGCCCCCCGGACGACACAATCGCCGGCGTCATGCGCGCGCATCGCCACCGGCACGGCTGGCACGGCGCCTCGTCGGCGGGGGTATTCTCGAGCCTCGCGAGGCGCGAAGGTCGAACCCGAGACCCTCGCCCCCGTGCCACAGATGACCGCCACCGACGCCGCAGCCTGCCCTGAGGAGCCCCCCTTGACCCACTGGACGCCGACCGGACCGCAACGCATCGTCTGCCTGACCGAGGAAACCACCGAGACGCTCTACCTGCTGGGCGAAGAGGCGCGCATCGTCGGCATCTCCGGCTTCACCGTGCGGCCGCCGCGGGCCCGCAAGGAGAAGCCGAAGGTCTCGGCCTTCCTGTCAGCCAAGATCGACCGCATCCTCGCGCTCGAGCCCGACCTGGTGCTCGGCTTCTCCAACCTGCAGGCGGACATCGCCTCCCAGCTGATCCGCGCAGGCATCAGCGTCCATGTCTTCAATCACCGCCGCGTGCCGGAGATCTTCGAGATGATCCGCACCGTGGGGGCCCTCGTCGGCTGCGAGGCGAAGACGCGCGGGCTGCTGGCGGAACTCGGTGACGGCGTCGCGGCCATCCGGGCGGCGGGCGAGGCGCTCCCGCGCCGCCCGAGCGTCTATTTCGAGGAGTGGGACGAGCCGATGATCTCTGCCATCGGCTGGGTCTCCGACCTGATTCACATCGCCGGGGGCGAAGATTGTTTCCGCGAGTTCGCCGCCGAGCATGCGGCCGGCCAGCGGACCATTCACGACCCCCTCGAGGTGGTCCGGCGGGCGCCGGACATCATCGTCGGCTCCTGGTGCGGCAAGAAGTTCAGGCCCGAGCGGGTCGCCGCGCGCCCGGGCTGGTCGGCGGTACCTGCCGTGCGCGACGGTCAGGTATTCGAGATCAAGTCGGCCGACATCCTGCAGCCCGGGCCGGCCGCGCTGACGGACGGCCTGCGCCAGCTGCACGACATCGTCCGCGCCTGGAACGGCCGGGTGTGACCGCAACCCCCATCGCGACCGCCCCGCCTGCGCCGCCGCCCCGGCAACAGGCCTTGCGCGACCGATGGTGACCGGCGGCCCGGGCCCCGGGGCGCTCAGTTCTCCAGGATCTTCCTGATCGAACTCACCAGGCCTTCGACCTGGCCGGCCAGGCGCCCGGCGCCATCGAGCGCCGCGCTGTCGCCCCCGGAGGCCTTGCGCTCCACGTCGGCGGCGGCCTGCTGCACCGCCTCGGCGCACAGGTTGCCGCTCATGCCCTTGATCGAGTGAGCCAGTTGCCGAATGGCTTCCAGGTCCTCGCGCCGGACCGCTTCGCCGAGCCGCGCCGAGATATCGCCATTGGCCTCGATGGCCGTACCGAGCAGGCGCTTGACGAACTCGTCCCGCCCCCTGAAGCGCTTGAGCAAGGCCTCCATATCGACCCCGACCGGCGTGTCGCCGTGCCCCTGTGGTCGGTGCTCGCTTTCCATGGGTGTCTCCTGTCTTTTTTCGTTATGGGTCCGGATCAGCCCCCCGATCACCGAGACCAGACGGTCGATGTCGAAGGGCTTGGAGAGATGGGCCTGCATGCCGGCGGCGAGGCACTTGCCCCGGTCCGACAGGGAAGCGTGGGCGGTCAGGCCGATCAGCGGCAGTGTGGGCCGCAGGGTACCAAGGCGTCGGGCCAGCGCGTAGCCGTCCATGCCCGGCATCTCGATATCGAGGAGCGCGACGTCGAAACGACGCTCCCGCTCGGCGTCGACCGCGGCCAGCGCCTCCTCGCCGCTGCCGGCCAGGATCACCGAAGCGCCCTCGAGGCGCAGCAGATCCGCCAGCACCATGCGGTTGATCTCGTTGTCGTCAACGCCCAGCACGCGCAGGCCCGGCAGGCGCTGGCCGGGCAACGCCCGCTGCTCGCCGTCGTCCGATGCCAGCGTCGCCGCCAGGCGCCGCACGCGTAGCGGGCGCATCCAGTGGACGGCGCCGATCGCCGGCGTCGGGCCGGGGTCGTGGATCGTGATGAAGCGGGTCTCGGGCGCGCCCAGGTCCGCCGCCTCGGCGAGGATGTCGGCCGGCGCCGCGAGCCACTCGCCGGGCGCCAGGGCGAAGTCACCGGCGTCGAGGTGGCGGCAGCGGCACCCGGCCGCCGTGAGTTCGGCCGCAACCAGGCGCCACTCGGCTTCGCTCAGTCCTCCGAGGGCGATCGCCTCGGGCAGACCCACCGGCGATGGCGTCTCGGCTTCTGCCACGGGCAGGGGAATCCGCATCGCGAAGCGGCTCCCCTTGCCCGCCTCGCTGTCGACCCGGATCTCACCGCCCATCATCGAAACGATCTGATGGGTGATCGCGAGGCCGAGCCCGGTTCCGCCGAATCGGCGGGTGGTGGACCCGTCGGCCTGCTCGAATGGCTTGAAGAGTCGCGCCACCTGCGGCGGCGTCATGCCGATGCCGGCGTCCTCGATGGCCAGCACGAGCATCGACCCCTCCACCGCCACGTCGAGCCGCACCCATCCGCGCTCGGTGAACTTGACCGCATTGCCAAGCAGGTTGACCAGGCACTGGGTCAGCCGCAGCCCGTCGCCAACCACCCGGCGCGGCCGCTCTGGCGCCTCGTGCACGAGAAAGTCGATGCCCTTGGCGAGGGCATTCGGCGCGGTGATGTCGAGGGCCCGGTCGACCACATCGTCGAGCGCGAACGGCTCGGCGGCCAGCTCGAACTTGCCCGACTCGATCTTCGAGAAATCGAGCAGGTCATTGACCAGCCCGAGCAGGTGCATGGCCGACTGGTGGATCTTGTCGAAGGTATGGTGGGCGCGTCGACCGACGTTCTCGCGCACCCCGACCTGGGCCAGGCCGATCACGCCATTCAGGGGCGTGCGGATCTCGTGGCTCATGTTGGCAAGAAACTCCGACTTGGCCCGCGCCGCCGATTCGGCCGCCTCGCGGGCGCTGACCATCAGCGCTTCCGCCTCCTTGCGGCCGGTCACGTCCTGGAGCGTCTCGATGGCGCCGATGCACTGCCCGCCGGCATCGAACATCGGCACCGCGGTGAAGAACAGCCAGCGACCCAGCTTCGGGAAATAGGCTTCCGCCTCGTAGGCGTGCTCGAGCAGCGTCGATGGGCGACAGGCCGGCCCGTAGATGCGGTCGCGCCCGGCATCGTCGCCGCGCATCAGCAACTGTGCGAGCACCGGCTGCTCCTCGTCGTATAAGGCGCGCCAGACGTCGCTGCGGCCGATCATGTCCTCGGGCGCAATGCCGAAGTAGATCGCACAGGCCGTATTCCACTGCACCACCCGCTCGTCCCGACCCAGCACGAAGGTCGCCAGCGGGTTGTTCTCCAGCATGTGCTCCAGCCAGGCTCGCGTCGTCTCGAGCGCCGAGGTCCGGTCGGCCACCTCCCGCTCGAGCGTATCCCGGTAGGCTTCCAGAGCACTGTGGGCGCTCGCCCGGTCGGTGATGTCGTGGCCGCTCAGCACCACCCCCCGGACCGTGCCATCCTGGTGCAGCGGGGCCAGCTCGACTTCGATCGTGCGAAGCGCGGCGCCCGTGCCCACGGTGAGCGGCAGGCGCTGAACCTCGCCGGCCAGGCCACCCTTGATCGGCCGCTCGAGCTGAGCCAGGACGGTGGGTGAGACCAGGTCGGCGAACGCGACGCCGGCCATCTCGGTCGCGCCACACTCGAAGGTCCGTGCGAACGCCGGATTGGCGACCTCGACGCGCCCATCGGCGGCGATGAAGGCCAGCAGCTCGCCCGAGGCCAGGACCATCGAGCGCATGTGCTCGGCCTCGTGCCGGGCGAGCATCCGATGGGTCGCATCGCGTACCAGCAGCACGCAGCCCAACTCGCCATCTGCCGTGACCTTGCGCGAGGCCGAGACGTCGGCCCAGCGCGGCTCGCCGTGAATCGCGAAGCGCAGCAACTCGGGCTCGGCGCGACCGTCCCGCATCGCCCGCTGGAGCACATTCTCCATGGCATCGGCCACGTCGGGCGGCACCACCTCACGCACGGTGCGCCCGAGCATCTGCGATTTCGGCACCGCCAGCATGTCGCCGCGGGCGGCATGAATGTGGCGGTAGCGAAAGTCCCGGTCGAACTCCAGCAACAGGTCGGGCAAGGCACCCAGGGTCGCCTCGAGGTCGGCTGCGAGCTGGCGCGCGGCGCTCTCGGCGGTGAGCTGTCCGGTCAGGTCGAGGCCGGACGCCAGGGTTCCGGCCAGTTCGCCATCACCGTCGCGCAGCGCGCTCACGCGCCAGTTGATCGTGTGTCGCTGGCCACCCGCATCGTGGATCACGCTGCGCACCAGTGGCGCCGCCGATGCATCGCGGGTCAGATCCTCGACGATCTCGCGGTAGTCCCGCCTGCCATGGTCGGGGACCACCGAGAAGGCGTCGAACCAGTTGAGGCCGAGCACCTCGTCTTCCCGCCGGCCGACAAACTCGCAGCCGAAGCGGTTGATCATGGTCACACGCCCCTCCCGGTCGAGGGCCACCAGGATGCTGTTGAGCGCATCGAGCGAGCTTTGCCGCAGGTCCCGCTCCCGATAGAGCTTCTCGGTCAGCGCGACGTGGGACGACAGGTCGCTCAGGGACACGATCAGGCTGCGGCGACCGCCGTGGCCGAGGGGCGAGATGCCGATCACCACCGGGATCTCCGTGCCGTCGGCGTGCAGCGCGAAGAAGCGCCCGCGATCATGCATCGGCTGCACCCGACCATAGCGCTCGGAGTGCAGGTAGTCCTTGCGGTGACCCGGATGCGCACCCCGGAAGCGCTCCGGCATCAGGTCCTCGACGCAGCACGCGAGCAGCTCGTCGCGGCTGCGCCCGAAGAGGGTTTCGGCATGGGCGTTGGCGTCCTCGACCCGGCCGCTCTCGTCCACCAGCAGGGTCGCATCGGGCGCGCCCATGAACATCTGTCGCGCCCGCTCGCGGCTCTCGTCCAGATGCCGGGTGCGCTCCGCCACCAGCCGCCGCACCTCGACATTGCGTCCGGCGAGCGTCGCCACCAGCGCCGCCAGCGCCGCGCTCAGTAGCACGCCCAGCACCTGCGCCCCGCGGTACAGGCTGCCCCCGCCGGACGCGGTAGCCTGCGCACCGGTCACCACCATCTCGAGCGTGCGCCCGGCGAAGTCCATCCGTCGGCGGGCGAGCTCGGTGATGGCGGGGTCCCGGGCGAGTTCCGGATCCGTCAGCAGGATCGGACGGCCGGGTTCCGTCGTGTCCGACACATGCATACCGAAGCCCTGGCCGTCGGGTGTCTCCGCCGCGCCCCGGAACAGGGGCATGAGCTCGATGATCGCGAGCAGGAATTCACGTCTGGACGCGCTGCGGACCGGCACGAAGACCAGATAGCTGAGGTACTCGGGCCGCTGCACCAGCCTCACCGGTGCCGAGGCGACTGCCCGTCCGCTCTGCCATGCCCGGGCCAGCGCCTCAGCCCGCTTGGGCTCACTGGCGAGGTCGACGCCGAGCGCCGACTCGTTGCCCTGGCGGGGGTAGATCCAGCGCACCGGCAGGTAGCTGGGGCGATCGGCGGCCAGGCGCACGCCGTCCGGCCCGATCTCGCGCAGTCGCAGCAGCTGGCCGGCCCGGGCGCTCAGCTGAGCCTCGATGAGCGCCCGCTCGCCGGAGCGAACCTCGGTGACCCACTCGAGCACCTGGATCGGCTCGCTGTTGGCGACGATCGGCGCCGCGAACGCGTCGAACACGCCGGGCTGGGACAGGTCGATCAGGCCCGCCAGTTCGTCGAGTTCGCGCCAGCGGACCGACACATCGCGAAAGCGTTCGGCCACCCGCTCCAGCAACTGGCCGGCCTCCGACTGCTGCACCAGCTCGCGCCGCCTGGCCTCCTCGCCCTCGAGCACGCCGACGACCGCGGCGGTCAGGCCGGCGCCACCGGCGAAGACCGCGGCAGCAATGGCAAGAGCGGAAAGGGACAGACGCGGCAAGGGCCGACTCCATGCGAGAGGGCGACACGGTGGGCGTGGCGGCAAAAGGGCCGCCCATGGATAGGTCTTTACGGCCAGGCCCGAAGGATTTTTAACCTTTTCTAAAGTTCCTGATGACTTTGACGATAAGCGGGGCGAGATGAGACGCGCCACCGCCACAATCCAGCGCACACGGGCAGCACTACACAGCGCACCAACCCGGGCAACGACGCTGCCGGTCTATCGGCAGGACATCGACGCAATCCGCCTGGATCTCCTGCTCAGGAACGCCCGTCTGTGCCCGCCATTCCTGCGTACCCCCCTGCCCACGCCGAGCGACTGCCATGGAACTCTTTGACTTCGATTCCGACACCGCCCCGGAAGCCGCGGCACCGGAAGACGAAGCGCCCCGCCTGAGCGCGGGCGCCGGCTTCGCAACCCTGATCGTCGACGACGACCCGGTCGCACGCATGATCCTCACCGACCAGTTCGAGGATCTCGGCCTGCGGTCGCTCGAGGCAGAGTCGGGCGAAGAGTGCCTCGCCAGGCTCGACGAGGACGTCGGTGTCGTCCTGCTCGATGTGAACATGGCCGGCCTGAACGGCATCGAGACCTGCGCAAGGCTCCGCGCCGAGGGCCATCGTCGTTGCCAGGTGATCTTCATCTCGGCCGACGGCGAGATCGACACCCGCCTGAGTGCCTACGACGCCGGCGGCAACGACTTCATCGTCAAGCCGGTCGACCCGGACGAACTGGAACGCAAGCTGCGGGTCGCCCAGCGAGCGCTGGCCGAATTCGACACGGTCAGCGGTGAAGCAGCCAATGCCCGTCAGGCGGCCTTTGCCGCGATGTCGTCGATGGGCGAGATGGGCACCGTGCTCGAGTTCATGCGGCGCAGCTTCGCCTGCGGCAGCAACGAGGAGCTGGCCAGGGCAATCCTCGACACGACGAGCCAGTACCAGCTCTCCGGCCTGGTCGAAATCGGCGGCCCGGACGGGCGCCGGGGCTTCAACGCGAACGGCCCCTGCTCACCCCTGGAGCACTCGATTCTCGAGCACTCCCGCGACCTGCAGCGGATCTTCCAGTTCAGCAACCGGATGGTCATCAACTACCCGACCGTGACCCTCGTCGTGAGCGGCCTGCCGGTGGACGATCCGGACTTCGTCGGTCGCCTGCGCGACCACCTCGCCGTGCTCGCCGAAGCCGCCGACGCCCGGGCGCGGGCAATCGCGGTGGAGCGCGAACGCGACCGGCACGCCACGGCCGTGCTCGACGCGGTCCACCATCTCGACGAAGTCATCGCCGAGGTCGAGCGTCGCCACGCCGGCAACCGGGCGCGGGCGTCCCAGATCAGTTCGGAATTTCTGTCGCGGATGGAAGCGGCCTTCGTCCATATGGGCCTCACCGAGCTGCAGGAGACCGATCTGGTCGAACTCGCCACCCAGGCCACCCGAGGCATCGCCGACCTGCAGGGCGACATGCTCGCCATCCAGGAGCAGCTCTCGGAGGCCCTCGCGACCTTGCGCCGCGCGGCAAACTGAGCGCCGCCCTCGCGGCGCGGTCCGGTCAGTCGATCGATGCGCGGGTGGCGTGTCGGCGCACCGTGTCCACCAGTTCCACCGGATCGATCGGCTTGCAGATGTGGGCCACCATGCCCGATGCGAAGCACGCCTCGCGCTCCTGCTCGAAGGCGTGGGCGGTCTGGCCGATCACCGGCAGGGCCGGCGCGACTCGGTGGATCTGGCGGGTCGCCTCGTGGCCGTTCATCACCGGCATCTGGATGTCCATCAGCACCGCGTCGAACCGGCCGCTGGCGCCGGACTCGATTCGATTGACCGCGTCCGCCCCGTTCTCTACCGACACGACCTGTGCGCCGGCCTCGACCAGATAGTCTTCGATCACCATCTTGTTCACCGGGTCGTCCTCCGCCAGCAACAGCCTGAAACCGTCGAGCCTGCCGGCAATCGAGTCCAGCTCGGGCGAAGGCGCCGCATCGGTGCCCGCCTCGGCCGCCGACGCGACCTCGGCCGACGGCACCGCCGCGGGCGCACCGTCGCTCGCCTCCGTCGCGGGCCTGGCGGCGGCCAGCGATTCGAGCGCCGCATCGCCGATCTTGAGGGGCGCCCGCTCGAAGGGCAGCCTGACCGTAAACGTGCTGCCCTTGCCGGGCTCGCTCACGACCTCGATCGTCCCGCCCATCAGATCCACGATCCGCCGCGTGATGGACAGACCCAGCCCGGTCCCCCCATAGCGCCGGGTATGCGACGAGTCGGCCTGCTCGAAGGGCGAGAAAATCCGCGCCAGTTGCTGTTCGTTCATGCCGATGCCGGTATCGGTAACCCGGAACACCAGCTGCTCGCCGTCACACCCGGCCTCCAGGCGCACCGTGCCGGCAGGGGTGAACTTGAGGGCATTGGAGAGCAGGTTCACCAGCACCTGGCCGAGGCGCAGGGAGTCGCCCAGGCAGGCCACCGGCAGATCCGGCGCTCGGTGCACCGTGAGCTCGATGGCCTTGTCGGCATAGTCGGACTCGAGCAGTTTGATCGCGCCGTCGATGACCTCGCCGATCAGCAGCGTCCTGCGCTCCACGTGGAGCTTGTCCGCTTCGAGGCGCGAGAAGTCGAGAATGTCGTCGATGACCCCCAGCAGCGTCCGGCCCGACTTGAGGATCTGCGTGAACGTGCCCTGCAGGCGGGGCTGGCCACGGCTCTCGCGCTGGCCGATGTAGGCCATGCCGAGGATGCCGTTGAGCGGGGTGCGGATCTCGTGGCTCATGTTGGCCAGGAACTGGCTCTTGGCCACATTGGCCGCCTCGGCCCGCTCCTTGGCGTTGCGCAGCTCGACCTCCTGCACCTTCTTGTCGGAGATGTCCTCCTTCACGGCAATGAAGTGGGAGATCCGGTTCGCCTCGTCGAACACCGGCGAGATGGTGCCCGATTCCCAGTAGATGCGGCCGTCCTTGCGGCGGTTCTGCAGTTCTCCCTCCCAGGCCTTGCCGCTGCCAATGACCTGCCACATCTCCTCGAAGATGCGGGGGTCGGTCAGACCGGACTTCAGGATTCGCGGCGTCTGGCCGAGCACCTCGGCGGCCGGATAGCCCGTGATCCGGGTGAAGGCGTCGTTCACGAAGACGATCCGGCCGGAGAGGTCCGTCACCACCACCGAGGCGTTCGACTGGCTGACCGCGGCGCCGAGCAGCCGCTGCTGGGCCTGGGCCTCGAACAGGGCCCGGCCCGCCTGCTCGCGGGACTGCATCGCACGGAACAGCCACAGCCCGAGCACGAGGATCACCAGACTGACCGCGCCGGCGAAGGTCAGCACCAGGTGCCGGTGCCTTTGCTGGGGCGCCATCAGCTCATCGACCGCGCGCCCGACGATGAAGGCGAGGCCGTACTCCGGCAGCTTGTAGTAGCCGTAGATGCGGTCGGTGCCGTCGATCTGCGATATCCGCCGGAGGCTGCCGGACACGCCCGCCTCGGGTTTCAGGAAGTCGCCACTGATCGTCTTGCCCAGGTAGCTCTCGTTGCCCGGATAGCGGGCCAGGATCTCGCCGCTGTCCTTGACCATCGACGTGATGCCCCCCGGGCCCAGGTTCAGCTTGCTATGGAAGCTGGCAAAGATGTCCGGGCTGACCGAGACCACCAGCACCCCGGCGAAGCGCTCCTTGACGAAGATCGGGCGGGTGAACTGGATGGACCAGCGGCCGGACACCTTGCCCTTCACCGGATTGCTGATGTAGAGGCGGTCGGCCGTCGGGTCGCTGGCGTGCACCCGGTAGTGCACCCGCTCTCGCAGGTCGACCCGTCGTGTTGCCCTGGCCAGGTTCGAGTAGGCAAGGATGCCGTCGGCATCAATCACCGCGACCTGAAGGCTGATGTCCGAGATGTGCTGCTGGCGCATCCGCACCGTGTCGGAGAATACGTCCCAGTCGCCGGTCCAGTTGCTGCGCAGATCGAGCAGCAGTTCGTTGAGGCGCTTGATCGAAGCCAGCGTGTTCTCGGCAAAGGCCTGGGACTGGAACGCGGTCGCGGTGTGGCCCTCATGCAGCTGTTCGCGCTCGCTGCGACGCACCTCGAGGAAGGAGGCCCCCCACAACAGCAGCAGCAGCAGGGCGATGGCCGACCACAGTCGACGTCCGTAAGAGACAGGTTTCATCAACACGTCGATTCCGCTCCAGTTGGCCCTCTGGCGACCGCGACGCGCGTCGCCGCCAGAGGGGTCCCGGCCGCTCGCACCGCGGCGCGTCCCCTTGCAAACGGCCGAACCGGGAGCAACTTTAGTCGTAGGTACCGCGAACGGCTAAAGTCCGCGCGCCGGCTTCCGTTACGCGTGTCTATGACCGATCGCCGGATTTCCTCGCCTGAGCTGCTCCACACCCGTCCGGAGCCCCCACGTGCCGCCCACTGAGTTCGACACGGCCTCGACCAGCGGCGCCGGGCTGCTCATCGTCGATGACGATCCTGGGGCGATCCGCGTGCTGCAGAGGATCCTCTCCGCCTACCCGCGGCTGCGCTTCGCCACCCATGGCCCCGACGCCCTGCGAATCGCCCGCGAGAGTCCGCCCGACCTGATCCTCCTTGACGCGGAGATGCCCGGCATGGACGGCTTTGCGGTGTGCAAGGCCCTCAAGTCCGACCCGGCGCTGACCGACATTCCGGTCATCTTCGTCACCAGCCACCTGGACATCAGCGTCGAGACGCGCGCCCTCGAACTGGGCGCCGCGGACTTCATCGCCAAGCCCCTGTCGGCGCCGAGGGTCCAGCTGCGGGTGCGCAACCAGTTGCTCCTCAAGCAGCAGACCGACCTGCTGCGCCGCCAGGTCAGCACCGACCCGCTGACCGGCATCGACAACCGGCGCGCCTTCGACCTCGCCCTGCCGCTCGAATGGCGCCGGGCACGTCGCGGCGACACCCCCCTGTCGCTCCTGATGATCGACGTGGACCACTTCAAGCACTTCAACGACCACTACGGCCACCCCCGCGGCGACACCTGCCTGCAGCGGATCGCCGCGACCCTGCACGCCGCGGTCGGCCGTCCAGGCGACCTCGTCGCCCGCTACGGCGGCGAGGAGTTTGCGGTGCTGCTGCCCGACACCGCCCTCGAGGATGCCCGGCCGCTGGTGGAGCGGATCCAGACGGCCGTGCGCGCCGAGGCGATTCCCCACGAGGGCTCCCCGGTCGCCGAGATCGTGACCACCAGCATCGGCGTGGCCAGTGCCTGGCCGGCCCGCGACGACATCGGTCCGGCCACCCCCGAGGCACTCCTGCGCCGCGCCGACGAAGCCCTCTACGCGGCCAAGGGCGGCGGTCGGAACCGCTACAGCACGGCGACCGAAAGCGCCTGCGACACGGCCGCGGAATGAACCCGACCGGGCAGGCGCCGGCACGCCCCCTGCCGCGCGCGGGACGCTCTCTGGCCCTGCAGATGGCCGTCATCGTCGGCGGCGTGGTGACCCTGGTCACCGCCGGCCTGCTCTTCCTGCTGCAGGAGCTCGAGTACCGTGAGCTGATGGCGCAGGAGATCGCCGAGATCGAGGCCGACCTCGGCTCTCGCGAGCAACTGCTCCGGGTCGGCATCGAGCGGGCCTCGAACGCGGTCCGTTTCCTCGCCAGTACCCCGCCGATCGGGGGCATCGCCCGCGCCCGTGACGGCAATGGCTTCGATGCGGAAGGCGACAGCTCGCTCGCCGACTGGCAGGAGCGGCTGGCACAGATCTTCGTTGCCTTCGCCGAATCGGACCGCGCCATCCGCCAGGTCCGCCTCCTCGACGAGGTGGGGCGCGAACAGGTGAGGGTCGACCGCAGCGGCGCCTTCGTGCGCCGCGTCGATGCCGACGCCCTGCAGAACAAGCAGGCGAGCGCCTACTTCCAGCAGACCCTGCGGCACACCACCGGCGCCGTGCTCATCAGCCCGGTGGAACTGAACCGGGAGCACGGCCAGGTCGAGGAGCCCCACTGGGCGACGGTGCGAGCCACCCTGGCGGTCGCCGGCGCCGACCGCGGGATCCACGGAGTCATCGTCGTCAGCTTCGACGCCACCACGCTCCTCGCACCACTTGAGACCCTGCACTCGCCGACTGCCCGCTTTCACCTCGCCGACGCCGAGGGCGACTTCATCGTGCACCCGGATCCGGCGATGGTGCTGCGCGAAGAATTCGCCGCGCCCCACCGGGCGGCCGACGCGTTTCCCGGCGTCGACCTCGATGCCCCCGGCATTGTCGCGCTGGCTACGGGCAGCAATGGCGCGCCCCAGGTCGCCGTCGTCCGTCCGCTCCACCTCGCCCGGGAGATCCTCGGCGGGCGACTGACGATGATCGTCACCACCGACCCACAGCGGGTGAAGGCCGAGGCCAACCGCATCGTCGTTCAACTGCTGCCTGCATTCGCTGGCGTGGCCCTCCTGGTGTTCGCCATCGCCTGGCTGCTGTTGCGCCGCCAGACCGCGCCGATCGCCGATCTGGCCCGGGCGGCGGGCGAGGTCGCTTCCGGCAATCTGGCCATCATGGTGGCGCCGGAGCGCGGTGCCGGTGAGGTCCAGACGCTCGCGACCGCCTTCTCGCAGATGCTCGATGCCCTGCGCCAGCGGCATGAGGAGGCGCGCCACCTGCACGCCGAGCTGCAGGCCAGCGAGGCCTTCGCCAACGCCATCGTGAAGGGCTCGCCCCACGGCATCCTGGTGATTGGCAACGCGGGGCTGATCGTGCGCAGCAACGTCGCCGCGGACAGGATGTTCGGCTACGAGCCCGGCGCGCTGCTGGGCCGGCCGGTCGAGGTGCTGGTGCCCCTGCACAGCCGCGACATCCACCCGGTCCTGCGGGGCGGCTTCCAGCCCCTCGAGGCACCACGCCCGATGAAGCAGCGCAGCGGCGCGCTGGCCGGCCAGAGGGCCGACGGCAGCTGCTTTCCGGCCGAGATCTCGCTGGCCAACCTCACCGCCCGCGACGGACGCTTCGTGGTCGCCACGGTCAACGACGTCAGCGAACAGCACGAGCGCCAGGCCCGGGCCGAAATGCTGGCGTCGATTGTCCAGAACTCGGGCGACTTCATCTGCATCTGCACCATGGCGCTGACCGCCCGCTACCTCAACCCGGCCGCCCGCGAGATCCTCGGCCTGGTCGTCCATGAAGACGAGGAGGAGACGGATCTGGCCGGCGTCTTCGATGACGACGAGCGACACCGGGTGCGCAGCGAGATCGTGCCGGCCCTGCAGGCCGGGGGCCGCTGGTCCGGCGAGGTAGCCCTCCGCCACGCCGTGACCGGAGCGGTCACCCACACCATGTGGAACGCCTTCGCGATCCGTGACCAGAACGGCACCACTACCGCCTGGGCCGTCATCGGGCAGGACCTCGCGGAACGCCGCGCCCGGGCCTCGGCCGAGGCTGCCAGCGAAGCCAAGTCCACCTTCCTGGCCCACATGAGCCACGAGATGCGCACGCCGCTGAACGCGGTGATGTCGGTCGCCTACCTGCTCTCCCGAGCGCCACTCGACGAGGACCAGCGGCAGCTGGTCGACCAGCTGGGCAAGGCCTCGCGCCAGCTCGCCGCGCTGATCAACGACGTGCTTGACCTGTCGAAGATCGAGGCCGGCAAGATGGAGCTCGAGCCGACCCGCTTTTGCCTCACCGACCTGCTGAGCGACCTGGTCGCGCTGATGTCGCACCAGGCCGCCGACAAGGGCCTCGACATGCGCGTCGCCCTCTCCCCCGATCTGCCCGCGCAGGTCGTCGGCGACCCGACCCGGCTGAACCAGGTGCTCGCCAACCTGCTGTCGAATGCGATCAAGTTCACCGAGCAGGGCGTCATCAAGCTCAGCGCCGAGCCCGCCGCGACGCAGGACCAGTCGGTCATGATCGAATTCTGCGTCAGCGACACCGGTATCGGGATCGCCGCCGGCGCCATCGCGCACCTGTTCGTGCCCTTCACCCAGGCCGACATCAGCACCACGCGGCGCTTCGGCGGCACCGGCCTGGGCCTCAGCATCTGCAAGCAGCTGATCGAGTCGATGGGCGGCAGCATCTCGGTCAGCAGCGAGCCCGGCGTGGGGAGCGACTTCTCCTTCCGGCTGCCGCTGCTCGTCGCCGACGACAGCCACGGCATGGCGGGCGCTGGCGATCCCGCCAGCCCGGGCCATGGCGACGGCCCGAGCCTGACGGGCGTGCGGATCCTGGTGGTGGACGACAGCGACATCAACCGGGATGTCGCCCGCCGCCTGTTGCGCCTCGAGGGCGCCACAGTGGTCCTCGCCGCCCATGGCTCTGATGCGGTCGAAATCCTCGAGCAGAACCCCGAGGCGGTGGACCTGGTGCTGATGGACCTGCAGATGCCGGTCATGGACGGTTTCGAGGCCACCCGCCGCTTGCGGGCCGACCCCCGCTTCGCGACGCTGCCGATCATCGCGCTGACCGCCGCAGCGCTGCCGAACGAGCGGGAACGGGCCGCGCAGGCCGGCATGGACGAGGTCGTGACCAAGCCCATCGACCCCCTGCGGATGGTTGCCGTGCTGCGCGACCAGCTCGCCCGACACGGGCATCCGGTGCCGGACGCCATCGCATCGGCAAGCCCCGCCCCGCCCGCGGCGGCTTCCGGCGGCTGGCCGCGGATCGCCGGCATCAACGGGCGCGAAGCCCGCGCCCGGCTGGGTGGCGACACGAACCTGTTGCGAGCCCTGCTGCGGCGGATGTTCAGCGAGTTCGGGGACGCTTGCGAGGGCCGCGGCGACCTGCTGCGGCACGACCCGAGCCTGGCCACCCAGCGCCTGCACAAGCTGCGGGGGATCGCCGGCAACCTGGGTGCGGAACACATCGCCCACCTCGCCGGCGAACTGGAGACCGCCCTGCGGGCTGGCCAGGACGACGACCTCGAGGCGAACGGCGCCCGCCTGTGCGAGGCGCTGCGCACCCTGCGCGAGGCGGCTGCCGGCTTCATCGGCGTGACGGCCGAGGCTGACAGCGGCGAAAGCGCGCCCCTCGATCCGGTCCGGCTCACGCAGCTCTACAGCGCCCTCGCGGACAACGACCTGGCCGCGCTGGATCTGTTCTCGGCGCTCGCCGGAGCCCTCCGGAGCGCGCTGGGCAGCGAGCGCACCGCGCGCCTGCAGGCGGCCGTCGAGGACCTGCGCTTCGGCGATGCCCTGCGCGAACTCGAGCCCTTCGGGTCCGCCCAGACGCCGCCGGACGAGGGGCGGGAAGGCGGCTCCCTATAATGGGAGCAGCGGCGCCCACCCGGCGCCACCAGGAGGGTTTTCGATGATCGTCGTCTTCACCGATTTCGGCGCCAACGACATCTACACCGCACAGGTCCAGGGCCGGCTCCACGAGATCGCCCCCCAGCACCCGGTGATCGTCAGCGCCCTGCACAGCGTGCCCGACTACCAGCCCCGCTCGGCCGCCCACCTGCTGGCCGCCCTGCACGGCCACTTTGCCCGCGATACGGTGTTTCTCGCCGTGGTGGACCCGGGGGTCGGCACCGAGCGCGGCGCGGTGGTCATGCAGGCCGACGAGCAATGGTTCGTCGGGCCGGACAACGGCCTGCTGTCGGTCATCGCGGGCCGCGCGCGGCGCGCCGCCTTCTGGCGCATCCGGATTCCCGCCGAAGGTATCTCGGCCTCGTTCCACGGCCGGGACGTGTTCGCCCCGGTGGCCGGCCAGATCGCCACCGGCATCCTGTGCCCCAGCACCCTCGACAGCCTGCCCGCGCTCGAGGTCCAGCTCGGTCCCGACGACCTCGCCGAGGTGATCTTCATCGACCACTTCGGCAACGCCATCACCGGCCTGCGCGCCGATGCCGTGGCGCCGGACAAGGGCATCGACGTGAGCGGCCGCCGCATCCGCCATGCACGCGTCTTCTCGGAAGTCGCCCAGGGCGAGCCGTGCTGGTACCGCAACAGCATGGGGCTGGTCGAGATCGCCGTGAATTGCGGCCGCGCCGCTGACGAGCTGGGCCTCGCCGCCGGCCACCCGATTCACCTCATCGACTGAGCGCGGCGTGGGCTACCACCACACCGCGGGCCACCGCCGGTATCGCTTCGACGATCTGCGCACGCTGCTGGCGGCCGCTTCGCCGGCGCGCTCGGGCGATGCCCTCGCCGGCATCGCTGCCGCCAGCGAGGCCGAGCGCATGGCGGCCCGTTTCGCCCTCGCCGAGGTGCCGTTGTCGCGCTTCCTCGACGAGGCGCTGGTGCCCTACGAGGCCGACGAGATCACCCGCCTGATCGTCGACACCCACGACGCGGCGGCTTTCGCCGAGATCGCCCACCTGACCGTCGGCGACTTCCGCGAGTGGCTGCTCCGCCACGAGACCGACGGCGAGACGCTGGCCCGCGTGGCGCCGGGCATCACGCCGGAGATGGCCGCCGCGGTCAGCAAGCTGATGCGCAACCAGGAGCTGATCCTGGTGGCCGCCCGCCGCCGGGTGGTGACCCGCTTCCGCAACACCCTCGGCCTGCCCGGGCGGATGGCGGTGCGCCTGCAGCCGAACCACCCCACCGACGACCCCCGCGGTGTCGCCGCGGCGATTCTCGATGGCCTGCTCTACGGCTGCGGCGATGCGGTGGTCGGCATCAACCCGGCCGGTGACAGCCTGGTCGCGATCACCGACCTGCTGCGCCTCACCGACACCCTGCGCGAGCGCTTCGAAATCCCGACCCAGACCTGCGTGCTGACCCACGTCACCCACACCCTGCGGGCGATCGAGGCCGGCGCGCCGGTGGACCTGGTGTTCCAGTCGATCGGCGGCACCGAGGCCACCAACCGCAGCTTCGGCATCGACCTGGCGCTGCTCGCCGAGGCCCGCGCCGCCGCCCTCTCGCTGGGCCGCGGCACGGTCGGCGACAACCTGATGTACTTCGAGACCGGCCAGGGCAGCGCCCTCTCGGCCGGCGCCCACCACGGCGTCGACCAGCAGACCGTCGAGGCCCGCGCCTACGCTGTCGCCCGCCACTTCGCGCCGCTGCTGGTGAATACGGTGGTGGGCTTCATCGGCCCGGAGTATCTCTACGACGGGCGCGAGATCACCCGCGCCGGCCTCGAGGACCACTTCTGCGGCAAGCTGCTGGGCCTGCCGATGGGCTGCGACGTGTGCTACACCAACCACGCCGAGGCCGACCAGAACGACATGGACAACCTCCTCGTGCTGCTGGCCGCGGCCGGGGTGAACTTCGTCATGGGGGTGCCGGGGGCCGACGACATCATGCTCAACTACCAGAGCACCTCGTTCCACGACGCGGCGGCCATGCGCCAGCTCTTCGGCCTGGGCCGGGCGCCCGAGTTCGAGGACTGGCTGCGGCGGATGGGCATCGCCGACGACGGCGGCCGGCTGCTGCCCGTTGCCGGGCGCCACCCGCTGCTGGGGCTGGCAGAGGAGCTGAGGCCGTGAGGCGCCCGGTCCCGCCCGACCCCTGGCATCCGCTCCGCGCGCTCACCGCCGCGCGGATCGGCCTCGGCCGGGCCGGCGACAACCTGCCCACCGACGCCCTGCTGCGCTTCGGCATGGCCCACGCCGAGGCCCGTGACGCGGTCCACTCGCCCCTCGACGCCGCGGCCCTAGCCGACGCACTGGCCGAGCGGGGCCTGGCGCCGCTGGCGGTGCGCTCCGAGGCGCGGGATCGCGCCCAGTACCTGCGCCGCCCCGACCTCGGCCGGCGCCTCGCCGAAGACGACCGCGCCGCCCTCGCGGCCCACCCGGCGCGGGGCGCCGACAGCGTGCTGGTGCTCGCCGACGGCCTGTCGGCCGCCGCCGTGGCGCGCCACGCCCTGCCCCTCCTCGACGCCCTGCTACCGCGCCTGTCCGGCTGGACGCTGGGCCCGCCGGTGATCGCCCTGCAGGCCCGGGTCGCGCTGGGCGACGAAATCGCAGAGGCCCTCGACGCCCGCCAGGTGGTGATGCTGATCGGCGAGCGACCCGGCCTGTCCTCCCCAGACAGCCTCGGCGCCTACCTGACCCAGTCACCCCGCCGGGGTCGCACCGACGCCGAGCGAAACTGCCTCTCCAACATCCGGCCGGAAGGTCTGCCGCCGGCGGCGGCCGCATCGCGGCTCGCCCACCTGATGGTCGGCGCCCGGGCGCTGGGCGCCAGCGGGATCTGCCTCAAGGACGAGTCTGCGTCGCCCGGCAGCCTGCGCGCAGCCGCGCACGAAGGCGCCTGCAGCACGCAAAATCGTGAAAAGCCACGCAATTAAAGTTTTGACGACAAAAACCGACCACATCATCAAGAAATCAATATTCGTCGGAAACCATGTCCTACGTCACACCACTCTATGTGAGGGTTTGCTTACATAGATTCCCCGGTGCCGCTTCGCCCGGCGCAGGCGCCTCGTCCAGGCGCGCCCCATCTGCCCCCCGCCCGAGCCATGCCCGGCGGCATCGATGAATGAGCCCACCCAGAGACCGCACAATGAACGACAACGCCCTGCGCAATCACGACGAGGATCGTGACGAGGCACTGGTGTTCGCGCCGGAAGACACCACGCAGCCGATCGAGAATCGCAGGCCGCCGTGGCGCATCCTCGCCGTCGATGACGACGAGGGTTTCCAGAACACCACCGCCATGGCCCTGCGCAACATGACCATCCTCGGCCGGCCCCTCGAGGTGGTGCACGCCTTCAGCCTCGCCGAGGCCGCCCGCTGCCTGGCCCACGACCGCGACTTCGCGGTGATCCTGGCCGACGTGGTGATGGAGACCGAAGACGCCGGCCTGCGACTGGTCAAGGGGGTGCGCGAGACGCTCGGCCTGTTCGAACCGCGCATCGTGCTCCTCACCGGCCAGCCCGGCTTCGCGCCGGTGCGCCGGATCATGGAGGAGTACGACCTCAGCGACTACTGTCTCAAGTCGGATCTGGCCCGCCGCGGGCTCAAGCAGGTCCTCACCGGCGTGATCCGCGGCTACGAGCAGATCCGCCAGCTCGCCGCCGCCCGCAAGGGCCTGCAGCTGATCATCGAGTCGAGCAGTCGCCTCGCTGCGGCCCGCAGCATCGACGACCTCGCCCGCGGCGCCCTCGTCGAGATCGCGCGGCTGATCGGGGTCGCCGCCGAGGGCATCGTCTGCGTCGAGGTGCCGCCCGACCCGGTGGACTGCGACTCGCCGGAAGGCTTTCCCCGCGGCCAGCCCGTCGTCGCCCGCGCCGAGGGCCGCTTCGAGGCCCTGATCGGCGCTCCGGTGGGCGACCTGCCCGACCCGGCTGTGCGGGGCCTGATCGAGCAGTCCCTGGCCGGCCGGCTGTCGATCCAGACCGGTGACGCCCAGGTCGTCTTCCTGCCGCGGGAGGAGGCCCACGCCGACTACGCGATCTATCTGGAGACCGGCCGCACCCTCGACCCGGCTGAACGGGATCTGCTCAACGTCTTCGCCACCAACGTCTCGCGGGGCTTCGGCAACGTCGCCCTGATCAGCCGGCTCGACCGGCTGGCCTTCGAGGACAGCCTGCTCCGGATCCCCAACATGACCGCCCTGAGGCGCGAGATCGAGCGCCGGCGGCTGGACCGCAACGGCGAGGGCGACGCGCTGCTGCTGTTCGACATCGACCACTTCTCCGGCTACTCGGATACCCTCGGCAGCGACTTCGCCGAGCGCCTGCTGACCACGGTCGCGGCGCGCCTGGCCGCGGCATTCCCGCCGCCGAGCCTGGTCGCGCGCGTCAACGACGACGTCTTCGGGGTGGTCGGTCCGGCCGAGCAGGTGAGCCTCCGCCGCGCAGGGGACGTCCTCGCGGCGCCGATCGAGCTCGACGGCAGCAGCCACCCGGTGACCGCCTGCTACGCGGCCGTGCCCCTCGACACCGACCACGCGGACGCGCCGGCCCTCAAGCGCGCCGCACAGCGCGCCCTGCGCGCAGCCAAGAGCCGCGGCCAGGGCGTCGGCATGGCCTGGAGCCCGGCCTTCGAGCTGGAGTCGGCGACCCGCTACCGCCTCCACAACCAACTCGCCAGCGCGATCCCGCGCGACGAGTTCCACCTGGTTTTCCAGCCCCAGGTCGCGCTGGCCTCCGGCCGGATCGTCGGCGCCGAGGCCCTGCTCCGGTGGAACCCGCCGGGCGGGCCGATACCACCCGACCAGTTCATCCCGGTGGCCGAGAACTCGTCCCACATCCACGCCATCGGCCGCTTCGTGATCGAGCAGGCCTGCCTCGCGATCCGGCGCTGCGACGCGGCGGGCCTGCCGCCGCTGGAGATCAGCGTCAACGTCTCGGCCCGCCAGTTCGAGGACGACGCCTTCATCGAATGGCTGCACGCGGCCTGCGCCGCCCGGGGCGTGTCGCCGACCCGGCTCGCCCTCGAGGTGACCGAGACCGCCGCCGTGACGGCCTTCGAGAACGTGGTCGATGCGCTTGGCGCCCACCGCGCCTGCGGCGGCAAGGTGGCGATCGACGACTTCGGCACCGGCATGGCCTCCCTCAAGTACCTGCACCAGCTGCCCTTCGACTACCTCAAGATCGACCGCAGCTTCGTCAACGACCTGGAGGATGACCCCCAGGGGCGCAACATCGCCCGGATGGTCATCGACCTGGCCCACGACCTGGGGTGCGAGGTCATCGCCGAGGGGGTCGAGACGCCGGCGCAGCAGGCGTGGCTGGTCGAACGCGGCTGCCAGCTGGCCCAGGGCTGGCATTTCGGGCGACCGGTGGCGCTGGCGGAGTTCATCGACCGGGCGCACGCCGCGATGGCCGGCGCGTGAAGGCGGACGTCAGCGGCCGTCGCCCGGCCCCGTCCGGCCTCGCCGTCCGGACCTTCGGCCGCACCCTGCTGCTCTACCTGCTGCCCTGGTGGATCGCGCTGCCGCTGCTGGCGGCGATCGTTCACCACTTCCAGAGCGAGGCCGAGCTGGCCCGCTACGAATTGCGGGAATTCGAGCTGCTCGACACCCACGGCGGCGCGCTGATCGAGGCCATGACGCGCCTCAACAACGACATCCGGCTGATGGCCAACGTCGCGGCCAGCGCGGCCCGTCGCTACCCGCCCGGAGCGGCGCGGCGCGACGCCCTGGCCACCACCTTCGACGACTTCCTGCGCGCTCACCCGCACTACGCCCAGGCGCGGCTACTGGATCCGGACTGCCGCGAGACGGTGCGGGTGGACCGCCGCTCGGGCACCGTGGGGCGCATCGCCGATGCGGCCCTGCAGGACAAGTCCCGGCGCGACTACTGCGAACGGCCTCTGGCGATGCGGCCGGGCCAGCAATACCTGTCGCCCCTCAACGCCAACATCGAGAACGGCCGCGTCGTCCTTCCCCTCGAGCCGACCATGCGCGCTGCCGCCGGCGTCTGGCTCACCCCCGCCACCCCGCTGGGTGTGGTGGTGCTCAACTTCGACGCCAGCGACATGCTGGCGGGCTTCGTCTCGTCCTCGAACTCCCGCCTCGCGCTCCTGAACCAGGAAGGCTACTGGCTGCGCTCGGCCACACAGGCGGACGAGTTCGGTTTCGTCGGCCCCGATCCCGAGCGACGCTTCTCGGTCCGCCACCCGGCGGTGTGGCGTGCCATCCAGGACGCGCGCGGGAACCGCGGCAGCCTCGCCCAGGCGGACGGCCTATGGACCTACCGGCGCATCACCACCACCACCACCGAGCGGGTCGTCGACCCGCCGGTCTGGTACGCGGTCAGCCAGATCCCGCAGGCGCGTATCGACGAAGCGCACAGCGCCAGCGAATACCGGGTGGCGGGCCTCACGGCCCTCGGGCTGGCGGCTGCCTCGCTGCTGGCCCTGGCGCTCGCCCGCAGTCACGTGGCCAGCACCATCACCGCCGCCTCGCTGGCGCGCAGCAACGGAGAGCTCAAGACCGCGGTGGACGAGCTCAACGCCTCCCGCGACGAGCTGGTGCGTCAGGAGAAGCTCTCCTCCCTGGGCCTGCTGGTGGCCGGCGTGTCCCACGAGATGAATACCCCGCTCGGTGCCGCCACGCTGGCGGCCACGGCCCTGCAGGAGCAGCTGCGGCAACTGCAGTCGGCCTACGCGCGGGGCATCCGCCGCTCCGACCTGGAGCGCTTCGCGGACGACCAGGGCCAGGGCCTGCAGCTGCTGCACGCCAACCTTGAGCGGGCCAACGCGCTCAGCCGCCAGTTCAAGCAGGTGGCCGCCGACCGGGCCAACGCCAGCCGCCACACCTTCTCGCTGAAGACACTGGTGGACGATGTGCTGGCCCTGTCCAACAACACCCTGAAGCGCGCCCTCGACCGGGTCGAGATCGAGGTGCCCGAGGCGTTGCAACTCGACTCCTACCCCGGCCCTCTTGGCCAGGTGGTCCAGAATCTGGTGCTCAACGCCGCCCATCACGCCTTCACGCCGCACCAGTCAGGCGCCCTGTGGATCCGGGCCGAGGTGCGGGACGACTGGCTACGGCTCGAGGTCGAAGACAACGGCTGTGGCGTGCCCGAGGAGAACCGGGCGAAGATCTGGGATCCGTTCTTCACCACCCGCCGCGGCGAGGGCGGCACCGGCCTCGGCCTGCACATCTGCCACCAGCTGGTCACCGCCGTGCTCGGCGGCAGCATCCGCGCCGAGGCCGGCGCCGACGGCAAGGGCACCCGGGTGGTGGTGGAGATTCCGCTCGTTGCGCCCGACGAGCCGCCAGGCTGATCACACCAGCCGCGTCGCGAGCGTGCCGGAGCCGGCGCCTCCGCGCCGCGGGTGCTCAGGCCGCAGGCACGCGACGCTGCCGCCACGCCAGGAGTCCCAGCGCACCGGCCAGCAGGGCGAGCGATCCCGGTTCCGGTACGGTGCCGCCGCCAACGACGCTGGCGCCGAGGAGCTGATCGGCGCGCAGAGCGACATCGGAGATACGGACTTCGTCGATGACGCCGTCGAGGAACTGATTCTGGCCGTCCTGCAGGTTGCCGATACCCAGGCCCGGAGTGAAGGCGCCATTCAGGGCAAGCGTGTCGGGTCGGTGCACGGTCGTCGTCGAGCCAACCTCGACGCCATCCAGGAACAGGCGCATCTGCCCGGTGGCGTCGTCGATCGTGCCTGCAAGATGAAAGGACACACCGAGCGGAAGGGTCACGGACGAATGCACGGCCACAGCGCCGCCGCTGCCCTCGATGTAGAAGCGCGCCCGGTTGTCGAGGATCCCCAGATAGAACGGATCCCTTCCGCTGCGCGTGTCGCCGCGGAACACGATCTGGTCGAGGTTGCCGGGACCCGGCAACGCGTCCAGGGTCACGACGGCCTCCACCGTCAGGCTTGGGCTCCGGAAGGCCGCGGAATCGCTGACGAAGACCCGGTCGTTCAGCCCGTCGAAGCGCAGACCCGAGCCGCCGCCCAGGCTTTCGTAAACTGGCCCATTGATCGCAGTCCCGTTGTGCCCGTTGCCCGACACGTCGCTGATGGTGCTGGCCGTCGTGCCGGCCGGTCCGCTGAAATCCCAGTGCGCGATCACGGCTGCATAGGCGCTCCCTGAGAGCGCCACCGTGGCGGCAGCCGCCAGTTGCGAAACGGTTCTGTTGATCGGATTCATGGAGATCCCCCTCTTCTGTCTGGTCTCTTCCGGCGCCGGAAGGGCCTTCAGCCGGCCAACCCGTCGCCCTGCAGGAAACCGAAACGCAAGGGTTATTCCATTTCTGCAAACATTTGTCTCAACTAATAATTTTTATGACGGCGCAGATCCTGCCGCCGCACTGTAAAGACGACCGACAGCGGTCCGACCCCGACGGTCGGGCATCGTCCGGGGCACCCTTGACGCGCCTCGCAAGCTCAGAAGCGCTCCACAGAAGGTCGCAGGTCCAGCTCCTGGGTCCAGGCGCTGGGCGGCTGCGCGGCCAGCGCGAAGTAGGCTTCGGCGACAGCGTCCGGATCGAGGTAGCGCCCGTCCGCGTCCCCCGCATGCTCGACCACCTCGGGCCGCCGGATACGCCCGTCGATGACCACATGGGCCACGTGGATGCCCTGCGGCCCGAGCTCCCGCGCCATGCTCTGGGCGAGCGCCCGAAGGCCGAACTTGCCGACGGCGAGGTTGTGGAAGCCGGCGCTGCCACGCAGGCTGGCGGTCGCGCCGGTAAACAGGATCGTGCCACCCAGCCCGCCCGCCTCGAGGCGCTGGCGCAGGCTGCGGGCCGCCTCGCGCCCGACCAGGAATCCGCCCAGGCAACTGGTCCGCCAGCACCGCTCGAACTCTTCGAGCGGGGTGTCGAGCAGCGGCCGCTGCACGAAGGCGCCGGCGTTGTAGATGACCACGTCGGGACAGCCGAATTCGCCCTCGGCCCACTCGAACAGGGCCTGCACCGACGACTCGTCCGTCGCGTCGCAGCGCCGCACCAGCACGCCGTGCCCGAGCCCGCTGTATTCGGCCGCCAGCGCCTCGAGACGCGAAGGCTGGCGGCAAGCCATCACCACGTTCATCGACGCCCGCCCGAACCGGTGGGCCAGCGCCGCACCGAGGCCGGGGCCTGCGCCCACGATGATCACCAGCTTCTTCGCATCCATGCCCGCTCTCCCGGCTGCCGGCGCCCCGCGGGCACCGAATTCTTCCAAGGGTAGACCAGGCCCGGGGCGGCGGCGATGTGGCGCCGGGAACGCAGCCTGTAAACGCGGCAATCATCAGGCGATTACCGTTCAGGCGCTTCGCGGTCCGCTCCCGCCCTCGCCTTTGTATGTTGAAGGGGGAGGAAGACCTGCCCGCAGTCGTTACCTGTTTGCTTGCCGGGTTAATGGCCGCCGGCCCGCGCCACCTCCTCCAGGTCGCGCGCCGCCAGCAGCTGGCTTTCGTCGTCTCGGAAGATCCCCGCGCCAGCGGAATGACCGCGCGCGCCTCTTCGCGCAGATGATGCGCCATGCACCGTTGCAGACGCCGCGCGAAGGGCAGCCAGGTCGGCGAACCGGCGCCGGTCCGCTGCAGGCACGCGATCAGGGGCGCGAACTCGTCGTGCTCCGCGAGGCTGTGGCGTGACCGTTTGACGGTGGGCGCATGCATCGGGAGCGGCACGTAGAAGCCGTCCTCCTGGGCCCGGCCGGCATTCGAGCGCCCGCTCGAGCCGAAGCAGGGCGCTCTGGCACAGGGAAGCCGGATTGCGGGTGTCCGCGAGGGGGTTGGCCAGGTGCCGCTGGCGGTCGTGGCCGCGCACGATCGCCTCGAATACTGTCCTGGGATCGCGCCCTATCGGGGGTGCGGGGTCGCGGGGCGAGGGCCGCAGTCAGAATTCGCGCGCAGTACGAGGGCTCAACAGATTCTCTTCGCTGGCGTCACCCAGTTCCTCGACCACCTTCTCTTCGATGCTGCGGTCGGCGCTGACGTCGGGCGTCTCGCCCGCGCTGGCGGATGGCGAGGGCGTGGGCCGGGCCGTCGGCGGGGCCGCCAGAGTGCCCGCGGCGGCCGGCGCGCCGACCATGCGCAACTGGTATACGGGCTCGGGCATCACGATGCCCGCCTCGTCGAACGCGGCCTTGAGTGCCCGAATGGCTTCGCTGCGCACCTTGATGAAGCTGACACGGGTCTGGTCGACCCAGCCATAGGCCCGCAATTGCACGTTCGAGTCGCCGAGGGCATCGACGACCACGACGGGGGGTGGTTCGACGAGCACACCCGGAACGGTCGACAGGGTGTCGGTGGCGAGCTTGAGCGTGGGCCGCAGGTCGAGATCGGTATCGACGCCGATGTCGAACTCGAAGCGGCGCTCCGCATGCCGCGTGTAATTGACGATCACCGACTTGAAGACGGTCGCGTTGGGAATCCGGACGTGATTGCCGTCCGGAGACAGCAGCACCGTGGCGCGGGACGTCAGCCGCACGACATGGCCTTCGTGTCCGTCGATGGCCACGAAGTCATTGACCGCGAACGGGTTCCGGAGGCTCAGCAGGAGGCTCGCGATGTAGTTCTCGACCGTATCGCGCACGGCAAAGCCCAGGGCCAGGCCCAGGATGCCGGCGGCGCCGAGCAGGGTGCCGATGAGCGCAGTGGCGTCGAACAGTACAAGGACGACGAAGATCCCACCCACCACGATGGCGATGTGGAGGAGCTGACCCGCAAAGATGGCCAGGAACGGATTCGGCGTGATGCGCCTGAGCAGCGTCTGGCGCTGCGAAAGTCGGCGCCCGAGCCACCAGGCGAGCACCAGGATCAGTCCCGAGAGGGCCAGCAGGGGCAGACTGGCGGCGAGGCTGCCGAACATCCCCTGCAGGGACTGGCGGCCCACAACAAGGCGTCGTTCGAGCGAGCGGTCCACCGCCAGCCGGCTCTCGACCGCGACAACCCCGTCGATCTGACTGGCGAAGCGCCGGGCGCGCATGACCAGCGCCTGGGAGGCGACCTCGCCATCCAGTGTCACGACCCCGCCCTCCACGCGCACGTCAACATGTGCGAGCCCGTCCACGGCCGCGAGGATCTGGCGAAGCCGTTGCCCGATGGCCCCGTCGGCCGGCCGGTCCGCACCCAGTTCGATCAGGCGCTCGGGCGCCTCCGCTGCGGCGGCTGGCGCAGTCAGAACATCGCCCGCACCGCGGGCATCCGCGACATGGCCCAGCGTGAGGACGATGCCCAGCAGGATCAACAGCAGGCACAGGGGCCACGGGGTCGTGCTTGGCATGGGCAGGCGCTCCGGCTTGAGGCGCGGACGACGACCGTCCGCCCGGACACGGTAGCGAAGTCACCGCGCCGCGCCCGTCGGCGCCCGCCAGCGGCGCCCGTCAGACAACGCCTACGGTGAGCCGAAGCCACCTTCCGGTGGGCGGATCGTCGCCCGCCCTACCGTCGCCGCCCCTCGGGCCCATAGCGGCTCCAGAACTGGCTGAACGACTCGCACAGTCGTGGCGGATCGGGCAGCCAGCGGGGCGGGTCGCGCAGCTCGGTGGCGAGCGCGGGAAGCACCTCCCGGTAGCCGGCATAGCGCACCCGCTCAGCGATCACCCGCCGCCCCGCCAGGGGCAGCGCGAGCATCGTCGCGTCGCCGACGAACAGGCGGTCGCAGGCCCGCCGCAGCCGCGGCAGGACGAACTGCCAGCGCTGGGCCGACCAGGGAAACTGGCGATGGAATGGCAGGTGCACCACGCCGAGCACCAGTGCGCCGCCCGGCTTGCGCGCCGGCGGACGCAGGTGCCAGGGGTGCAGCAGCACCACCGTGCGACCCTTCTCGATGCACGGCGGCAGGCCATCGCCCGCCTGCAGCAGGGCCGGTGGCGGGCAGGCCAGGGGTGGCGGCTCGCTCACCGGCTCGCCGCCACGACCGCCGAACAACATGCGCCCGGAACCGCGGGCGAGGGCATCCAGCGTCGCGTAATCGGCATCCAGGGCCGTGCCGGCGCACTGCCACTCGGGCGGCGCGTGGCGGGCCACGTTCTCGGCGTTGAAGAGGTAGGGCTTGCGGCTGAAGGTGGCGGCGACCCACTGCCACGACAGGTGGTTGGCCGCCAGGTCGCCGTCGAGCAGATGGGCGAGCATCCAGTCGGCGCCGACCCGCCAGTCCACCTTGGCGTAGTGCACGACGAAGGCCGCCAGCCACATGCGCGCGTGGTTGTGGAGGTAGCCGCTGTGGTAGAGCGTGCGCACCGCCACATCGACGGTCGGGATGCCGGTGCGCGCCTCGCGCACCGACGCCGGCAGCTCGGGAGCGTACCGGACGCCCGCGAGGCCGGGACGGACCGATTCGAGAATGCCGTCGCCAAGCTGACCCCAGACGTGATGGAAGAACTCGCGCCAGGCAAACTCGTAGGCGAGCTTGTGTCGGGCGCGCAGGCCGCGATAGCGCACCAGCCAGGCCACCACCTGGGGCACCGGCGCAAAGCCATGGCTGATCCACGGCGACAGCCCGGTCACCGCGCCGTCCAGGTGGTTGCGGCTGCGTCCGTAGGCCGCCACGTCCACGGCCTGCAGGCGCGCGGCGAACAAGGGGTCGGCCTGCCAGGCCTCGGGCAGGACCTCGGCCTGGGAGGCCGGGTCGATCTGCAGCGCCAGTTGCTCTCTCACTCAGCCTCCACAAGGGTGCGACCGATGATGGACACACGCACGGACCTACCCGTTCCCCTGCCGCAACGCGTCAGCCTGTTCGCGCCGAAGCGCCCCATTCCGATATCATTTGCCGCCACGTCAACACCCCGATGGCATAATCATGCACCACGCCCTCGCGCCCGCCGCGCTGCTGATCCTCGCGGCAGGCGCCGTAGCCGCCGCCACCCCATCCTCCGCGCTCGTCGAGAACGCGCCCCCGACCTTCATCGCAGCCAGTCCGGAACAGGTCCTTGCGTTGGCCAGCCGCCTGCCAAAGGGGTTTTCGGGCCACACCTACCTGGACCCGAGCCGCTACCGGTGGCACCTCCATACGGGCGATCTGGAGATCGAAGACAGCTTCTCCAGCGATCATGCCCTGATCGTCGACGGTTCGCTGACCATTCGCGGCGACTACAACGATTACGAGGGCGGTATTGGCCTGCTGGTGGTCCTGGGCGATCTGCTGGTGGACGATGTCCATAGCTGGGGCACCCTGTCGGTGGCCGGTACGCTGCGCGCCAGCGGCCTGATCTACGCCATGGGCAACGACTTCGTGTTCGATGCGTCGCAGGTCGTCGCACCGGCCCTGGTGATCGACGACAAGAGCGGCAGCGTCGGCGGGGTCGAGTCGCCGGTCTATCTGTCGAGCTGGCAGGAGACGTCGCCCGGCACCGCGCTGGCCAGCCTGCGGACCCTCGCCCCGGAGCTGATCGCCGGCGCGCTGGATGGCGAAGACGGGGCCCAGGCCTGGCCCGACTGGAGCGTCTTCCGCGAGCGGATGATGCGCGGCGAGGCTGCGACCCGCGCGACGCCAGGTCCGGCGACCCTGGCCGACGACCTCGCGCTGGCGCAGGATCCGGCCAGCGCCGACGAACAGCTCCGCGCGCTGATCGCCCGGGATCGGCTGCTCGCCACCGCTGTGGCACAGCGTCCGGTGCTCTCCGACGCCCTCGCCGACGCCCTGATCGACCAGGGCGACCCCCTCGCCCTGGGCTGGCTCGCCCGCCAGCCCACCTGCCCCGCTCGCCGTCTCGAGCGCATCGTCGCCCGCGTCCCGGCGCTGGCCGAGATCGCGCTCGCCCACCCCAACGCCAGCGCGGCCCTGAAGGCACGCAGTGCACAGGGCGCCACGCCGGCGGCCCGGCTGGCGCTGGCCGGGCGGCCGGATCTCGACACCGGCCTGCTGGCAGGGCTGCTCGCCGACCCCGACCCCGCGGTACGCAAGCAGGCCCTGTGGACCCACGCGCCGCGCCTGAGCCCGGCACAGCGGGGGGCACTGGCCGCGGACCCCGACGCCGAGGTGCGTGCGGCGGTGCTGAACGCCCGCTACCTGCGCCCGGACGCATCCATCCTGCGGGCCGCGGCAAGCGACACGGCGCCCGAGGTGCGCCGAGCCCTAGCCCAGCATCTCGCAGACCAGGCCCTCGGCCGGATCGATGCGCCCATCGACCTGCCGACGCGCCAGGCCATCGCCGCCAGGCTGCTCGCCGATCCGGAGCCTGACGTGGTCCTCCCTGCCATCACCGCCGCGGCAACGGCCGAGCAGCTTGCGGCCCTGGCGCGCCTCCCCGAGGCGCGCCGCGAGTTTGCCCGCGAGCAGATCGCCCACGGCACCCTGGACCCGGCCCTGCAGCAGCGCCTGGCCCGCGATCCGGCGATGCGCGTGCGCCACGCGCTGGGACGCAACCTGGCCCTCGGCGACGCCGCCCAGGCGATCCTCTTCGACGGACTCACGCCCGCGGCCAGCCGCCAGCCGGTGTCACCCTTCGCGACGGCGGCCTGGAACCGACTCGTCGAAGGCCCCGAGGGCGCGATCGCCAAACTGCTCCAGAACCCCAACGCCACGGCGGCCAGCGTCGAGCGGGCCACCGCCTACTGCGTCGCCACGAAGGGCAACGCGAGCTTCTGCGGCGAGCTTCTCAATCGCAAGGATCTCGCCGCCACGCAGCTCGAGGCACTCGCCGCTGCGCTGACCGGGGAATCCCTCGACGACGTCGCGCTGACCGCCCTGGGCGCGCCCTACGCGAGCCGCCGTATCGTGACCTGGGCGGGGCGACACTGGTACGACGAGGCCGACATCCATGCCGGCCTGATCGCGCTCTCCCAGGCCTCCGATGAAGCCTTCTGGCGCGGTCTGGCCGAGTCTCCGGTGAGGGCATTGCGGGAGATTGCGGCGATCAACGTGGCGACCCCGATCGACGCCCTCGAGGCACTTCTCGCCGAAGAGGATCCGGACGACCCGATGTTCGTCGGCACCAATCCGTCGCTGGGTGCGGACCGACTCGCGCGCATCGCCGACTCGCCGATGGCGCCAGTGCTGCTGAACAACACGGCCGCCACCGCGGAGCAGATCGCCCGGCTGCGCGACCGCGCGATCGCCGCGGGCGAGGGCCTGGTGGCAGACGCGTGCATCGAATGGCTCGCCGCTCGGGCGGTGCGGGGCGGTGCAGGGGGCCAGGGAGCGACGTCCGACCCTCGGGCCGGCAGCCGCTGAGTCGCCTGACAGGGGGTTGGCGAATCCGGTGTCGGAGGGCGCCTACGCGGCGAGCCGGCCGCCACCGATGGTCGGCGGCGGCGCGGCGCTCCAGACTGGATTCATCGGATCGTTCGCCACGGCTGGCGCCTGCCGCGCCGGCCCCGGCGGCGAAAGGAGGCCCCATGAATCCCCACCTGCCCTGGCGCCACGCGCGTGGCCGCCTCGCGCGCGGCCTCGTCGCGGGCTGCGCCGCCACCCTCCCCCTGCTCGCGCAGGCCGCCGACAACCCGTCGGCGCCGGCCCGGAGCGCGCCGCTTGGCAGCGCGCCGACGATCGGACCGGCGACCGCCCCCGCGACCCCATCTGCGGCGGATCGACGCCTCGCCACCACCGTGCGCGAGGCGCTCGCGGCGGACCCCCAGGTCGAACTCTCCGAGATCGACGTGCAGGTGAACGCCGGCGTCGTCACCCTGTCCGGGCTCGTCAACACCCCGGCCGAGGCGCAGCGCGCCAGGGACATCGTGCGCGCCCTCGCCGGCGTCCTGCTGCTGCGCGACCAGCTCGTCGTGACCCACACCCCGGACGGCACCGACGACAGCACCATCCGGCGTTCGCTCAACGACGCCTGAGCGTGGCGCCTCGCCCCGCCGCCTGCCAGTCGCTGCGCGACAGCCCCATCACCAGACAGGCGTCGCCATCGAGCACGCGCGGCCCCAGCACCCGGAAGCCGTGGCGCGCGTAGAAGCGGTGGGCACGCCGGTTGCCGGCGAGCGGATCCACCCACACTTCGCACACGCCAGCCTCGCCGAAGCAGCGCGCCAGCGCGCTTGCCATCATGCGGCTGCCCAGCCCGCGCCCCAGGTCGGCCGGCTCGCCGATCCAGATGTCGATGGCCCGGATGCCTTCGCCGACAGGCCCCCAGTATCCGGTCTGCTCGCGCGCCGGATCGAGGATCTGGAGGAAACCCAGCGGCCGCCCCGCGAGCAGCGCAATCATCGGCTCGACCCCGGCCCGCGGCGCAGCCAGTTCCACCTCCCAGCACCAGTCACAGCCGGGTGGTGACGACGGCACGTGGGGGTAGCGCTCCCAGCCGCGCAGGAGGGCCACGTCGCCCGGCCCCGCGGGCCTCAGAGTCAGGTCTGCGGTGTCATGCATCATGGCCCTCACCTGCCTTTGGTCCGGTGGCGTCTCGCGAAACATTTCGTGCCAGCGCGCGCCCGCGAGACCGGGATCGCCCGTGCTACGATGCGCCCACGTCGCATAGTGCAGCGCAGCATGCGCTTCCGGGCACCGGCGGCGTACCGCAACCGTGATTTTGAGAATAGAGGAAAGGTCAGATGAAACATTCGCTGCTCGTGATCCCGATGATCGCGCTCGCCCTTGGCGCCTGCTCGAAACAGGAAGAGGCGCCGGCCACGCCACCGAGCGCCGTCGAGCGGGCCAAGGAAGCGGCCAGCCAGGCCGTCGAGTCGGCCAAGGACAGCGCGGCTGCAGCCGGCGAGGCCGCCAGGGAAGCCGCCGAAGCGGCCAAGGAATCGGCATCGGAGGCCACCGAGGCGGCGAAGGAGAAGACCGAGGCGGCTGCCGAGTCCGTCAAGGAAGGCGCCGAGGACGCTGCCGAGGCGGCCCGCAAGGCGGCCGAAGCCGCGGTCCAGGCCGCCAAGGAGAGCGCCGAGGCTGCCAAGGAAAGCGCCAAGTAACAGCGGCCTGCGGGCACGCCACGGCGAGGGGCGACCACAGGGTCGCCCCTTTTTCGTGGGCCGGCCCGGCGGCTCCGGCAAATCCGGAAACAAATCCCGCCCCCACGGCGCGCGCGGCTCGCCGACAATCCCATCATGACCCGAGCATTTTCGACCGGCCTTGCGATGGCCATTGCCCTGATGATCTCCACCCAGGCGTCCGCCGATGCCCCGGTGCGCCCCGCCGAGAGCCTGTGCCGCTGCATCGAGGCGCCCGACGCGGACGGTTGCCCGGCGCTGATCGAGCGGGTGCCGGCCGCCGAGCTGCCGCGCCACGCGGCAGACTGCAGCGCCCCGGCGCGGGGTGGCCCGACCCTGTGCCAGTGCCTGACCCGTGAGGCACCCGACCCGGAAACCGCCCGCCGCTGCCAGGGCATGCTGTCGATCCTCGAAGCACCGGCGATCCGGCTTGCCGATTCACGCTGTCGTGCCCCCCTCAAGGACTGACACCGACATCGCCCGCGTCAGGCAATGCCCCGCTCGGCCAGCAGGGCATGGGCGCGGGGGCTCACGACGACGACCAGCTTCATCATCGCGCGGGTCGCACCGACGAAGAGCTTTCTCATCGCGCGATCGTCGAGCCGCTCGAAGTCGACCTCGGCCAGGACCACCGCCGGCGCCGCCTGCCCCTTGAAGCGATAGACCGACTCCACCAGCAGCTCCCCCGGAGAGAATTCCGGCGATCCGAACAGGTCGTAGCGGCCGGTGAAGCGGCGCAGGCTGACCCGCCCCAGGCTGTCGCGCCCCAGCAGCCGGGAATGCTCCCGGCCGCGAAAAGTGATCAGCGCGGTGTCCTCGGCGCGAAAGCCGGCGGCATAGCACTGCCGGACCGCCTCGCGCACCCGCGCCTCGAGGGCGTCGTCGTCCTCGAAGACCAGGAAATCGACTTCACCCCGCTCGAACGGGGAGCGCGCCTCGGGCCGATCCGCCTCGGGCATCAACTCGGCGAGCAGGCGCACGATGGCGCGGGGGCTGCGGTAGTTGCCCCGCGCCCTGAGCCCGACCCAGCCCGGCAGCTGCACCGGTTCGCGGCCGTAGAGGTTCTGGAGCGGGTCCTCGAGCCACAGCAGGCGGGCCTCGGGCCGGGCATGGCGGAAGACCAGGTCGCGCCAGCGCTCGGGGAAGTCCTGGCCCTCGTCGACGATCACCGTGTCGAACAGGAAGTCCGGCCCGGGCACCAGCCCGGCGGCAGACTCGACGAGCCGCTCGAAGGCGCCGGGGGCGGCGAAATCCGGTGTCAGGCCGTGAGACCGGACGAACTGGTCGCACAGCATGTGGAAGGTGCAGATCCGCCCGCCGGCCGGCGCGATGGCGCGGATGTGGTCGGCCAGCGGGCGGTTGTAGCAGACATAGAGCACGGTCCGCCCCGCCTCGACGGCCGCCCGGTACTCGGCCAGCGCCAGCTGGGTCTTGCCCGACCCCGCGGTGCCGGTGACGCGCAGCCGGAACGGCGCCATGTCGAGCTGGCGCGCCCAGTGGGCAAGACCGCCGGAGACCCGATTGACCAGCGTGCGCGCCTGGCCCACCAGCGCACTGACGTCCGGCTCGAGCTGGATGATGTCGCGCAGGAAGCGGTGCACGCTGTCGGCCTGCGGTGCGGCCTCGCCGGGGCCGAGGACCTCGACGATGCGGGCCACGAGCCGGTCGCGGCAGGCCGCGTCGACGATGCGCTCGGGCGCCAGTCCGGCCGTGGCCGGCTCGCGCACGGTGTAGTCCGGGCAGTAGAGCAGGTATTCCATGGTCACCGCCGCGCCTCGCGTCCGCTCCGCCAGCTTGCGGCCCAGCACCTGCAGCGTGCGGCCGATCCGCACCGGCACGCTGAGCCGCTTGCCCGGGTAGCGCTTGACGAGACCCTCGGGGGATTCGTCGAGCAGGCCGCTCATCTGCTCGATCAGCAGCACCGCGCCGGCGCGATTGACGATTGCGAAACTGACCTCGCCGTAGATCGAGTGGCCCTGCTCCACCGTGGTCCAGTGCACGGCGTGATAGACGGCGTAGTCGTCGGACAGGGCCGCCTCGAATCGGGCCAGCGTGGCGATCTCCCGCGCGGCGGCGCCGCTCGCCTCCAGTTCGCGCCAGCCGTCCGGATAGATCTTCGCCATGCCCGCTGCACCCGTGTCCTGTCGAATGGTGCCTCAGGTTAGCGGAATCGGCGCGTGCGGGCCCGCTGACGCGCGACGGAGTACCATCGGGGCAATGCCAATTGCCGGAGACACGATGAAGCTGTGGGTGGATGCCGACGCCTGCCCGGTCGCGATCCGGGAGATCCTCTACCGCGCGGCGCGACGCACCGAGACCCCGCTGACGCTGGTCGCCAACCAGTGGCTGAAGGTGCCCCCGTCACCGTGGATCCGTGCGATCCAGGTGCCGGCAGGTTTCGACGAGGCGGACAAACGGATCGCCGCAGAGGCCGCGGACGGCGACCTCGTCATCACCGCCGACGTGCCACTCGCCGCGCTGGTCATCGCCAAGGGCGCGGTGGTGCTTGATCCCCGCGGCGAGCGCCTCGACGCCGGCAACATCGGGGAGCGGGTGGCGATGCGCGACTTCCTCGACACCCTGCGCTCGGGCGGCGTGGACACCGGTGGCCCTGCCGCATTCACCAGCGCCGACGCCAAGGCCTTCGCCGACCGCCTCGACGGCCTGCTCGTCCGGCGAGCCGCCCGATGATCGCGCGCAAATACCTCTACCTCATCGCCCTCGCCCGGGAGCAGCACTTCGGCCGCGCCGCCGAGGCCTGCCACGTCTCCTCCTCGACCCTGTCGGCGGCGATCAAGGACATCGAGACCGAGCTTGGCGTGACGGTCGTGGAACGGGGCCAGCAGTTCGTCGGCCTGACCGCCGAGGGCCGCTGCGTGCTCGCCCATGCGCGTCGGCTGGCCGACGGCGTCGCCGGTCTGAAGCAAGAGCTGGCGACCCTGCAGAACCGCCTTCAGGGGCGGCTCCTGATCGGGGTCATCCCGACCGCGCTGACCGCGGTCAGCGCCCTCTCTGCCGCCCTCGCCCGCCGCCACCCACAGGTGGGGATCGAGGTCCGCTCCCTGTCCACCGGCGAGATCCTGCGCCGCCTGTCGAACTTCGAGATCGACGCCGGGGTGATCTACCTGCCCCACCACGGCGAACTGCCCCTGGTCACCCAGCCCCTGTGGGTCGAGGACCACGTCCTGCTGACCCCCCGCGGTGGCCCCCTCGACGGTCGCGACGAGATCGCCTGGGCCGAGGTCACCGATCTGCCCCTGTGCCTGCTCACCCAGGACATGCTCAACCGCCAGACCATCGACGCCACCTTCGCCTCGGTCGGCACCGAGGCCCGGCCGAGCCTCGAGACCAACTCGATCGTCAGCCTGCTGGCCCATGTCTGCAGCGGCGCCTGGAGCACGATCATTCCGCGCAGCGTGCTCGAACAGATCGGTACCCCGCGCGAGGCCCGGGTGCTGCGCCTGGTGGCACCGGCGCTGGCCTGGACCACCGGCCTGGCCACCCTGCCCCAGGACCCGCCCAAGCCCCTGATCAGCGCCTTGCGCGAGGTGGCCGCTACACTGCAGGATTCGCACGATGCCGCCGCTGGCTGAGGCCCTGCCGGTCCGCCTCAACACGGTCTGGGAGCACCTGCGCACCAGCTACTGGTTCGTGCCGATGCTGATGCTGATCGCCGCCGTGCTGATGGCCTGGCTGGCCATCTATGCCGATACACGGGTCGATCTGCGACAGATGGAATCGCTGGCCTGGGCCCTGGTCGCGAGCAGCGAAGGCGCGACGGCGGTGATGTCGACGGTGGCAGGCTCGATGGTGACCATCGCGGGGGTGGTCTTTTCGATCACGCTGGTGGCCCTGTCCCTGGCATCCGGCCAGTTCGGTCCGCGCATGCTGCGCAACTTCATCCGCGACCGGGTGAACCAGAGCGCGCTGGGCGCCTTTCTCGCCACTTTCCTCTATTGCCTGCTGGTCCTGAGCGCGGTGCGCCACGGCCCGCCCGAGTCCGAGTTCGTGCCCCGCCTCGCCGTCGGCATCGGTGTGCTGCTGGCGGTCGTGAGCGTCGCGACGCTGATCGCCTACATTCACCACGTGGCCGTGACGATCCAGGCCGACACCCTGATCGAGATCATCTACGACGACCTGTGCCGTCAGATCGACGCCGTCTGCCCCGTCAGCGACGAAGTGCGCGCGAGCACCGTCGACACCGGCACACGCCATGCCTTCGACGAGACGCCGGCCCAGGTGGCCTCGCCCTGCCACGGCTACCTGCAGGCGGTGGACCATGACGCCCTCGCCCGGGTCGCCGCGGAGGCCGGCGTCGTGGTGCGCATGGAGCGCGGCGCGGGCCACTACCTGCTCGAGGGCAGCCGCCTGATGTCGGTCTGGCCGGCGGGCACGCTGGATGGCCCGCTCGAGTCCCGCCTGCAGGCCTGCGTGGTCTTCGGCGCGCAACGGACCGCCACCCAGGACATGGAGTTCGCCCTCGACCAGCTGGTCGAGATCGCCGCCCGCGCCCTGTCGCCCGGCATCAACGACCCCTTCACGGCGATCACCTGTGTGGACCGGCTGAGTTCGGCCCTGGCGCGACTGGCCGCCCATGGCCAGCCCGCGGCCTGGCACCGGGATGCGGAGGGCGTACCGCGCGTGCTCGACCGCCCGCCCGGCTTCGCCGAGGCGCTGGACGCCGCCTTCCACCCGATCCGGCAGTGCGCGAGGGACAACGCGCCGGTAGCGATTCGCCTGATGGCCGCCATGGCGGAGCTTTCTGCCGTCTGCACCGACCCCGACCAGCGCGCCGCACTGCGCCGCCATGCCGACCAGTTGCTGCGCAACGCTGCCGCCCATTTCGGTGATCCCGGCGATCTCGCCGACCTCCGTGCCCGCCACCGCCAGATGGTCTGTTCGCCCGGCAGTCAAGCAGGTGGCGACTGAAGGCAGAGCTCCCACCCCCTGCAAGGAGAGGGAGCGAGCAGCTCGCGACCTGACTGATCCGGAATCGCTCAGGCGCCCCGGACAATGACCAGCGACTATGGTCAGTGGGCAATCGCGCCGATACACTGGCGTGTGTCGTCACCCTGCCGCGCCGCCCCGCGCGCTTTCCCGGAGTTTGCCGATGTCCGTCTGGGCCCATGCGTGTCGCCCCTGCAACCCCGCGTTGTCCGGCCCGATCTTCGTCTCGGCCGCCGCGGTGGCCGAGATGCCGGCGTCCGCCCACTGCCTGCAGGTGCGCATCGACGGCAGCTGGCATTGCGTGGTCGTCGATCGCGACCGGCGGGTCGCCGTGGAGCAGATGCTGATCCGTGACGCGGTCGTGGCCAGCCGCAGCGACTGCCCGGACTGCGCCGCCCTGCTCGAGGGCGTCGGGCGCGAGCCGCCCACCGAGCCGGCGCCCGAGGTGGCGCCACCCACTGAACCCGCCCCCAGCGAGCTACCGGCCACGGTCGAGGCCTCGTCCGGCGAAGGCGGCTCGGCCGGCACCGTCCAGGCTGCCGCGATGGCGGTGCGTGACCAGCGGGTCGTCGTGGTGCTGGTTCCCCTCGCCCTGGTGAGCAGCCCCGGCGAGGCCGACATGGCGGCCGAGCGGCTGGCGGCCACCTTCCACGGGGCACCACTGTTGCTGATGGGCCAGGCGGACGACGGCTCGCCCCGCTATCACGGTCCGGCCGAGCTTCAGGCGCTGGTCAGCGGCATCCCCCTCGAGCGGATGCCCTGGAAGGTCTATCGCCTGCGCTGATGCGCCTCGCATCCGTATTGATGCGAATGGCACGCCGGGTGGCGCCGGCTAGAATGTTGGCAGCGGAATCCGGCGTCGGATCCCGATCCGGATTCAATGATTCGGCCGCCGTGCCGAAAACACTCTGATCAGCCCACCCACCCTTCACCGCCGCACGCCCCCTTGAGCAAGCAGCTGCAACAATTCCTCGCCTCCCTGCTCGACAGCGTGCGGGATCTCCTGCCCATCGCGGTCGTCATCGGCTTCTTCCAGCTCGTCGTCCTGCAGCAACCGATCCCGAACCTCGCCAATCTGCTGGTCGGCACGGTACTGGTGGTGCTGGGCCTGACCTTCTTCATCCGCGGCCTCGAGATGGGCCTGTTCCCGATCGGCGAGCGGATGGCCTACGACTTCGCCCGCAAGGGCTCGCTGTTCTGGCTGCTGGCCTTCGCCTTCGCGCTCGGCTTCGGCACCACGGTGGCCGAACCGGCGCTGATCGCCGTCGCCGACGAGGCGGCCCAGATCGCCGCCGAGGGCGGCGTCATCGCCAACACCGAGGCCGAACGCGACGACTACGCCCAGGGCCTGCGCTATACGGTGGCCCTGTCGGTCGGCTTCGCGATCATGCTGGGCGTCCTGCGCATCCTGCGCGGCTGGCCGATCCAGTACCTGATCATCGGGGGCTACATCGGGGTGGTGGTCATGACCGAGTTCGCACCCGAGGAGATCATCGGCATCGCCTACGACTCGGGCGGCGTGACGACCTCGACGATCACCGTGCCGCTGGTCACCGCCCTGGGCGTCGGGCTCGCCTCGTCGATCAAGGGCCGCAACCCGATGATCGACGGCTTCGGCCTGATCGCCTTCGCCTCCCTCACGCCGATGATCTTCGTCATGGGCTACGGGATGCTGGTCTGATGGTGGACGGCCTGCTCCACTTCGCCGGCACGGTCGGCCAGACCGTCTTCGACGTGCTGCCGATCGCGGCGATCATCTTCGGCTTCCAGTTCTTCGTCATTCGCAAGCCGATCCCGAACCTGAAGCAGGTGCTGATCGGCTTCGGCTACGTGCTGCTGGGGCTCGCCCTTTTCCTCGAGGGCCTCGACCAGGCGCTGTTCCCGCTCGGCCGGCTGATGGCCGAGCAGCTCACCGACCCGATCTTCATCTATGGCTCGGCAGATCTCGTGCCCGCGCAGTTCCACTGGTCGGACTACCTGTGGGTGTATGCCTTTGCCGCGGCGATCGGCTTCTCGACGACCATCGCCGAGCCCTCGCTGATCGCCGTCGCGATCAAGGCGGCTGCCGTCTCGGGCGGGGCCATCAATGTGTGGGGCCTGCGCATCGCGGTCGCCAACGGCGTGGCGATCGGCATCGCACTGGGGACGTTTCGGATCGTCACCGGCACACCGTTGCACTACTACATCGTCGCCGGCTACATCATCGTCATCATCCAGACGATCTTTGCACCGAAGATGATCATCGCGCTGGCCTATGATTCGGGTGGCGTGACCACATCGACCGTAACGGTACCGCTGGTGACGGCGCTGGGCCTCGGCCTGGCCGGCACGGTGCCGGGCCGGAGCGTGCTGCTCGACGGCTTCGGCCTGATCGCCTTCGCCAGCCTGTTTCCGATGATGACCGTGATGAGCTACGCCCAGGTGGCAGAGTGGCGGACGCGCAGGCGCCCGCCCGAGCCCCCCCTTGAACGAGGTGAATGACCATGCATTTCAAGCTCCTGATCGCCCTGGTCGAGGACGACAAGACCAGCGCCGTGCTGCAGGCAGCGAGGGAAGCCGGCGCGACCGGTGCAACGGTGATCAACCAGGCCCGCGGCGAGGGCCTGCAGAAGGCCAAGACCTTCTTTGGCCTGGCCCTCGAGACCCAGCGTGACATGCTGCTGTTCCTCGTCGAAAAGCATCTCGCGCGCAACATCCTCGAGACGATCGCGGTCAAGGGGGAGTTCGACAACAAGCCCGGCACGGGCATCGCGTTCCAGATCGACGTGGAGGACGCCGTGGGTGTCAGCCGGCAGATGAAGGAACTGACCGGGGTAGTGGAGGATGAGCTATGAGTAGCCGCGAAGTGGTCCGCGTGCGGCACGTGATGAAGCGGGAGTTCGACATCATCGACGGCATGGCGACCATCGCCGAGGCCCTGCGACAGATGAAGCACGTGGACACCAAGAGCCTGATCGTGGACAAGCGCCACGACGACGACGAGTACGGCATGTTGCTGATCTCGGACATTGCCCGCCAGGTGCTGGGGCAGGATCGTTCGCCCGAGCGCGTGAATGTCTACGAGGTGATGGCCAAGCCGGTCATCACCGTCGACCCGGACATGGACATCCGCTACTGCGCACGCCTGTTCACCCGCTTCGAGCTGTCGCGGGCACCGGTGGTCGAAAGCGGCAAGGTGGTCGGCATCGTGAGCTTCGCCGACCTGGTCCTGAAGGGCCTCTGCCGGAACCTGTAGCGGATACGCCGCCGGGGGCTGCTAACGCGGCAAGCAAACAGGTAACGATTGCGGGCAGGTCTCCCTTCCCCTTCAAGGGGGAGGCCAGGAGGGGGATGGGGTTGAGTCAAGCGACTTACCCCATCCCCACCCCGTCCAATGCCGGCTTTGCACAGCCAGTCCGTTCCGCGGGCGCGAAGCCGTGCTTCGCGAATCCCCCGCCCCGCCCCCGTTGAAGGGGGAGGAAAGTCGATCTGCAATCGTTACCGGTTGGATGGATGTCAATCGCGCGGCACGTCGAGGCTGGACAGGTAGTCCACCACCGCGTCGATCTTGTCCTCGCCCAGGCGCATGACCGCCGCGGTCATCGGCCCGTAGGAGCGTTCCTTTGTCGGGTGCAGGTAGCGCATCAGGTTGATGCGCAGGTATTCGGACTGCTGCCCCGCCAGGCGCGGAAACTCGTTGCCGCCGAGGGCGTCCTTGCCGTGGCACGGGGCACAGATCTGGGCAAAGGCCCTGCCCCCTGCCTCGGCGCCGGGCCCCGGGGCAGCGCGCGATGGCGTCACCGGCAGCGACGCATAGTAGGCCACCACCGCCGCCCGGTCGTCCGCCGAGAGCATCTTGACCAGGCCTTCCATGAAGTCGTTGCGGCGGCGGCCGGCCGCGAAGGCATCGAGCTGGCGCAGCAGATAGGCCGGGTTCTGGCCGGCCAGGTTCGGCACATCGGGGTACTTGCTGAGGCCGGACTGGCCGTGGTAGTTGGCACAGAAGCCAGCGGTCTTCCTGCCGGCGGCGATCAGGGCGCTGGCATCCGCCGCCCCGTCCGTCAAAGCGGCATCCGCCGCCGATACCGGGGCCATCAGCCACCCGGCCAGCCACATTCCCAAGGCGAGCCGTTTCGCCCACCGCCTGGCTTGATCCCCCACTGCAACCTCCCCGCGGCGCTCGTCGGGCGCCTCTGCACCGGCCCGGCACACCCCCCGTGCGCCCCGCCAAAGGACAGGGACCTTACCGCAAGCCAGGGTCGATGTGAAACAGAGTATTACGATCTGGATCAAGCTTTGGTGCAGCGGGTATGGCCATTGTCGGCGATCAGTGCGTTATGTCACGGTCGGCCGGCTGCGACCCCGTGGTCAGCATCTCCAGGCGCATCGTCTGCAGTTCCTCCGCCAGCGGCGCGCGCTTGAACATGATCGCAAACTGGCGGATACGGGCCAGCAGCCAGTCGGCTTCGGTCTCGGCCAGGCTGACACCCAGCTCGGCATAGGCGCGCGAGACCGCCCCGCTGCCCGAGTGCTTGCCGAGCACGATGCGGTGGCACGCCCCCAGCGGCGCCGGGTCGATGAACTGGTAGTTGTGGGGGTTCTTGGCGAGTCCATCGGCGTGGATGCCGGCCTCGTGGGTGAACACGTTCGCGCCAACGATGCTCTTGTTGGCGGCCACCGGCCGGCCGGACGCCTCGGCAACAAGAGTCGACACCTGGCGCAGGGCCGCGAAGGAGACGCCGGTGTCCACGCCGTAGAGCTGGCGCAGGGCCACCACCAGTTCCTCGAGGGGGGCGTTGCCGGCCCGCTCACCGAGGCCATTGACGGTGGTGTTGATGTGGCTCGCGCCCGCCAGCGCCGCGGCGAGGGTGTTGGCGGTCGCGAGGCCGAGGTCGTCATGCGCGTGCATCTCGATCTCGAGGTCGGTTCGGGCGCGATAGTCGGCGATCAGCCGATGGGTGGCGAAGGGATCGAGCACGCCGAGGGTGTCGGCGAAGCGGAAGCGCCGCGCGCCGGCCCGCTGGGCGGCGTCGATGACCTGGTACATGAAGTCCGGGTCCGCCCGTGAGGCATCCTCGCAGCCGAGGCAGACCTCGGCGCCGAGCTCTCGCGCCAGCGGCACCAGCCGCCCGATCGCGCCAATCACCCAGCCACGGTCGCGCCCCAGCTTGTGATGAATCTGCAGGTCGGAGACCGGGATCGACAGGTTCACCAGGTCGGCACCGGTGGCCACCGCCTGCACCAGGTCGTCTTCCCGCAGGCGACCCCAGACCATGGTCCGGGCAGCCAGGCGCTCGGCCACGATGGCCCGGATAACCTCTTGCTCGAGGGGCCCCATGGCCGGAATGCCGATCTCGATCTCCCGCACACCGGCGTCGGACAGGGCACGGGCGATCGCCAGCTTCTCGTCTTGCGTGAAAGCCACGCCGGCGGTCTGCTCGCCGTCGCGCAGGGTCGTATCGTTCACCACAACGGCTTGCATGGCGTTCTCCCGGAGACAGGTGGTCACCAAGGTCCTGAGCAATCCGGGTGCCAGTCCAGGCCTTGAATTTTTATGGCTTGCAATCAACAACTTGCGTTGCCACCCCCGCCCCACCCAGGGCCTCGCGTCGCGAATCCCACGGCCTCGGCGGCCGCGCTGTCGCAGATGCGACGAGAATCGCGACCGGCTGCGGGAGCCGCTACACTGCGAAGCCATTCGCGGCCCCGGGCCGCCCGACAGACCGTAGAGGCCCCTCCATGACCGACCGCTATGCCGTCATCGGCAACCCCATTGCCCACTCCAGATCGCCCCAGTTGCACGCCGCCTTTGCGCGTCAGTGCGGACAGGACATGGCGTACGAAGCCCTGCTCGCCCCGCTCGACGGCTTTGCCGACGCGGTGCGCCGGTTCCGCGCGGGGGGGGGCCGCGGGATGAACGTGACGGTGCCCTTCAAGGTGGAGGCGATGCGCCTGGCCGACCGGCTGACCGAGCGGGCGCGCCTGGCGGGCGCGGTCAATACCCTCAGATTCGAGGCGGACGGCATCCTCGGCGACAATACCGACGGCGTCGGTCTGGTGGCCGACATCCGGGACCGGCTCGGGGTGCCGCTGGCAGGCAGCCGGGTACTGCTGCTCGGCGCAGGTGGCGCCGCGCGCGGGGTGATCCTGCCGCTCCTCGAGGCCGGCGTCGAGGGCCTGATGCTGGCGAACCGGACACCGGAAAAGGCGGTTCGCCTGATCGAGCCCTTCGGCATTCGGGAGGGCCTGCATGGCGGCGGATTCGGCATGCTCGCCAAGCACGAGTTCGATGTGGTGATCAACGCCACCTCGGCCAGCCTGTCGGATGAGGGGCTGCCCTTGCCGGACGGCGTTTTCGCCGACGGCTCGCTGGCCTACGACATGGTGTATGGCCGGGGCGAGACCCGCTTCCTCGCCGATGCGCGATCGATGGGCGCTGCCCGCCTGTCCGACGGGCTCGGCATGCTGGTGGCGCAGGCTGCCGAGTCCTTCCTGCTGTGGCGTGGCGTGCGGCCGGATACGGCGCCCGTGATGGCCGAGCTGTCCGCGGCCTGATTCGTCAGGCGGCCGGCCGATCGGCAACCGCGCCGCCGGCTTCGTCCACCTCACCGACCGGCAGCGCGAACCAGAAGCGGCTGCCCTCCCCGAGGCGGCTGTCGACGCCCATCTCCCCACCCATCGCCTCGACCAGCTTGCGGGTCAGGGCCAGGCCGATGCCGGCCCCTTCGATGACGTGTTCGTGGGCGCTGACCCGCTCGAAGGGGTCGAACACCCGCGCCAGGTCGCTCTCGGCGATACCCACGCCCGAATCCGCGATATCGACCTGCCAGCGGTCCGGTGCGGAGAGGCGCGAGACAGCGATGCGGATCCAGCCGTCCCGCCGGTTGTACTTCGCGGCATTGGTCAGCAGGTTGAGGAGGATCTGCATCAGGCGCGTCCGGTCGGCGTAGAGCACAGGACGCGCCTCGAACCCGGCCACCTCGACCCGGACGCCGAGGGTCTGGGCCAGCGGCCGCGTCTGGGCGACGGCCCGCTGGACGCAGTCGTCGAGGGAGACCGCCTCGCGCCGGACGCTCAGCTTGCCCACCTCGATGCGGCTCAGATCGAGGATCTCGTTGATCAGGTTCAGCAGATGCTCGCCGGCGCGCAGGATCTCGTCGAGGCTCTCCTTGCGCTCATCCTCCGCCATGACCGGGTCCATCTGCAGGATCTGGCCGAAGCCGAGGATCGCATTCATCGGCGTGCGCAGCTCATGGCTCATGCGCGAGAGGAAGACCGTCTTGGCCTGGTTGGCGCGCTCGGCCTCCTCCTTGGCCGCGAGCAGCTTGCGCTCCGCCGCCTGGATCCGGCTGATATCCATCGCGACCACGACCATCCGGATTTCGTCCCCGATGCGCATGGTCCGGTGGAAGACCCGCAACGGAACCCGGTGGCCATCGGCGTGGCGCCCCTCGTGTGCCGAGTCGCGGGTGGCTTCGCCGGCCTGCTCGAAAGCCAAGGCCAGATTGCGCTGGCAATCCACGTCGGGGAACAGGCGGTCACACCTTTGCCCGACCATGTCCTCGCGGCGGTAGCCGAAAACGTCCTCGGCCGCGCCGCTGTATTCCTCGATGCGGCCACTGCGGTCGAGCACGAGAAGGGCGCCGGGCATGGAATCCTGGAGCGTGCGATATCGGACCAGGCTGGCGGCCAGTTGCGCCGAGTGGGCATCGCGCTCGGCGCGGGTCTGGCTGAGGCTCTCTCGCAGCCGGACCACCGCCTCGCCCAGAACACCCGATCCCTTGACCGCCGCCTGCGGGATCTCGACCGCGAAGTCCCCCTCGCCGAGGCGCGCGGCGACACCAGCCAGGGTCGTCAGGGGTCGGCCGATCAGCCAGTAGTACGACGCGATCGCCAGCACCAGCACCACTGCACCGGCGGCCAGGACAAGGTTTCCGAGCGCCTGGATCTGCGCCTCGATATCCGCCAGCTTGTCGGTGATGTCCATCCGCAGCACCAGTTCGCCGAGCGGCTTGCCCTCGTGCTCGATCGGCTGGCGCAGTTCGATCCGCTCGTCCGACTCGAGCGCCGACGATGGCCCCGCGAGGGGATAGAGTCGCCGTCCGGTGGCGTTGAACAGCTCGACCGTCATGCGCTCGTCGGCATTGATTCCCTCGACCCGCCTGAGGGTCTCGAAGATGGCCGCGAAGTCGAAGGCCAGCAGGTCGATCTGCAGCGTGGGGGCCACATTGCGGATCACGTCATGCTCGCGCTCGAGCAGCAATGCCCGCTGGGTGGCCAGCAGCTGAGGGCCCCACACGGCCTGCACGAAGACCGCGAACAGCGCCGCGAGCACGACGATCGGCGCCGCCAGCTTGAGGTAGAGCGGGAGGTTGCGGCTAGCGCTCATAGACCGCTTCGAGCCCCATCCGTGTCAGCGGCTCGTACTCCGACTGATCGGTCGCGCCGATCTGCCCGATCGGCACCTCGCCGAGCCAGCGGGACGCATCGGCACCGCCGCCGATGTCGAGAAAGGCGGCGACGAGCGATTCGACGACCCTGGCGGGCACCCGCGGGTGCACGCTGATCGGGTGCGGGGGCACCTTCTCGGTTTCGAACAGGATGCGCAGGCCGTCGCCGACCTCCGGCTTCTGCTCGCGGAAAGTAGACCGCACACCGCCCCCGGCAGCGGCCTCGCCGAGCAGCACGTTGAGATACACCGAGGTGTGCGTCTTGACGTAGCGCGGCGTGAAGGCGATGCCAAAGCGGTTGGTCAGGGCGGCACGCATCATCAGGGAAGCGCCCAGCGCGTTGGGGGCCGGAAAGGCGACGACCTGTCCGGCCAGATCCTCTACGCGCGTCAGGGGGCTGTCCTTGCGAACCACCAGGATGCCGGACAGCAGCCGCCCCACATCCCGAAGGATCGGCCGGTAGCCCTGGGCCTGGTGGGCCATCACCTGGTGGTAGGGGTTGAGATAGACCAGATCGAACTCGCCCCTGGCGAAGCGGCGCTCGAAATCGGGAATCGACGGTGACGGCGAGAGCTCGAGCGTCACGCCGGCACGGCGCCCGACCTCGGCGAGCAGGGGTTGCCAGGTCCCTTCGATGCGGGCCGAGGTGAACTGCGGCACCACGCCCACACGCAGGGTCTCGGCCCGCGCGCCAATGGCGATGCCTGCGGCGCACACCAGCGCGAGGCATCGGATCATCCAGGATTTCATGACTCGCTCGCCTGAAGAGGGGGCTGCGCTGTCGAATCCGCTGTCGCGTCGGCATCGCGCATGCGCAGCGACAGCGCCGCGATGGCGTCGAACTGGGCGAAGAAGTTGTCCACGACGGCGGGATCGAAGTGCTTGCCGCGCCCGTCGCGGATCAGGTCGCAGGCGGCCTCGAAGGACCACGCCTTCTTGTAGGGCCGCGGGCTCGTCAACGCGTCGAAGACATCGGCCACCGCGACGATGCGGCCGGCCTGGGGGATTGCCTCGCCCGCGAGGCCCGCCGGGTAGCCGCTGCCGTCCCATTTCTCGTGGTGGGTCAGGGCGATCGTGCTTGCCATCACGAGCAGTTCCGAGTCGTCGCCCGAGAGCAGCTCGGCCCCGATGGTGGGGTGGGCCTTGATGATCTCGAACTCCTCCGGGGTCAGCCGGCCGGGCTTCTGCAGGATCGCGTCGGGGATGCCGATCTTGCCGACGTCGTGCATCGGGCTCGCCTCGAGCATCAGCTCGCATTCGGCCTCGGACCAGCCCAGGCCCGCGGCGAGCATGCGGCTGACCAGACTCATGCGGGCGATGTGGTTGCCGGTCTCGTTGTCACGATACTCGGCGGCACGACCCAGCCGGCGGACGATCTGCAGGCGCGTCTCGCGCAACTCGGCGGTGCGACGCTGGACGAGGGTCTCCAGCGCGCTCTGCTGGTCGTGCATGAAGAGGTGGGCCTGATGGGCATCGAGCAGATTGCTCACCCGGGCCTGGAGCTCGGCCATGTCGAAAGGTTTGACGAGGAAGTCGCGGGCGCCCGAATTGAGGGCGCGCAGTTTGTACTCGCGCGACATCTGGGCGGTCAGCACGATGATCGGCGGCAGCAGCGGATCTTCCAGCGCCTGCAAGGCTTCCATCACCGCAAAACCGTCCATGTGCGGCATGTTCAGGTCGAGCAGGATCAGGTCCGGGCGACGCTCCCGGTAGGCCGGCACCACCTCGCGCGGGTCGGCCAGCAGCCGCAGATCCCGGTACTTCATCATCGTCAGCATGCGGTCGAGCAACTTGAGGTTCGCCGGCTCGTCGTCCACCACGAGCATCGAGGCATGCTCCCCTTCCAGTCGCCATTGCCCAGTCGACGTCACAACAGCCTCCCCCGGCCCGCCCGCCCGCAGCGGACGTGCCTGACATTCATTTGAGTGAATCCGCCAAGGCCAGCAGATCACCCACGTTGATCGGTTTGGTCAGGTAGTCGTTGAATCCTGCCTGTTTGCCCCGCTCGATGTCGCCCGGCATGGCGCTGGCCGTCAGGGCGACCACCGGGGTCGCGGCGAGCTCCGGATCCGCGCGCAGCCGCTCCAGCACCTCGTAGCCATCCATGCCCGGCAGGTTGATGTCGAGGAGGATCAGATCCGGCCGATGGACCTGCGCCAGCTCGAGGCCAAGCAAGGGCTCGTGGGCCGAGATCAGTTCAATGTGGTCGCGCATCTCGAAGACCCGGGCCACCAGCCGCAGGTTGATCGGATTGTCCTCGATGTAGAGGATGCTGCGCCTGCGGCCGTCCACCGACCCGCCGCCCGCAGCGGCGGACGCGACCTGCGCCGGCGCGGGTGCCTGGCTGTCGACGGGTTCGGCCGTGGGCAGGGAAATCCAGAACGTACTCCCCTCGCCTTCCGTGCTTTCCACGCCGACCTGCCCCCCCATCATTTCGCACAGCGAGCTGACGATGCACAGGCCGATGCCGGTGCCCTCGACCTCGCTCTGTTCCGCACCCAGGCGATTGAAGGGCTCGAACAACTGCGCGTGCTTGGTCTCCGGGATGCCCAGGCCGGTGTCGGTCACCGAGATGCGCAACATGTGGGCGCTGTCGGGCACGCAGCAGATATCCACCCGACCGCCCTCGCGGTTGTACTTGATGGCATTGGACACCAGGTTGAGCAGCGCCTGCTTGAGGCGTACCCGGTCCGCAAGGACAAGCGCCGGCGACGGATCCGGCAGGTGGATCCGCACGCCCCGGCGATCTGCCACCGGCGCCATCAGGTCGCGGCATTCCGCCAGCAGCGATGTCACCGAGACCGGCTCGATCGACAAGGGGATGCGTCCGGATTCGATCCGCGCCAGATCGAGGATGTCGTCCAGCAGGGACAGCAGATGCGTACCCGCACGGGAGATCTCGCCGACGCTATCGAGCTGCTCCTCGCCCAGTGACGGATCGATTTCCAGCAACTGGACGAAGCCGAGGATTGCATTCATCGGCGTGCGCAGCTCGTGGCTCATGCGGGAGAGGAAGTCCGTCTTGGCCGAACTGGCCTCCTTGGCCTCGCGCTCCAGCGCCTTGACCGCCGTGATGTCGGTCCGGATCGACACATAGCGGGTCGGCGTGACCCCGTCGCCGAGGAAGGGAACGATGGTCGCCGCCACCCAGTAGTGGGTTCCGTCCTTGCGCCTGTTGCAGATTTCGCCGAACCAAACCCTGCCCGAGCTGATCGTGTCCCACAGCGACTTGTAGAATTCCGGCGGATGCTGCCCCGAGCGGACGATGCGGTGATTCCGCCCTGCCAGTTCCTCGCGGCTGTAGCCGCTGATCTCGACGAAGCGGTCGTTCACGTGAAGGATGTCGCCCCGCGCATCGCCGACGCTGACGATGGCGTGCTGATCGAGGGCGCGTAGAAGCTGCGACTCGGTCGACGAGGGCTGCGATGCCGACGCGGACGCTGGCGCTGGCGCCGGCGGTTGTGGGGGCGGAGATCCTTCCGCCAGGTCCAGGCCGGCATCACGCAGCAGGCAGCGCAGGCCAGCCACCAGGAAGCGGCGCTCGTCGGCGTCGAGGCATTGCGCCGCCCTGGCCGCGTGCAGGGCCTGGCCGATCACCGCGCAGCGCAGTTGCGCGGGCAGCAGCAGATCCGGCTCGGTGGCAAGGCTGGCCAGCTGATACTGCAGGTCGTCGTGCTGGTGCGACCAGCGATCCTGCGTGGCGAGCCAGGCGAGATCCCGGGCAAGTCGGTCAAGGCGTTGAGAGATCGTCATCCTGGTTTGGCCGGCAACTTCGCCGGCCAGGCGGCGGTCGACCGGGAGGCAAGCGCCCCCGGGTCAGCCGGGTGACGGCGTCGCGTCTCCCCGCATGGCGGGGTTAACGGCCGGGAGCCATGCGCCTTGATAGCCAACTGCTGCGGCATTGACCCGCGACGCCGGCCCAGCGAGCGTGCTCGCTCGCAATGTGACACCCGAAGCAGACAAAACCCGGTAACTACTCCACCGCCTGTGCTTCGACGACGGAGTGACCCACACCGGCAACCCGGGCGCGCTGTCGGCAGTGGGATCGGCGGGCGAGCGCAACAACGCGGTGATCGCGGGCTTCTCGCACACACTCTGACCACGCGCTGCAGCCCTCAAGCTGCCCACTCTGCATGCTGGGCAGGCCGGCTTCCGGAAGGACGTCAGTCTTAATTGTGTGCCTGTCGTGTCGCCCTGGTAATGGGTGGGAACCGGCTCCACAGAGCGGCCGTATCGATCCGCTGAATCGATGCGGCAAATCTGAGCCAATCTTCGCCATTCCCGGCCTCTTCCTTTGACTCCCCCCGCAGCCAGGCTGCTACTGAATCCTCGCAGTGAAGCTCCCTACGTTCAGGCAGGTCTCCTGGGCCATGTTCTGGGCAACATAGTCCATGGAAAACACACCATCGACCACTCGAATGCTGGAAATGTCCAAGGTGCCGCTTTCGCCCAGGGCTATCGCACTCGAAGGTCATAACGGCTGAATGCCAAGCATGCGCATTCTGATGTCGTCGTCCCAGGCCGCGCGCTTTCGCTTGAGCCGCAGGCTGGTCTTCGCTTAATCAGTCTTGTCGGCGCGATTCAGGTTGAGGACGATCTTCTTGAGAAGCGACAGGTTCTGTGGTGCATTGTCCTTGCGCACCATGCAGTCGTCCTCGCCGAAACAAACGTCGAGCATCCAGTGAAGGCGGTTCTCGATTTCCCAGTGGGCGCGCACGGTCCGCGACAGCTCTTCTGCGGAGAGGTGTTTCGAGCTGATGTAGTAACGCTGTTCGAGCTCGGCAACCGTGTCGCCGACGATGCGCTGTGGGACCACGCAGCCCACGGTTTTGCATGCAGGCCACAGGGCCGTGTCGACGTCCGAGCCACTGGGCGTTGCCCAACTGAGTTGCAGCACGGTCCTGCCGTGGCCGTTCTGCACGTGTTCATAGCCCCGCCTCGATTCTGGGCATCGGTCACCAGATCGCGCACCACTTGGTGCAGCGTCGGCTGGTTTCCTTTGACGGCGAGCAGGTAGTCTCCGCCCTTGGCAATGACCTTCGCCGCAATGTCCCGCTGACAGCCTTGGGCATCGATGCTCACCAGCAGGCCCTTCAAGTGCAAGGCATCGAGCAGTTCCGGAAGCGCGCTCAGTTCGTTGCTCTTGCCGGCGACCTTCTCCTGCCCCAGCACCAGGCCAAGTCCGGTCGAGAAGGCGCTGACCATATGCACGGGTGGCGCATCTCCATCGGCAGACCGGCGCATCGTCTTGCCATCGACCGCCACATGACCATCGAGCGCGCCGACGATGCCTCCGACCCAGCGCCGGAAGGCCGACTCGAACTGCTTGGGATCCAGCACACGAAAGACTCGCAGGAAGGTGTACTGCGACGGGATGCCATTCTTCAGAATCAGAAAGCGTCCCAGCCAGCCGGCCTTGAGCCGACCCCACAAGGCGATGTCTTCGAAACTGTCCGCGTCCGAGAGCATCGCACATACCGCGATCACAAGGATTTCCCGGAAGTCATGGCGGGTGCCGTTGCTCGGCCGACGCGGGTCCTCCAACTCACTCAGTGTCACCATCAGGCTCGCTCCCGCCGTGCTCATTTCGTCCGTCCAAAGGACGAGAGTAGACGCGGTTTCGAGCGAGTTCACAAGGCGGACGCGTAAGGTGCTGAAGGTGAGCGAGATTTTTTCGGAGAGGACAACGGGCTCATGTCATTCGAGTGCGGAGGCCCTGGGTCAACACCCGGCTATCGCTGCGTCCAGATTTCCGGGGCCATCCCAGACATCCCTTCATCCATTGCTGCAGACCGAGCAGCCCAGAAGCAATCTGGATTGGGGGCTTCTTGTCTCCATCCTGGTCCATGTGCTGGCGTTCAGCGGCTCGCGGGAGGCGGCATCGACGCCGCCGCCGACCAGGGCCCCGCGCATCGCCATCACGCTGCGCCCGCGGCCAGATCCCGAGATCGCCCGGCAGCCGGCTCCGGTCGATGCGGCGGCCCCTGATCGTCCGGGCAAAGCCCCCGCCAAGCCGCCCACCGATCCACGGGCCGCCCCCAAGCCCGCTGCAGAAGGCGCCGTCGCAAGAACTGTAGAACGTCGAGCCGTCGAAAAAGACGCGGTCGTCACCGCAGCAGATCGCCCGGCGGCAAGCCCTCAGGTTGCCGGGACAGCCGCAAGGATCTCGATCGAAATGGGCGCCATCCGCGATCAGATTCGGAACATGGCGCCGGACTGGACGGGTACCACGACGCGGGAATCGCCGGATCGATCACCGGCGCTCACCGAAGAGCGGCCGATTCTGGGGGCACTTGCCGATGCGCTGAGTGACAAGGGCCATATACCCCGGGAAACCGTTCAAAGCGACGGCAGCAGGCTCATCCGCTTCCCCGGCGGCCGCTGCCTCCGCGTGCCGGCTGACGAGCCCCACTGGCGGCTGGACGGACCGGTACCGGCGCAGTCGGTCGTTACCAACTGCGGGGATTGAAACGGATGTGCAGCCCGGTGCATCGGCCGGCGTGGCACCAGCGAACTGGCGTCCGCACGCCTCAGAAAATGGGGAGGCCCCGAGGCGTCGGAGGAACTGGGTGTCGTCCCGTCGGAGTGCTTCACCTTTGAGCACGACGACCGGATCCCCAACGAGAACCCGAAGTCGCGGGGCACGCCGTTCCTCGCGCTACCCGCTCTACCCTCGCCTTCGTCGACGCGAACCGGCGCTTATCGGCAGCCCCGCTGGAGAGCGCGTCCGAAGCCGCTGAACAACCGATCATGGCGCTCACTCAGGCTGGCTTGACGCAGATCCCGCTTCCTGTTTCGGCGGATAGTGCACGAACACCCGGGCACTATCTCGAGCCATCCGAACACCATCGATCACCTCCATCCTGCCGTCGATCTCAAGGGGGTAGAACGCCATTTCTCCGCCCGCACCAAACAACGCTTCGTGAAGGAGCGAACGTGCAAATTCGTACAGCGCCAGTCGCGACGAAAATCTCAGGCACGCAAACTGGTTGGTGTCACTGACAACGGCCGTCAGGCTGTGACCCTCGTCAGCGACAAGCTCGCTGGACGGCATCCCGTCCCCGGATGGGGTCAGTTCAAGCGTCACTGGTATTGGGTCGGTCAAGCGTGGTCTCCTTCAGGCGTTTCCATCTGCATGGCGCACGGGGCTGGCCGGCATTCTGGAACACGGCGCCAGTTCCCCTCTCAAGGCTCGCCACCGGGCGCCGCGCCTTCCTGCCGGACGTTCGCCCGTTTCGCATCGAGTACGTCCTGCGGACGAGCCGCCTCGGGACGGCCACCGCGCTGCGCGGCGGGGGTAACCCAGCTTACCGCGGGAACCGGGGAGTCCTTGGCCCGCCAGCTACGCGTTCCGGACACAGCAAGGTATGCCAGGCCTGAACACGCCAGAGCCGCAAGGACAATACGGGCCCTGCGCGACTCTATTGCCAGCCCGACCAGTACAGCAAACACGATGACGTACCCAACGCCGGTTCAGAAAATCGACGCGAGGTCGAAGTAGGCTCCAGCCATCGCCCACGCCGACGCCGGAGGCACCGATATCGAGAAAGCCGCTCATCTCCTCAGGTTGATCAGGCTGCCGCTGGCTTCGCCCAAAACGGAGATCGTGACATACGCATACTCAGAACGGCAGATTTTCCGATTGCGTAACGCAGTCGACTCCAGAAACGCGGCCCATCCGCCTCGCAATCCCTCGTCTTGGCGCCAACTCGTGGCCACCGATACGGCGCCAAGGTGCAAAGAGTCCGGTCGACGGTCGATGCGCTTCATCCGTCCGCGGGGAACGCGTCCCGCGCAGCGGGGTGCGTGCCAGCATTTTGTCGTGCGTGCGCAGCTCTGATTCGGAGGGGCCAGGTCACTCTGACGACCGATCGCTGCAGACAGACTGGCCTGCCCTTCCCCTCTTCGCCGGGCATGCCGCGACACCGCCATTCGCACGCCGGGCTCGCGACAGTCGAGGGCCGCCCTAACGGGTTCCGGGCAGCGAATCAGGCCTGGCTTTCTGTCGAAAATTCTGACACTTCAAGCATCGCAAGAACGCAGCTCTCCGCTGATTCAATGGCATGCAAATCTGGTATGCCAAATGCTAGGCAGCTTCCGGCTCTCGGAAAGCGGGGGGATCGGCAGGACATGTCATACAGATTGCGTGAGGCCTGTGGTTACCCGTATCACCGAAGTCGGCAGCCGCCCGCTCGCATTGCCCGCGCCCGAGGCCGGTTGCGGCCCCACCGGACAGAGCAGCCCGCCCCCCCCTGGGGCGCCAGAATTGCCCGATGCGGCGCATCGCAGACTGCGAAGCTGTGCCTCGCTCCGCCGAACCTTCTACTGACGACCCAAGCCCGTTCCATGACCAAGAAACTGAGCGTGAACCTCCTGTTCGCGAGCCTCCTGACCCTCCACGCTGCGCTGGCCATGGCCGCCAGCGGCTTTCGACCCGATGGTGGCCTGTGGTGGAACCCGGCGAGCGCTGGCCACGGCTTCCACGTGGCCCCCGCCGGCGATCAGCTCGCACTCGTCTGGTACACCTACGAATCGGACGGCCGACCGGTCTGGTACCTGGCGACGGCCCCACTGGATGGCACGCAATGGAGCGCCTCGCTCGATCGCTACACCTGGAACGGGAGCGCGGCCGCGAGCGCCGGCGTCGGCAGCGTCTCCATCGATTTCAGCTCGACGCGTGCGGCATCGATCCGCTGGACCCTCGACGGCGTCGCGGGCTCGGAATCCATCGAGCCGTACGTGTTTTCGTCGGAAGCCCTCGGCGGCAGCGACCTGACCGGACTGTGGTACGAGCCGGCCAGGCCCGGCTACGGCCTGACCGTTGTCACCCAGGGAACGACCGAGGCCGCAGTCCTCTATTTCTATGACGCTGACGGGGCGCCCACCTGGGCCCTGGGCAGCGCTGCGCAAGGCAACGGGCAGGCCAGCATTCCGATGGACACCTACACCGGGCCATGCCCGTCCTGCGCGGCAACCAGCATCGTCGGCACCAGCGCCGGCAGCCTGTCCCACGCGCTGACGGGAAGTGGCGGCAACATGGACATCGCCATCTCCCTTCCCGCGCCCCTCGCCGGCAGCTGGACCGGAAGCGGCGCATCGGTCTCGATGCTGTCCAGCGCGATCCCGGTCGTCACCCTGCCCGGCACCAGCCGACGCATCAAGCGCACGCGCGTCGACCTCGACAACAACGGCACCTTCGAAGGCGTCGAAGAATTCAGCTATGACGCGCAGGGGCGGCTCATCGAGATCCAGCACACCTACACCGACGATGGCACGCCGGATGCCGACACCAAGATTCCCCTGGCCACCTGGTTCGCGCCGGACAACGACAACGAGACCCTGACCCTTCAATATCCGTCCTCCGGCAGCCTAAGCAGCGTCTGGAAGGTCGAAACCGCGAGCTACGGCAGCCGCACCAATTCGACCACCTTCGACGCCAACGGGCGCGTCACCTACTGGCACTCGCTGACCGAAAGGGAGTTCGGCAACAGCAGCTACTACGCGAACGTCCAGCACGACGCGCAGGGCATCCTGACGTCCTATCAACACTTCGGCTCGAACGACGTCCCGTTCCAGACCATGGAACTGACCTATGACGCGAGCGGGCTCGTCTCCGGCGCCGTCTCGTCGGGGAGCACCGGCTTCGATGCGGAAATCCAGTACACCTACAACGCCGCGGGAGAACTGATTCTGCTCGAGGAGTTTCAACCCTCGGCCGCGGAGTCCAGCACCTACTACCAGCGCTCGGCGTTCACGCGCAATGCCGCGGGAACCATCACCCGCTGGGATTTCGATTTTCCGCTGCGCGGAAAGCTCAGCGTGACCATGACCGTCGATGGCGCCGGCCGGGTCACGAAGAACAGCTACGACATCGGCATGGACGGCAGCATCGACGCGGTCAAGACCTTCGAATGGGAAGACGTGGCGTGCACGCCGACCCTCGTCTGGGAACACTACTTCGTCGCAGCCGAACCGATTGCACCGCCCTCCACCTACGTCAACAACACCGGCTACGGGATCTTCGGTGGCTGCACGCCAGGCTATCGCTGACCGGGGGGCAGGCCCGGCCGGGCCTGCCATGGATCCATTGGGGGAAACAATGATCCGCTCACGCCTGAAAAGCGCGCGAACCGCATGGCTTCGCGCGTGCCTCGTGGCATTTGCCTGGGGCCTGTTCGCGATCCCGACCCTGTCGCATGCGCAGGTGTTCCAGCCCCACGGCGGGCTCTGGTGGAATCCCGCCGCGGCCGGCCACGGCTTCGACATCACGCCGGTGGGTGGCAACATCGTGGTGGTCTGGTACACCTACGATGAAGCCGGCAACCCCACCTGGTACCTGGCCACCGGCCTGCCGGATGGGACATCGCTCGCCGTCCCCATGTATCGCTATCGATGGGACGCCGACACCCAGTCGCCCATCGAATCGCGAGCCGGAACGCTGTCCATCGATTTCTCGGACCAGGACTCGGCAAACCTGCAGTGGGAACTCGACGGCAAGGTGGGATCGGAGCCCATTGTCCGGTACGTTTTTGACGACACCGCCAGAGTTGTCGAGGACATCACCGGCCTGTGGTACCAGCCAGACAGGCCTGGATACGGCTTTACCGTGGTGCATCAGGGCGCGACGCTGGTTTCGGTCCTCTACTTCTACGACGCGAATGGTGACCCGCGTTGGGTATTGGGGAACGATGGATATGGCGGCGGGCCTGCGACACTTATCGCCAGAGCCTTCACCGGTCCATGCCCCTACTGTGACCGTGCCGCGGGAATCGCCCCCGTTTCCGGTTTTTTCACCACGAATATCTCACAGCGGCATTCCGGCACTTTCGTCGCGGCAGTCATGCTCAAGGCACCACTGGCCGGCGCCTGGCTGGTCGATTTCGAACCCGTCGAAAATCTTTCGACCGCCCCCTCCGTCGGAGCCGCGCAGCCGCCGAATGGCGGAAGCCTGTGAGCGGCATCGTCCACATCGGTGGAAATCAGCCCGCCCTTCGCCAGGTCGTGAGACCTGCCCGCCTCCGACACGCCAACCGCACGGATCCGGCCGCCTCACGGCCCACGGCGCGCCACGGCTTCGGACGAGGATCGGCCTGAAACCGCCATCGTCGCCCGCCGGTTTCCCACGTACCGGGACACTTCCGCGTCAGGCCAGCCGGTCGATCCTGCCGATCACCGCGGCCCCCACCTCGTGGTCGATCGCCGGTGCGCTGCCCGATACCCCGATGGCACCGATCACTACGCCATCGACCACGACCGGCACCCCGCCCGCCAGCGCGACGACGCCCGGCAAAGTCACCACGCCGGGTTCTCCCGAGATGGACCGCTGCTCGAAGACCTGGGTCGGCCGGCGGAACGTGGCGGCGCAGCGGGCCTTGGCCATCGCCACCTCGATCGTCGCCGGGGGCGCGGCGTCAGTGCGGGCGGCGGCCACGACGATGCCCGCGCCATCGGTCACTGCGAAAGACAGTCCGAGGGATCGCGCCCCGGCTTCGGCAACGGCTTCGTCGATGAGCCTGGTGGCCAGGTCGAGCGACATCATGGGGCGGTCCTCCTTGCGTTCGTTATCGGGGCGTATGGGTCCATGCGCACCCGCGCAGTATCCGCCCAAATGGCCGGCGCACGCCGGCTATGTCGCCTGGCGATGGGGTACCAGGGTGCAGCGAAGGCGCACTCCCGGCCAACGGGCCACCTGATGCCGGCCCCCAACGCTGCGTTCAGCGCGACGGCGTCGCGCCCAGCCGGGCAAGCACGTCGGCGAGGAGCTGCAGGTGCGCCTGCCCCTCGCCGCGCTGCTGCGCAGTGATCCAGTACGGGCCGCGGCGGACGACCCGCTTGTTGATCTGCAGGCTGTCCAGCGCGGGATGGTCCGCAGATTCGACCCGTGCATAGTGCTTTTGCCAACCTGCGTATTCGTACTTCTGCCGCCACCAGGCCTCGGCCCGCGCGGTGTCGGCGAAGCGAAAGGCCCGCACCGTGGCAACGTTCTGCGCGCCGGATGTCTGCGCGCAGGAATAATCGCCCATCGCGGCGATGCCCAGCGGCTGGATCTGGGCGACCAGCTTGCCGGCATCCGCACGCAGCACGCCAGGCAGGCGCGAAAGATCGCGCAGGTCATTGAGCCGGATACCCTGGATCGGCCGCCAGCCCGGTCCTAACTGAGAGCAGTCCGGCTGCAGCTTCTCCAGGTCGGGTTCGGCTGCCCCGGCCACGGTGCAACATCCAAGCAGCAGGCAGCCTGCCAGGCGTCCCATCCTGCGTTGCATCGCGTCCCCCCTGTTCGTCACGGTTCTCGATGGCCGCCTACCTTGATCGCTTGCGCGGCGAATCGCAAGCGCAAGGGCGCAGACGCTGGACGGGTCGCCTGCCGCGCTGACGGGCCGCCCGCCCGCATGGTCCGGCTCTCTGCCGCACGGCGGGTGGCACCCGAAACCATTGATTGCCCTCGCCGGATCTGCGAATGTCATTAATTGCACAAGCCGGGGGCATATCGGAGCCGGCAACGCCACAGAGGAAGTGGCGCGCCATTGCCTATGCTGATCCCACAAGCATCGGCTGGCCGGCAAGTCTGGCGGATGTGCCCACCCCGCCCGTGGAGGGTTGATGGCAGACACCGATCGATCCAGGCTCTTCATCTCGTATTCGCGGGCCGATCTCCCGTTCACCGACGAGCTCGTCGCGGGTCTCGCGGCGTCGGCGGACTTCGAGATCCTGATCGACCGGGCCGGGATCGCCCACGGCGAGGACTGGCGCGCGCGCCTTGGCCGCCTGATCGTCGAGTGCGACACCATGGTATTCGTGCTCTCGCCAGACAGCGTCGCCTCCGAGGTCTGCGCCTGGGAGGTCGCCGAGGCCCAGCGGCTTTCGAAGCGCATCATCCCGGTGCTGTGGCGGGCGGTGGATTTCGCCGCGGTGCCGGCCGGCCTCAGCGCGCTCAATGCCGTTCCGTTCGAGGGAACCCACGCGGTCAGTGGCCTGCCGAAGCTGGTGAGCGCGCTGATGACCGACCTGGGGTGGCTGCGCGAGCACACCCGGCTCGGCGAGCGGGCAGCGGATTGGCAGGTGTCCGGGCGCGCGGCCGCCTACCTGTTGCGGGGCCACGCCCTCGCCGCGGCCCACGACTGGCTGGCGGCAAAGCCGGCCAGCGCCCCGGCGCCAACGGCACTGCAGCTGGCGTATCTCGCCGCCAGCGATGCGGACGAGCACCGCCTGCTCGGGGAGGAGCGGCGCCGACTCGAGGAACTTGAGCAGGCCAGGGCGACCGCAGAGGCCGAGCGCGACGCCGCGCAGCGAGCGCGCGCCAGTGAGGCCGGTGCGGCGCGCCGCGTGGTGCGGGCGACGACCACGGGCCTCGTCGTCGCCGTGGCGTTCCTGCTGGCGGCCCTGGCGGCCCTTGGCTACGCCCGGGGCAAGGCCGACGACGCCCGCCGCGCAGCGGGCGAAGCCGAGGCCGCGGCCGCGCAAGCCGCCGCGGTGGCCGAGGTCGCCGAGGCACGACGCGAGGCGGCCCAGCTGATCCAGTCCCGCTTCCTCGCTCGCGCGGCGCAGGGCGATCTGGCGCGAGGCGATGCCGCGAATGCCCTCGCGCTGGCCCGCGCGGCGCTGCCGGCCGATCTGGCGACGCCCGAGCGGCCCTTCGCCGTCGAGGCCGCCCAGGTCATCTTCGACGCCTACGGCAGGCTGCACGAACACGCCACGCTGCGCGGCCATCGGGACGGCATCAAAGGGGCATTGGCGCTGCCCGACGGGCGCATCGTGACCTGGGCGCGGGACGGCGCCCTGCGCTTCTGGGATGCGGACGGGCGCCTGCTCGGCAGCGTCGTTGCCCACAAGCACCCGACCGCGCCGGACAGCGATCGCGACACCGGCGTCCACGGCCTGCTGCGTCTTGACGACGGGCGGCTGCTCAGCTGGGGTGTCGACCAGACCGCACGGCTGTGGGGCGACGACGGCAGCGCCCATGAAACCTTCCTCACGGACGACGGCTGGATCACCTTCGAGCGGCTGCGCGACGGCCGCGTCGCCGCCATCGTTGGCGACGAATACCGGGTCTGGAGTGCGGGCCTCGTGCCCGAACTGGTACTGAAGAGCCCCCTGCCCTGGCTGCGCGGCGCGATGCTGCTGCGGGACGGCCGTTTCCTCACCTGGCAGTCGCGGGTTCAGTTTCCCGGCCGCCACAGCGCGATGCTGTGGCAAACGGACGGCCGCCCCGGCCCAGAGCTGTCGGGGCACGAGCAGATGCTGCAGGGCGCCCTCGAACTGGCCAACGGGCGCCTCGTCACCTTCGACAGCAGCACCGAGCTGCGCATCTGGTCTGCCGCCGGCGAACTGCTGACAACGGTCGACAAGGCCCACAGGCATGCGCCCTGGAACGTGCCCTTCGCGTTCCCGCTGTCGGACGGTCGTTTCTACACCTGGGGCCAGGAGGCCTACAGGGACCATGTCTGGTGGGCCCGGCTCTGGGATGCAAAGGGGCAGTCCCTGGCGCTGGTCGCAGCGAGCGATGTGCCGCTGCAGGGGATGCCCCTCGATGACGGGCGGCTACTGCTGGGCATCAACTCGTCGACGCCGGCCATCTGGCACACCGACGGCACGCGCGGGCCACTGCTCAGTGGCCACGAGGCGCCCGCCACGTCGGCCGCACAATGGCCCGACGGCAGGATCGCTACCGTCGGCAGCGACGGCAGCGCGCGCCTGTGGAGCCGCGAGGGCGACCCGCTGCGTGTGCTGCGCGGGCATGAAGGCGCTGTCAGCGGTTTCGAGCCGCTGCCGGGCAGTCGCTATCTGACCTGGAGCTTCCAGGACCGGACCGCGCGGATCTGGGGCGAGGCACCCGATCCGCGCGGCCACGTTCGTCTCGCGGACGGCAACGCGGAGGCCGTGTGGCACCTCTCGGACGGATGGGTGGCGGTCCGCACGGGCGCTGGCGCGGTCGCACTCCATGGCCCGGATCTGGTCATGCGCCAGATGTTGCGCCATGACGGTCGCGATATCGACCAGGTCCTCGAGCTGGCCGACGGGCGCCTCCTGACCCGCGGCGCGAACCACAGCAATCGCGAGCCCGGCCCGGCCCTGCGCCTGTGGCGCCCCGGCGGCGACATCGAAGCCGACCTGGCCGGTGCCGCAGTGGAAATGCTCGAAGCCGCGCAGACACCATCGGGGCAGATCATCGGATTCGACCGGACAGGGGCGCTCTGGCGCTGGAAACACGATGGACGCCTGATCGACCGTCGTCCCATCGGCGCGGACGGCGCCCCCCTGGTCCGAGTCTATCGGCTAGCGGACGGGCGTTTCATCACCCGCAGCGGCAGCCATCGTCTGCAGCTGTGGAGCGCGCAGGGCGAGCCCGGGCCGGCCCTTCAAGCCAACGAGGCGCTCAGGCCGATGGTCTTTCTGCCCCTCGGGGACAACCAGCTCCTGATCGTAGACCAGGGCGTGGGCACGGCCGTCTGGACTTTGCCGGGTGGCCGGTCGCAGTCGCTCGCACTCGACGAACCCACCGGCATCGCCGAGGAGTTCCTGCTGGCGGACGGCCGGATCCTGCTGAGTCTCTTCGGCGGCCGGCTGGCGATCCTTGCCCCGGATCTGTCGCTGCAGGAGATCCCGGTCGTGGCGCCTTCCGACGGCAGCTATCCCCGGCACAGGATCTTTCCGCTCGCCGACGGCAGGCTGCTGGTGGCGAGCCACCAGCAGGGCACGTGGCTGTGGCGCCCCGACGGCACGCCGGAGCGCCGCCTCCTTTCCCACGAGATCGACGGCGCGATCGGGCTCGCCGACGGGGCTTTCCTGGTCTGGCCGGCGGCGGCCGACCGCCACGCCCTCCAGTTCGTTGCTGCGGACGGCACACCCGGCGTGATCCTGCGGGGTCACCAGGCCGAGGTGAAACAGGCGCTGCAACTGGCCGACGGGCGCATCCTGAGCCGGGCGGACGACGCCAGCCTGCGCGCCTGGCCCGGTTCCGTGGCGCAGGCGGTTGCCTGGGCGGACGACGTGATCGGGCGCCTCACACCGCTGACCCGGGCGGAGCGCTGCGAGCATTACCTGGAAAAACCAGAGGCCTGCGCAGCGACGCAGGACACCGCGCCATGACATGGCGTCCCCGACGTCGAGCGAGACTCGAGCCCCTCGCGGGGCTCACGATGCATCCGACGCCTCACGGCGGAAAGGAGTGGCGAGCATGAATTCACCTCAATTCGCAGCCCTGTCCCTTGCCTGGCTCGGTTTTGCGCCGGGCCTGGCGATGGCGGAAACCCCGCTCGCCGCCAGCGATGAACACTGTGCGTGTGTCACGGGCACGATGGACACCGACGCCGAGGTCCGGCGTTGCGAGCCGCTGCTCAACGCGTGGTCGCCAGCGCAAATGGTGGACCTCAAGGGCCGCTGCGCGGCGAAAGGGGCGCCGGCGGACGGCCCCGACCGCTGCTTCTGCCTGACGGGCTTTCACACCGACCCTCGGATCATCCAGGCCTGCGAGGCCGTGGTCGGCCGGAACACCAAACCATCGGCGCTGGCGCGCATGGCGGCGGAGTGCCGCTAGCTAGCGGTTTGCCTCGCCCGGCTCGGCCAGCAGTTTCATGAGGCGAGGCGCAGCGCCTCGTCGCGGGTATAGAAGCGGCCCGAGCACTCGAAGCCCGAGACGAGGCTGGCTTTCGCGTGGGTCACGCGGCCGCAGGCATCCCGCTGCGCGATCAGCCCGGCGGGCAGGCCATCGAGCACATGGACCGGCGCGAGGCGATGATTGGCGAAGCGGGAGAGGTGGATCGTACCGGTCGCGGTATCAAGGAAGGCCGGGCGGAAGCCGCAGGCACGGTTGTTCTGGCTGACGCCACCGGTGCCCCGGTAGCGGTGGTTTTCGTCCTGCAGGCGCTGGGTGTTCATGACGACGACTCCTTGAGGGACGCCTCGCGCGAGATGCGCTTGTCCTGACCTGAAGCTTCGTCCACGGCGCGGCGGGCCGGCATGGCATGTCGGCGCATTGGCGTGTCAGACAATGCCGATCGGCGCTGTAGGTGACGGCGGGCCGGCCCGTCCTCAGACCGACGCGTCGTCCGCGCCCTTCGCCGCCTCCGGGCGCCGCACGATCCACACACAGAAAGCGCCGGCGAGGAGCATCAGGATGCCGAGGCCGAGCAGCATCTGGAAGGGCAGGATCGCGAACTTCGTGATCAGGCTCACTTCAGGGTCGTCCGGGTGGTAGGTGACCCTGACCACGCCACTCGCTACCGCGGCCCGGTAGGTGGATCCATTCACGTCGAAGGTCTTGGTGAGCGGCGGGTGGCCCTCGGGCTGGTATTCGACCACCAGCGTCCACGACTGTCCGCCCCGCGACAGTGCCCGCGTGGCCTTGCCCAGAACCCGGCCTTCGACCGCCGATGACGCCTGTTCGAGCCGGTGGAGGGTGTACACGTTGTCCCAGCCCGAGGTGGTCAGGTAGGCCCCGCCGCCGAGCAGGAAGGCGATGACGAGCCAGGCGACGGCCGGCGATTGTTTCAGCCCCGCGCGCTGCGCGGGCCTGGGCGCGACGGCCGCGCCGTGGGTGGCCCGGCGCCGGCTCATTCGGCGTCGCCCGCGTCGCGCGGCCCCAGTTCGTCGAACTTCGCCTTCATGGTCGGATTGCCCCGCGTCAGCTTCTTGATCGTCACGTCCTGGGCCTTGTCATTGGCAAGACGCAGGTTGCGGTCGGCGCCCAGCAGCGCGTCCTTGGTCTTCTGCAGGTGGTTGATCGACTTGTCGATCTCTTCGATGGCGGTCTCGAAGCGGCGGGAGGCCAGATCGTAGTTTCTGCCGAAGGCCGACTTGAAGGTCTCGAGCTGCTCCTCGAAGCGGGTGATGTCGATGTTCTGGGCCTTGACGAGCGCCAGCTCCGATTTGTACTGGAGCGAATTCATCGCCGCATTGCGCAGCAGCGTGATGATGGGCAGAAAGAACTGGGGCCGCACCACGTACATCTTCGGATAGCGGTGGAAGACGTCGACGATGCCGGTGTTGTAGAGCTCGCTGTCGGGCTCGAGCAGGGAGACCAGCACCGCGTATTCGCAGCCCTTCTCGTTGCGGTCCTTGTCCAGTTCCTTCAGGAAATCCTCGTTCCTGCCCTTGGTGGCGGTGCCGTCGCTCTCGTTCTTCATCTCGAACATGATCGAGACGATCTCGGTGCCCGCCTCGTCCCGGTCGCGAAAAATGTAGTCGCCCTTGCTGCCGCTGCGCGCGTCGTTGTCCTTCTCGAAATAGGCGCGCGGGAAGGCCGTGGCGCGGATGCGGTTGAACTCGGTCTCGCAGTGCTGCTCGAGGGTCTCGCCGACCATCTTGGTGGACAGCCGGGCCTTCATGTCGCGCAGGCGCTCGATGGCCGCGTCCCGGTCCTTGATCTGGGTCTCGTACTTGTCTTTCAGCGAGGTCTCGGCCAGTTCCTTTTCCAGCGCAGCGCGCTGCAGGCTGCTGCGCAGCTCGTCCCGTTCCTTCTCGACGCCGCCCAGGGCCTCGCGGATGGCGAGCTTGCGCTCGGTCTCAGCGCCTTCCAGTTTCGCCTTCAGAGCCTGGATCTCCGCGTCCCTGGCGGCGGCGGCCTGCTGCAGGTCGCCCAGCCGCTTCGCCTCGGCCAGTTCCGCCGCGGCCTGCTGCGCGCGCCGCGCCGTCTCGAGCGCGTTGGCCAGTGTGTCGCGCTCCTTCTCCACCGCGGCGAGGGCTTCGCTCACGGCCAGCTTCTGCGCCATCTCGCCACCCTCGAGCTCGGTCCTGAGAGACTGAATCTCGGCAGCCTGCGCGGCCGCCCGCTCCTGCCACTCGGCGGCGAGCCTGGCTTCGGCCAGCGCCACGGCGTTCTGCTTGTCCTGGGCCGCCAGTTCGAGCCGCTCGTGCAACTGCTCATTGAACTCGTGGTCACGGACCTGCTTGACGATGTCCGCATAGCCCGCCTCATCGATCTTGAACGCCTTGCCGCAGTGGGGGCACTTGATTTCATGCATGGTCGGATGTCCTTCCCTCGAACCGGAACCGGTCCGCAGCTTACCGCGTTCAGCGTTCTTTGCCCTGGCTCGGACCAGGTCCGGAGCCAGTCTATTTCGCCCGCCGGCTGACGCCGCTCGTCCGGTTCACGACCCATTCCCAGTCGAACTGCCAGCCGCAATGGGACAAAGCCGCCTGGTGGCGCGCCGTGCCACCGTAGGGCTTGCCATCGCGCAGAAACTGCACGTTCAACGAACTCCCGAAGCAGTTGCCGTTACCCAGGCGCACATTCACCCTGTCGTCGCCACCCGTCAGGTATGGCGTGAGGTCGAACGTAGCCTGCCCGCCCGCCTTCTTGAAGCGTTCGATGGCATTGATCTCCACATACACGTCGTCATCGATGTTCGAGGCCACCAGCTCCCAGCGATAGGTATGGGCCGGTTTCGGTGCAGCGGCGGCCGCCTCGGACGCCGCCGGCGGCGGCGGGGGGACATCCGGCGGGCCCGCCCGGAGCACAAACAGGCCGACCAGAACGGCCAGGCCCAGTGGCACCAGCAGCCACTGGGGCCAGCCCTTCGCCGGGCTGGCGGGCGCCGGCGAGACGGGCAAGTCGGGCGGCTCGGACATCGCGGCACCCTGGCGGATGGCGTGCAGCACCTGGACGAAGCCAGGATGGTCTCGCTCCCCCGCCCAGTCGGTGAGCGACACGGTCTGCTTGCGTCGGAATTCCAGCGGCGGTCGCTGGCCATCGAGCGAGACCGGAATCAGCACGCCCCGTTCGGCCGCTGCCGAGGCCTCGCAGCGCACCCACTCCGACCCCACCGAGGCCTCGGACCACAGCACGATGACGCTGCCCGCGCTGTCGAGCTCGTCCTCGATCACGTCGTCGAAGGTGAACCCGGCCACGATGTGGCGATCCCACCAGACCGAAAGATCCTCCGCCTCCAGCGCCTTCGCGAGGGCTTCAGCGGCTATCTGGTTCTCCCGGGCATAGCTCAGGAACACATCGCTCAAGGGCGCCTCCGTTGGGAAACCCGACTGGGTTTGTCATGGGCCGCGTGAGTATATCGCCACGGCATGCCCGGGCCTTCCTCCGCGCGCGCTGAGCCAGATTCGCCGGCGGGCAGTCATCAAGTCTGTAGGGCGGAAGAGCCGAAGGCGTCATCCGCCAGAACGCGCCTTACGAGCCGGACCATGGCGGACAACGCTTCGCGCTTCCGCCCTACGCAACTGCGCCAACGCGTGATCCGCGCGCCTCACGCCGCAGGTCGTCCACATCCCGCCGCGGCGAGGCGCCGAAGAGCCGGCTGTACTCCCGGCTGAACTGGGACGGGCTCTCGTAGCCGACGCGGTAGGCGGCGCTGGTGGCGTCCAGGTCTTCGTTCAGCATCAGACGCTTGGCTTCGTTCAGGCGCAGCCATTTCTGGTACTGCAGCGGGCTCATCCCGGTGAGCTTGCGAAAGTGCTGGTGGAAGCTCGAGACGCTCATCTGCACCCGCTCCGCGAGCGCGTCGATGCGCATCGGTGAGGCGTAGTTCAGCTTGAGCCAGTCGATGGCTTTCGCCACCCGCTGGCTCTGGCTGCCCACCGAGGCGATCTGCCACAGGCGCGTGGCCTGGTCGCTCATCAGCAGGCGGTAGTGGATCTCGCGCCGGATCAAGGGCGCGACGAAGGGGATGGCGTCCGGTTCGTCCAGCAGCGCCACCAGCCGGTCGAAGGGCTCGCGGATGGCCGGGTTGACGGTGCCGATGCCGATGCCGCGGTCGTCGGACCGCTCTGCGGGCGGCGAGATGCCGCCCTGGGCGATCAGCTCGGCCAGCAGGCGCAGGTCCAGTCGCAGCACGAGGCCGACGCAGGGCAGCTCGGGGCTGGCGACGAGGACCTCCGAGTTGGCGGGTATGTCGAGCGAGGTGATCAGGAAGCGCTCGCTGTCGTACGGGTAGGGTTCGCCACCGAACCACATCTGTTTCTCACCCCGAGCCACCAGCACGATGCTGGGTTCCACCAGGCAGATCGTGGGCGGCGCGGGCACCTCGCGGCGAAAGAGCGCGAGGTCCGGCATCGCGGTGGGGCAGTCGCTGAGGCCCTCGGTCCAGCGGTCGATCATCCCGGCCAGGGCTTCGCTTGGCATGTCGGTCTCCCTTTGTCCTTGCACGGTCGGGGGCACGCGCATGCGGCGGTTCGCACCCCGGCTGCCACTGTAGCGCGGCGAGGGCGCCATGCGTACACAGAACTGTGTCCACTCATAGAAACAGGCAATCAATCGCGAGGATCTGGATACCCCTCACGAAGGCCGCTGCTCAACAATGAATGCACCCAATCCAATGGAGAAGGCGAATGAAGCGCAGCAGAGCGCTCCATCCGGCCCCACGCCACGGCGCCATGTTTCGTTGGCCTGCCATCGCTTCAGGCAAGCACCAGGCCAGCACGGCACATACCCGCCAGTGGCACGCCCCCCGGACCTGCCTCTCCCCACTTTGAAGGATCGACAACCATGTCCGACACCAAACCGCTCGACCGCAGGGAATTCGTCAAACGCTCCGGCACCGCCGCCGGTGGCGCCCTCCTCCTGAACACCCCTGTCGCGGCGCTCGCCGCCGCCAGGCAGACCATTCCCTCCCGCGGCTACGCCGCCATCGACACCTCGGGCACGCTCGTGCCGTGGTCGTTCGAGCGGCGCGCGCTCAAGGACAACGACATCCTGATCGACATCCGCTACGCCAGCATCTGCCACTCGGACATCCACCAGATGAAAGGTCACTGGGGCCCGCAGCAATATCCCCAGGTGCCGGGGCACGAGATCGTCGGGATTGTGGCGGCCGTCGGCAAGTCGGTGACCCGCTTCAAGGTCGGCGACCGGGCCGGCGTCGGCTGCATGGTCAATAGCCGCCTCGAGCAACTGGACGGGGTGGAGAACGAAGAGCAGTACAGCCCCGACACCGTCTTCACCTATGGCTATCCGGAGGCCGACTCGCCCACCGGCATCTCCCAGGGCGGCTACGCGACGAACATCGTCGTGCGCGACCACTTTGCGGTCCACATCCCGGACCACATCCGCCTGCAGGATGCGGCGCCGCTGCTGTGCGCCGGCATCACCACCTATTCGCCCCTGATGCGCGCCAAGGTGAGGAAGGGCATGAAGGTGGGCGTGGCCGGCGTGGGCGGACTGGGCCACATGGCCATTCAGATCGCCGTCTCGAAGGGCGCGGAGGTGACCGCCTTCACCACCTCTGCCGACAAGGTGGCGGACATCCAGGCCTTCGGCGCGAAGGCGGTCGTGGTGGTCGACGACCCGGCGAAGCTGGCCCCGCACCAGGGCTCGCTGGACCTGATGATCTCGACCATCCCGTACCAGTACGACGTGGCCGCCTACGTCGCGCTGGTGAAGCCCTACGGCACCTTCACCCAGGTCGGCATGCCCGAGCGCTTCGAGCTGACCGTCAACGCGCTGGGCCTGTCCGCCTCCCGCGTGAATTTCAACGCCTCGCTGATCGGCGGCATGGCCGAAACCCAGGAGGTGGTCGACTACTGCGCCGATCACCAGGTGCTGCCCCGCATCGAGATCATCCGCGCCGACGAGATCAACACCGCCTGGAACAAGGTGGTGATCAAACGGGCGCGCTACCGCTACGTGATCGACGCCTCGACGTTCTGAGTCCCCCGAGGTACGCGCCGCCGCCCCCCCATGACACGGAGAACACACCATGAAAACCCTGCTGGCCGCCACGGCCACCGTCACCGCCCTGGGCGCCACGCCCACCCTCGCCGAAACGGCGGCACCCGCATCCATCGTCGTCACGCGCAATGGCGAGCAAGCCTCCCTCAAAGGTCCGGACGACTGGTTCACCGGCCCGGTCCGGGTCGACATGCTGTTCCGCCCCGAGGCACCGGCGCGGACCTCGGCGGGGCTCGTCACCTTCGAACCGGGTTCCCGCACCGCCTGGCACGCCCACCCGCTGGGTCAGAACCTGATCGTGACCTCCGGCAAGGGCTGGGTCCAGGCATGGGGCGGCCCGAAACGCGAGATCCAGCCCGGCGACGTGGTGTGGATTCCGCCCGGCGTGAAGCACTGGCACGGTGCGACGGCGACGACGGGCATGATGCATATCGCGGTCCAGGAGTCCCTCGATGGCAGCAATGCCACGTGGATGGAAAAGGTCAGCGACACCCAGTACGCCGACTGACCACCCGGCGCCTTGGACCCGTGCCCGGCCCGACGGCAAGCCGGGCACGGCCCTGACCCTCGCAAAGGAGTTCGCACGATGAAACGACTGATCCTGGCTGCCGCGCTTTCGGCGCTCACCAGCGCGACCGCCAGGGCGCAACCGACCGGCGACGACCTGACGTCGGTCGCACCGGCCCTGGCGCAGTTCAGCCGCGATCGGCTGATGGGCGAGGTTTGGAAGCGGCCCGAATTGTCCCCACGCGACCGCAGCGTCGTCACGCTGGCAGCACTGATCGCGCGCGACCACACGGCGGAGCTGGCCGAACACGTCGGCCTGGCGCTCGACCATGGTGTGAAGCCGGCGGAGATCTCGGAGATCATCACCCATCTGGCCTTCTATGCCGGGCGCGGCAACGCGCTTGCCGCCTCGGCGATCACACGGGCGGTCTTCGCCCGCCGCCAGATCGACCCGGCCGCACTGCCCGCCGTTTCGCCAGATCACCTGTCACTGGACGAGGACGCCGAAGCAAAGCGCGTCGCCTTCGTCCGCCAGCAGTTCGGCGGCACCTCGCCGGGGCTGGAGCAGTACACGACCGCTGTCCTGTTCCGCGACCTGTGGCTTCGCCCCGACCTGGCGCCACGGGACCGCAGCCTGGTCACGGTCTCCGCCCTGATCGCCAACGGTCAGGTGGCGCAGATGCCCTACCACCTGAACCGCGCGATGGACAATGGCCTGACGCAGGAACAGGCCGGTGAGGTCATTGCCCACCTGGCCTTCTACGCCGGCTGGCCCAACGCCTTCTCGGCCCTGCCGGTTGCGCGGGACGTGTTCGCGAAGCGCGCCCGATGAGCGTGGCGCGGCCGGTGACCTTCTCGCTCGTGGCCCTTGCCCTGCTGCTGATCCTGGGGGTCGCCCTCGCCCTGCAGCACCCCCGCTTCGGCGCGGCACCCAAGGGCGAACGCCTGGCCTCGCTGCAAGGATCGCCCCACTACGCGGACGGTGCCTTTCACAATGCCGTCGAGACGCCGGTGCTGCTCGACGGCGAAAGCGTGCCGTCGATTATCGTGGGCAACCTCCTCGGCAGGCGCGAGAACCTGCGACCCGAGGGCCCGATCCCGATCGTCAGGACCGACCTGCGAGCGCTGGATGCGGCGCAGGACACGATTGTCTGGCTGGGCCACTCTTCCTACTACGTGCAATTGGGGGGCCAGCGCATCCTGATCGACCCGGTCTTCAGCGCCTTCGCGGCACCAGTGTCGTTCTCGACCCGGGCCTTCGACGGCACGACGCTCTGGTCGGCCGAAGACCTGCCTCGGATCGACGCCCTGCTGATCACCCACGACCACTGGGACCATCTCGACCACGCGACGATCCGCGCGCTGGCGCCGAAGGTCGGTCAGGTCATCGCCCCCCTCGGTGTCGGCGCCCACTTCGCGCGCTGGGGCTCTCCCGAGGCGCGCATTCGGGAAGGGGACTGGTTCGATGCCGTGTCGATCGCCGACGTGACCGTGCACCTGGTCCCGGCACGCCACTACTCCGGCCGCCTGCTGCGCCGAAACCAGACCCTGTGGGCCGGCTTTGTGCTCGAATCCGCCTCGCGACGCCTCCTGTTCAGCGGAGACAGCGGCTACGGCCCGCACTTCGAGGAGATTGCCCGACGCTTTGGCCGCTTCGATGTGGCGGCGCTCGACATGGGTCAATACGACGCGCGCTGGCCCTACATCCACATGACCCCGGAGGAAGCCGTCCAGGCGGCGGAAGACCTGCGCGCCACCGCCCTGCTGCCCGCGCACGTGGGTCGTTTCAGCATCGCCCGACATGCCTGGGACGAGCCCTTCGAGCGCCTGCGGGCGGCGAGCGAGGACCGTCCCGTTGCCGTGCTCACCCCGATGATCGGCGAGCCCGTGAGACTGGACGCGACCGGATCGTCGTTCGGCGCCTGGTGGTCGACCACCGGGCCGCGCCGCGCGACCATCGCCGCGCAGTAGCTCGGGCCCGGGTCACCGGACGGGACGACCCCGGACACCTCAATCAACGGAGAATCTGCATGAAAGCGATTGGATTGCATCAGTACAGGGGCCCTGAAGTCCTGCACGCCATCGAGCTGCCGACGCCACGCCCCGCGTCTGGCCAGGTGCGCATCAAGGTGTGTGCGGCCGGCATCAACCCGGTAGACGAGATGCTGCGCACCGGCGCCCTGGCGACCTGGTATGGCGACACGCCCCGCCCCTACGTTCCGGGCATGGACGTTGCCGGAATCATCGACGCCATCGGCCCGGACATGCCTCCGGAATCCGGGATGGCGGTGGGGCAACCGGTGGTCGGCATCGTGGACAACTTCGGCAGCGTCGGAGGCTACAGCGAGTACGTCTGCCTGCCGGCACCGTCCGTCATGCCGATTCCGGCGGGCGTCACGTTCGCGCCGGCCGCCTCCTTCCTCATGAATGCGCTCACTGCCCGCAATGCCCTGGACCACCTCGCATTGCCTCGGGGCGCCAGCATCCTGGTCACCGGCGCGGCGGGCGCGGTCGGGGCCTACACCATGGCGTTGGCGAACGCGGAGGGCTTGAAGACGGTTGCCGTGGCATCCGCGGAGGACGAGGACTTTCTGCGGCAACGGGGTGCCACGCATGTCGTTGGCCGGGGTGAGCGCCTGTCCGAGCGAATCCGCGAACGCGTGCACGAGGGCGTCGATGCCATCGTGGACGCTGCGGGCATTCGCCGCGACGTGGTCGGGGCGGTCCGCGACGGGGGCACGATCATCAACCTGCGACCCGAACCCGACGAGACGCTGGAACGCGGCATCGTCACCCGATTCGTCAACGTGCGCGACCACGCCACCGACCACGCTGCCATTGCCCGGCTCGGCCAGCAGGTGTCGGAAGGCCTTCTGCCCCTGCGCGTCGCGGCGATCTTTCCGGCCAGCGAGGCGGTGGCGGCGCATCGCCGCTTCGACGCCGGCAAGCTGCGCGGGCGCATCGTGCTGGACTTCGAGCAGAGCGGACTGTGAGGATCTGCCCACGTGCCGGCTTCGCCAGGGCTGCCGGCGGCGCCATCGTCATGGCAGCCGTGGCCGGCCTGCTCACCATCGCCGCGCCAACCCCCGGCGCGCAGGCGTCGGACGAGACGACGCCCCCACAGCAGGCCATCGCCACCAGGAGCAAGACCATGAAGATTCGACTGACAGCGGGCGAACGGTCGCTGACCGCGTCGCTCGAGGACACCCCCACGGCCCGACAGTTCTATGCCCAATTGCCCCTCGTGCTGACGCTCGAGGATTACGCGGCGACCGAGAAGATCGCGCCCCTGCCGACGAAGCTCACCACCGAGGGAGCACCGGCCGGCATGGATCCGGACGTGGGCGACATCACCTACTACGCGCCCTGGGGCAATCTGGCGATCTTCTATCGGGATTTCGGCTATGCGAGTGGGCTGGTGCCGCTCGGTCGCATCGACTCGGGCATCGAATGGCTCGCGACCCGCGGCAGCCTGCCGGTCACGATCGAAGCCGCCGTCGCCGACTGAGCGAACGACCTCACCATCTCGGGCACCGAGCCGTTGCGCATACGTGGCGGCGGCCCCTTTTCAGGCCCCGCGCCGGTCCCCGTCGCTCGCGGACCGTTCAGTGATCCGGCTCGAAAGCCATGCCCCGAACACGTGGGCATGGCCCAGATGGGCCGACACGTCGACCACCTCGCGAACGCCCGCGACGTCGAGGATGAAGCCGGGCACGCCGTGGGACCCGGACTGCGCCATCAAGGCCCGGCTGGCCTCGACATGGGTCAGGAGCGGCGCACCCGACTGACGCGCCAACTCGGCGTCGAAGGAATGCGGGGCGAGGCCGAGTCCAGTCGCCACTTCGATCAGCACCTCGCGCTCCGCGATGCGGCGCCCGTCCAGATAGTGCGCCACCTGCAGGCGGGCGAGCATGTCCAGCCCGCACCCGGCGAGCGCGTCGGCGGCGAGGATCGCGGCCGTGGGGGGCGCGGAGTCGAACACCGCGCCGGTATCGTGCAGGAGCCCATCGAGGTAGCCCACACCGAAGGGCTGTCCGCTCGTTTGCGCGATCCGCGCATCATGGGGTGCAACGAAGGCGCGCAACTGGGGCGTGACCGCCCGGCGGCGCGCGCCGGTCATCATGCCGATCGCGTGGGGCACGACGCGGACGATCTTTCGGGCCTCGGCCACCAGCGGTGCAGCGCCGTAGCACCAACCGCACAGGGGGTCGAAGAGATAGTGCAGTTCGGTGGAGGGCATGGGGCCAGTGTCCATGAATCGGTCGGACGTCACCACGCCGCATCGCCCGGATGGACGATGCGGCTGCGGGCAACGAATCACCACTGCATCTCGCCCTTGACCACCTTGGCGCCGATGTCCAGCGCAATGCCCAGGCCGGCTTCCGGGTAGGCCGTCTTCATGGCCTGGATCAACTCGGCGCTGTTGCCCGCTTTCGCCGCTTCGGCCTCGAAGCGCTGCAGATAGGCCCGCGTGTAGTCGATGGCGCTGGCGTCCAGGGGGGTGCCGTCGGCCATGTGGCCGGGGACGACGGTGCTGGGCTTCAGGGCCGCCATCTCGTCAAGCTGCGCGAGCCAGGCCTGGCGCTCGCTGGCGGTCTGGGTGTCGGCCGTCCATACGTGCAGGCCGCCGAAGACCGCGATGTTGCCGGCGATGGTCTGGATCGATGGAATCCACACGTAGGGGCGATGGGCGAGCACGCCGTCGGTGCCGCGCACTTCAATGGCCTCGCCATCGACGCGCAGCACGGTGCCCGCCAGCGGCTCCGGCACGATCGCCTCGCGGGGCGCGTTGGCGCCCATCTTCGGCGACCAGAATGCGAGCTTGGCGGCCCGTTTGGCTTCGATTTTCGCGCGGACGGCCGGCGTGGTCACGACGCGGGCGTCGGGGAAGATGCCCTTCAGGACCTCGGCGCCGAAGTAGAAGTCGGGGTCGGCATTGCTGATCAGGATGGTCGTCAGGGTCTTGCCGCTGTCGAGGACGTCGGCGGCGATACGCAGGCCGTCGGCGCGGGTAAAGCCGCTGTCGATCACGACAGCCTCGGTCGGGCCGCTGACGACGCTGGCGGTGACATGGAAGCTGCGGGCGTCGGCGTTGTAGACCTGGATGGCGAGGGGCTCGGCGGCACTGGCGCCGGTGGCGGCCACAACGCCCAGGGCCAGGGCGGGAACGATCCAGTTGAAGAGCTTGCTGCGCGAAAACATGGGGCTTCTCCGTGGGGGTTGGGTGTGGAAGCCACTTTATGTATTGCGTATCGGTTGATAAAGTTCAGTTTGATTGATTGTTTAATGCATGGATCGATTCAATGGACCGTCTGACGGCCGTGCGGGTCTTCGTCGAGGTGGCGGACCGGGGCAGCCTCACCCAGGCGGCGGAGCATCTGGAGATGTCGGCAGCGATGGTCAGCCGCTACCTGGCCGCCATCGAGAACTGGTTCGGCGCCCGCCTGCTCCACCGCACCACCCGCAAGCTCAGCCTCACCGACGCTGGCGGCGCGTCGCTGCCCGTCTGCCGGCAACTGCTCGACATCGCGGAGGAGGCCCGCCACCTGGCGGCCGAGCGCAGCCGCGAGCCGGCCGGCGTGCTGCGGGTGGCCACCTCCGCCTCCTTCGCGGACGCACAGCTCACCGCCGCGCTGGTGGACTTCCAGCGCCAGTACGAACAGGTCGAGATCGTGCTGACCGCCGGCGACAAGGCGGCCGACCTGGTCGGCGAGCGGGTCGACCTCGCCGTGCGCGTCACCAATACGCTGGACCCGACGATGATCGCGCGGCGCCTGGCCGTGTGCCGCTCGGTGCTGTGCGCCGCCCCGGCCTATCTCGAGTCCCATGGCGTACCACGCACGCCGAACGATCTGCGCCGCCACCGCTGCATTGCCCACGCCTCCGGCATCGGCAAGCAGTACCGCTTCGAGGACGGCGACGGAACGATCACGGTGCCGGTCGAGTGGAGTTTCCACACCAACGAGACCGCGGTGCTCCGGCGGGCCATCCTCACCGGCGCGGGCATCGGCATGCTGCCCACCTACTTCTTCCACGACGAGCTGCGCTCGGGTCGGCTCGTGCGTTTGCTGCCCGAGCACGAGCCCGAGACGCTCGGCATCTACGCCATCTACCTCTCCCGCCGGCACCAGCCGCTGGCGCTGCGCCTGCTGGTGGACTTTCTGGAGGCCCGCTTTCGCGGCGACCCGCCGCCGTGGGACGTGGCGCTGGGCCGAACCGACCCTGCCTGTTAGCGGATCCGCACCCGCGGCACAGCGGCGGCTCGGACGGCCTGTCACGTCAAGGCGCACGCGCCCGTCGACCTTCTCGCGCAACCATGGGGCCGGGGCAACTGCGAGCCGGCGTCTGCGTGCCGAACTGGCCGAGGGGCCTCCGGATGACTGAACCATCAGTCGCCCGAACGATGCCCCGAACGGTGGCTGCCGCCAGGCCATTGGGCAATCGCGCGGGATTGGGCAAAATCCTGCGACGACTCCCGGCGGACATCCGACACGTGAACTTCCCGCTCTCCCCGCAGCAGCTTCGTGATCGCAAGCCGGTCTGGGAGGCCCTCGCAGACTTCTGGCTCGACACCGAACTGGTCGACTTCCAGTTCGAGCACATTGCCCGGGTGATTGCCGCGTCTCCCTACGCCATCGCCGAGGTGAAGGCGATCCACGACCTGGAGGTGGTGCCCGCCGTGTCCGCCAACCTGGCCGGCATCGCGGGCGAATGGGCCGGTTTTGATCCGGAGTGGCTGCATGCGCGCTGTGCGCGCTTCGCGGCAAGACGCGGGTCACGCTGGATGCGGGCGCGGATCTGGCTTCAGCGGCCAACCATCCGCTACTTCACGGAAGACTATTGGCGTCAGATCGAGCCTCGCGTGCAGGCGCTGCGCGCAGCGGGAGACGCCCGCCACCAGCCGTGCGGGCGAGGCGGAAGCCGCTGAACTTCTACTGAGGGCACGGAGAGTGAACGAAAAAAAGCGGCCCGAAGGCCGCTCTTCTCCTGGTCTCTTGGCGGAGAGGGTGTCCGCCTATCCTGTATCCACCCCAGTCCAAGAATATCTAGATCCACGTCAGATATCGGCGGTTTTCTCCTTAATTTAGTGGGCTTTCTGCAGTTCATCTTCCAGTGGCGTCTAGCGCCGACTACCAACAGCGCCCACAATAGTGGTGGGCTGAGTGGTGGGCTGGAGGACGTTTCATGGCATTGACTGCACTAGAGATCAAGCACGCGAAGGCAGGCATGCACGCAGATGGCAATGGGCTGTACCTCAGGGTCCAGGCGTCTGGCGCAAAGGGGTGGATCTTCCGCTTTCAACTAGACGGCAAGCGACGGGAGATGGGCATCGGCACCCTGGCCGAGCGTCCCGCAGTCGATGCACGGGCGGCCGCCGCCGAGCTCGGCCGAATGGTCCGCGAAGGGCTCGACCCGATCGAGGAGCGCAATCGGCGCGAGCAGGAGGCCAACGACGCAGCGAAGCAAGCGGAGGCCGGCACAGTGCTCTTCCGGCAGGTGGCAGCCGACTACATCGCATCGCACCGCGCGGGTTGGCGCAATGCAAAGCATGCGGACCAATGGGCCAACACCCTGGCGACCTATGCCGATCCGGTGATCGGGGACCTCGCCCCGGCCGCCGTGACCGCCGAGCACCTGCTCGCGATCCTGTCGCCGATCTGGACGACCAAACCCGAGACTGCGAGCCGAGTGCGCTCTCGGATCGAGCTGGTGCTCTCGTATGCGAAGGCGAAGAAGTTGCGCGATGGCGAGAACCCCGCCATGTGGCGCGGACACCTCGACGCCCTGCTCCCTAAGCCGAGCCGCGTGAAGAAGGTTCGACACCACCCAGCCCTGCCCTACGCGCAAATGAGCGAGTTCATGCTCGCCCTGCGCAACGTTCAGGGCCTTGGAGCCCGCGCACTTGAGTTCGCCATTCTCAACGCTGCGAGATCAGGCGAAGTGCGCCTGGCCGAATGGCGAGAAATCGACCTCGATGCCGCTACATGGACGGTCCCGGCCGATCGCATGAAGGCGCGTCGGGCGCACCGCGTCCCCCTTTCCCAAGCTGCGCTGCGCTTGCTTAAGTCGCTGCCACGACTCGACGGAACCGAGCTGCTCTTCCCGGGCATGCGCGAGCAGCGGCCGATGTCGGACATGGCCTTGACCTCGGTGATTCGCCGCATGAACGAAGACCAGCTCAAGTGGATGGACCCGAAATCAAACGCCCAGGCGGTGCCCCATGGGTTCCGCTCGACCTTCAGGGACTGGTGCGCAGAGCAAACCCATTTTCCAGCAGAGATGGCGGAGATCGCACTCGCGCACACCGTGGGCGACAAGGTGGAGGCGGCCTACCGCCGTGGTGACATGTTTGAGAAGCGGCGCGCAATGATGCAGGCCTGGGCCGATTGGTGCCTGCAGGAACCTCAAGAAGAGAGCAGATCTTGAAGCACATTGGGCGCCCAAAGATCGACTCATCGCCCAGCGAGACAATGGTCAATGGCTCACGGCGGACCCGCCTGCCTCCCGCTACACTGCCTTCGTCGGAATCGGCGAAGCGGGGGACAAAATGCACGACGGCACCGAGATCAGCGAGTCTGAGCTGGCTGGCATGATTGAGCGGGTCGATGCCAAGGCCCAACAATTGAGAACGTGCCTCGGTGCACTGCAGGTCGCTCGCGCACCGGAACGTGAGCGATTGGCCGTAAATCGCGCGATTGGCTTTCTGGCGCGTATCAAGATCCACCTCAGATCCGGACACAATTGCATGCATCTCTGTGAGGAGCGTGCCGTGACAAACATTCCGACTGCCAACCGCAACGAGCTGGAGGCGCGAGTGAAGCACGCAGCCCTGGCCTTGCTCAATGCTGAACTTCGGGACTTGGAAGCGGCCGGGGTCCAGGTCATACACGAATTCAACGTGACGCCGGCGTGACGGAGCGCGTCAAGATAGTTGTCGCCCGACTCATGCGATCAGGCGCTTTGCGTTCTCAGCATCGATCTGGTCGCGGATGACGGCTTCACGCTCGGGGTTCAAGGTGACGGCGTCGATCGGCGTCCAG